>DATKQD010000182.1:0-14647 GCA_035532895.1 Chloroflexota bacterium
AGACCCGGAACAGAAGCGGCGCATCATAGGCGACGAGTTCATTCGCGTGTTTATGGCCGAGGCGGCCGGACCGCGTGTGGGCCAGGCTGACTTCCTGGCCCAGGGCACGCTGTACCCGGATGTCATTGAAAGCACCTCGCACGACACCACGGCCGCGCACACTATCAAGACCCACCACAACGTCGGCGGCTTGCCTGAAGACATGCCCTGGCGGGGCGATCAGCTCGTGGAGCCGCTGCGCTACTTGTTCAAGGATGAAGTGCGCGAAGTGGGCCTGAGCCTGGGACTGCCGGATGAGCTGGTATGGCGGCAGCCCTTTCCCGGGCCAGGCCTGGCCATTCGGGTGATCGGCGAGGTCACGCCCGAGCGGCTGGCCACCCTGCGGGAAGCCGATGCCATTGTGCTGGAGGAGGTTCAGGCAGCCGGCCTGTACAAGGAGCTGTGGCAGTCGTTCGCGGTGCTCACGCCCGTTCTCAGCGTGGGCGTGATGGGTGACCGGCGCACCTACGCCAATCTCGTGGCCATCCGCGCGGTCACCAGTGCCGATGCGATGACGGCCGATTGGGCGCGCCTCCCCTATGACCTGCTCGCTCGTGTCTCCAACCGCATCGTGAACGAGGTACCTGGGGTGAACCGAGTGGTGTACGACATTTCTTCCAAGCCGCCAGCGACTATAGAATGGGAGTGATTTTGAGAGGGAGAGCAAGGGTATGAGTCCGTCCACCCTGCGGTCCACCATTTTGGGTGTAGCGGTTGTCGCGGCGGTGCTCGATGTCGCCATCGTGGTGCTGGCGCTCCTTGCCCAGCCGGCGCTTAGTGTGCTGGCAATCCTGGCCATCATCGCGGCGTTGGTGGCGCTCATTGGGGGCTTTCAAGCGTCACATTCGGCCGGCCGAATGCTGCGTGACTCAGGCGAGGACCTGGCCGCCAACAAGGCCCAGCTGCGCACCGTTTCCCAGAAGCTCAATGAGGTGGCCGAGTATCTGGGCCACGTTGAGGTGAACAAAGCCTCGGACGATTCGGTTGAAGCGCTGAACATCGCCTCCATGACGGTGGACGCGGTCGCGGGCGGATCGGCATCTCAGCTGGAGAAGACCGAACAGGCCAGCAGGCTGGCCTCGCGCATCGCCGAAACGATCAACGTGCTGGATAAAGCTACCGCCGATAACATCGCCGCCACCGAGCAAACCATCCGAGCGGTGGTCGAGGTGTCGCGCGCGCTGGAAGATACGGCCACCAATGCGCAAAAGGTCGCCGCTGCCTCGGAGGAAGCCGCGGCTCTGGCCCAGCAGGGTGAGGACGCGGTACGCCGCACCATCCAGAGCATCAATGTCATCAAGGACACAGTGCTCAGCTCCGCCGACAAAGTGCAGAAGCTGGACGAGCGCTCCCGGCAGATCGGCAACATCGTGCAGGTGATCGACGACATCGCGGACCAGACCAATCTTCTGGCCCTCAACGCTGCTATTGAGGCCGCGCGGGCTGGTGAGCAGGGCAAAGGCTTCGCCGTAGTTGCCAGCGAGGTTCGCAAGCTGGCTGAGCGCACCAGCCGTGCCACCAAGGAAATTGGCGAGCTCATCATGACCACGCAGGACGAAACCGCTGCCGCTGTGCAGGCCATGCACGTGGGCTCGCAGGAAGTGGAAGAAGGCTCCAACCTCGGGTCTGACGCCGGCAACGCCCTGCAGCAGATTCTGGAATCGGTCGCACGCAATAACGAGCAGGTGCAGAACATCTCCGCCGCCGTGGAGGAAATGACCGCCAGTTCCAATGAGATCGTGAACGCGGTGGAGAGCTTTGGCGATAAAGCCAAGGCCAACACCAGTGTCACGCGCGACCTGCTGGGTGACATCGAGAAGCTGGCCGCCATGGTCGAAGCCGTCGCCACCATCTCCCGGGATAACGCCGCTGCCACGGAACAGCTGGCCAACATGCTGCAGCAGCGCCCGCACGCCGCCAACTCCGGCTCTAATGGCGGCCTGTCCCAGATCGCCTCCCAGCTCAAGCTCCTGGCGCGCGTCTAGATCGAGTAGTTCGGGCCGGAAACCTGCCGCGGCGGCCGGGGTGGGGTTCCTCCAGAGGGTCGATTGAGCTCGCCAGCTGTGGCGACAGGGGATCGGCGGAGGGCCGCCAATGGCTTTCCGGCGGAACTTCTCGCCGAACCCGCTCCGCCGCACGCTCCCAGCTTCAGGTTGGGAGCGGAGTCGCCAGCGCGCCTAGATGGAGCGCTGGCGACCTTCCCAGTAGGGTTCGCGGAGCTTGCGCTTGTAGAGTTTGCCGCTGGGGTCGCGTGGCATGGCAGCCACAAAGTCGATGGACTTGGGCAGCTTGTAGCGAGCTATTTTGCCATCGCAGTAGGCCAGAATGTCCGCGGCCAGGCTGGGGCCGGCTTCGTCGCCCGGCAGCGGCTCGATGACGGCCTTGATCTCCTCGCCCCACTCCTCGTTGGGGATGCCGAACACGGCCACATCCAGCACCTTGGGGTGCCCGATGATCACGTTCTCGATCTCGATGGGGTAGATATTCACCCCACCTGAGATGATCATGTCGATCTTGCGATCCGCGAGGAAGAGGTAGCCGTCCTCGTCCAGGTAGCCGACGTCGCCCACGGTGAAGTGCTGGCCGTGGCGGCCGCGGGCCGTCTTCTCGGGGTCTTTGAAGTACTCCACACTGCCGCGGAGCGACTTGGTGTAGATGGTGCCTACCTGGCCGCGCGGCACTTCGTTGCCGCTGTCGTCCAGGATCAGCATCTCCACCTCCGGCCGCGGCTTGCCCACCGTACCCGGTTTCTTCAGCCATTCCTCCGAGTGGACGATGGTGCCTCCCACGCCCTCTGTCGAGGCGTAGTACTCGTCCAGCACTGGCCCAAACCACTCGATCATCTTGCGCTTCACGTCCGGCGGGCAGGGCGCCGCGCCGTGGATGACGCTGCGCAGGGACGATAGGTCGTACCTGGCGCGCACGTCATCCGGCAGCGCCAGCAGGCGTACAAACTGCGTGGGCACGACGTGCGTGACGGTCACCCTGTGCTCTTGAACCAGCTGCAAGAAGCGCTCCGGCAGGAAGCGATCCATGATCACGACCTTGTGGCCCATGTGCAGCGACGGGTTCACCATCACCAGGGGTGCCGTGTGGTACCAGGGGCAGCACAGCAGGTGCACATTGTCGTCGAACGGCTCAATGCCGTAGCCGCGCAGCGCGCCAAACATGCTGTCGTCCGGCTCGGTGCCGGGCAGCGGCCGGCGCACGCCTTTGGGGCGGCCGGTGGTGCCCGAGGTGTAGTTCATCACCATGCCCAGCGTACGGTTGGCTGGGCGATCGGCCGGTTGGCCGGCTTTCAGCTGCTCGTAGGGCGCAAAGCCTGGAATGTGGCCCACGGCAAAACAGCGATCCAGCGGAAAGTTCAGCTCGGTCGTCGCGGCGAGGGCGGCGGGCGCAAAGCTCTCGTGTGCCACGAAGACCTTGGCCTCGCTGTCGTTGATCAAGTAGGCGACTTCCGGGCCAACCAGGTGGAAGTTGATGGGAATGAGGTACCAGCCGGCCTGTTGAACCGCCAGGTGCAGTTCCATTGCCTCAGGGGAGTTCGGCAGCATGGCGGCGATGGCGTCGCCCGGTTGGAGGCCGAGCGCACGTAGCCCGTGTACCAGCTGGTTGCAGCCGGCGTTCAGGTCACCGTACGTCCGCTGGTGGCCTGCCGGGTCCACCAGCGCTATGCGCTCGGGCTCGTCCTGGGCGATATTCCAGAAGTTCAGTGGAGCCATGGTGATTCGGGAGCTGCTCGGCTAGGCGCCCGCGGGAGCTTTGGCTGGCAGCTTGCCGAAGGGGCCGGCGTTGGCCCGAGCTTTGCTCACCAGGTCGTGCACCACGGGGCCCAGTTCGGCCGGGTCCCAGCGCGCATCCTTGTTCACCTCGGGGCCGGCGATCCAGCCCTCGGCCACGCTGATATTGCCGCCGCGCACGTTGAACACGCGCCCGGTGATGTCCTTTGCCTCGGGGCTGGCCAGCCAGACCACCATGGAGGAGACGTTCAGCGGATCGCCCGGGTCCCATTCGCCCGGTGTGGGCTCGGCCCGACCTGGCCGCTGGATCGTCTCGGTCATACGCGTGCGGGCGCCGGGGGAGATGGCGTTCACGGTCACGCCGTAGCGGCCCAGCTCCTGCGCGGCAGTCACGGTGAAGGCGGCGATGCCCGCCTTTGCGGAGCTGTAGTTGGTTTGCCCCACGTTGCCGTACAGGCCGCTGGGCGAGGTGGTGTTAATGATGCGCGCGTCCACCGCTTGGCCGGCTTTGGATTGCTCGCGCCAGTGCACCGCTACTTGCTGGCTCATGCAGAACAGGCCGCGCAGATGCACGCGGATGACGCCATCCCACTCTTCCGGCGTCATGTTGATGAGCATGCGGTCCCGCAGGATGCCGGCATTGTTCACCAGCACGTGCACGTCGCCGAAGGTGTTGATAGCGCTGTCGATGATGCGCTTGGCACCCTCCCAGTCAGCCACGTCGTCGCCGTTGGCGATGGCCTGGCCGCCCATGCCGCGGATCTCATTGACCACTTCACCCGCCGGCCCGCTGGAGGAACCGGTGCCGTCCAACTCCGCGCCAACGTCGTTCACCACGACTTTGGCGCCCTGCCTGGCAAACTCCAGGGCGTGCGCCCGGCCGAGGCCGCGGCCCGATCCCGTCACGATGACGACGCGGCCTTCACAGATACCGGCCATTTTCTTGACTCCTCAGTGAGATAACTGGCGCCTATTGTATATCTCTGAAAAGAGTAGAGCCGAGGGCCGCTTCAACCGTGGAAGGCGGGCATCACCTCTTGGGCGAACAGGCGCATAGAGCGGCGCACGAGGGCAGGATCCAGGCCGCCGAAGCTGGTCCAGCACATCAGCTCACCCACGCCAGCCTGCTGGAGCGCGTCGACTTTGGCAGCGACGCTGTCCGGCGAGCCAACGAGGAGCGCGCTCTGGAGCAAATCCTCCCAGCGCAAGCCCCGCACGCGGGCGATGGACTGCTCGGCCTGCCGGTAGACCGCCTCGTCCAACCCGACAATGCCGGCCGCCTCAAGTGATCGTGCGAAGGAGTCCTGGTACCAGCGTTCGGCGGGCTCTGCCTGCGCCTGTGCTTCGGCATCCGTGGGCGCCACATACACGTGCTTGCTCAGTGTCCAGCGGCTCAGCAGCGCCGCGATGCCCGCGGCGGAGTGGCCGGCCGTACGCAGAGCCTCTTCATACGTGGCGCGGGCCTGCAGAGATACGGGGAGCGGCGTCGACAGGCCGGAGCTGAGGATGGCATAGCCGTTAGCGCCGCACCAGCGCAGGCTGTCCTGGCTGGTTACGGCGAAGGCGAGCGGAGGGTGCGGCTGCGCGAGCGGTTTGGGATACACGGGGATGCCGTCAAAGTGCCAGTAGGCGCCGTGGAAGGTGACGCGCTCCTGGGTCCACGCCTGGCGCAGCACCTCGAGGCCTTCCTCCAGGCGCCCACGGCTTTCCTCCTGGCGCACGAGATGTCCCGCAAACTCCAGTGGCCGGTTGCCGCGCCCCAGGCCCACGGTCAGCCGACCATTGCTGAGCACGTCCAGGGTGGCCGTCTCTTCGGCCAGCCGCAGGGGATGGTGGAAGGGCAGCACATACACGGCAAACCCAATGCGCACGCGACTGGTGCGGGCGGCCACTGCCGCGGCCAGCACGCTGGGTGCCGACGAGAGGCCGTAGTCCGCGTAGTGGTGCTCCGTCAGCCACACAGAGTCGTAACCGAGCTCCTCGGCGAGGACCATCTGGTCCACTTCGTCCGCCAGGACCTGGCTCATGCCGCGGCCCGGCGGCGCCTGGAGGAAGTGGTACGTCCCAAACCGCATCGCTGCTCAGCCCTCCCCTGGCTCGTCAGTCATGTAGGCGGCACCGTGCAGCCATAAAAGCGGCGGCGTTATAAGCTGCCAGGCTTATGCTCGTATATCTCCAGCGTGGTGCTGATGCTTGAGGCCGCGGGCGGGCGAGGGTTCTGCGCCAGCACTTTGCGGTGCGTATCCAGTGCCTCCTGGCTGGCCCAGTGCTCCAATAAGGCGAACTGTTCCGGCCGCAGCGCACTGCGGAAGACCTCATATTGCACGCAGCCCGGCTCTTCCGCCTCTGTCTTGCGGCAGCGATCGACCATCGTCCGAATGCGCTCGTCGGCCGCCTCGGCCGTATCCGCCGTGAATTGAACCACCAGCCGAACTCCCGCCATGGAGCCACTCCTTGCCATCCTCTGCTGGCCGGCACAGGCTGCCGTCCGCCGACTGATCCTACATGCAGCGCGTGACGCGTGATCTGTGTGCCGCTGAAGCTGAACAAGCGCCGGAGCGGGCCAACAGGCAGGCGCCGAAACCACCGAAGCTCTGAGCAACTGCTTGATGGCGTCGTTCGGCGTGTGCCGCTGCCTATAATTCCCCCGGTCATGAAGGGCGTCGTTGTCGCCGGCGGGCTGGGTACGCGGCTCTTTCCGCTGACCTATGCGACCAATAAGCACCTGCTGCCGGTTTACGACAAGCCCATGATCTTCTATCCCATCGACACGCTGGTGCACGCGGGCATCGACGAGATTCTGGTGGTGGTGGGTGGCCCGCACGCTGGCCATTTCCTGCCGGTGCTGCGCAATGGGCGCGACCTGGGCGTGCGCCACCTGGAGTTCGCCTATCAGGAGCAGGAGGGCGGCATCGCTCAGGCGCTGGCCCTGGCCGAGGCCTTCGCCGACGGCGGCAGCCTGGCGGTGATCCTGGGCGACAACACCACCGACGCGGACATCTCGTCGGCGGTGCGATCGTTCACTACGGGCGCCGCCATCTTCCTGAAAGAAGTGCCCGATCCGGAGCGCTTCGGCGTGCCCACGTTTGCCCCGGGCGATGGCCGGAGCATCGTGAAGATCACCGAGAAGCCTGCCCTGCCGGATTCCAACTACGCCGTTACCGGGCTGTACTTGTACGACAATCGTGTGTTCGAGTTCATTCGCCGGGTGCAGCCGTCGCACCGGAACGAACTGGAAATCACCGACGTCAACAATTGTTACATCGAAACAGGCGAGCTGCGAGCAGAAATCTTGACCGGCCATTGGCACGATGCCGGCACGTTCGAGACGTTGCTCGAAGCGGGCGCGTTCTGGGCCTCGCGCGCCGCTGCACGATCCAGCAGCGCGGATTAGCCGATCGGCAAGGCGCCGAGGGCGCCGCTCCGCCTGCCGGCTTGTTCGCCCTATAATCGCTGAGATTTCGTGGTTGGGGGCAGCAGAGATGGAAATTGGCATGGTTGGCCTGGGGCGAATGGGCGGCAACATGGCTACGCGCCTGCTGGAGCATGGTCACCGTGTCATTGGCTACGACCACTCGGCGGCCATTGTGCAGGCCGCCGGCCAGCAGGGTATTGTCCCTGCCGAGTCGCTGGCGGAGCTGGCAGCGAAGTTTGAAACCAAGCCACGCGTCATCTGGGTGATGGTGCCGGCAGGCGAGGCGACCACGGAAACCATCCGCCGGCTGGCAGAGGTAGGCGATCCGGGAGACATCATCATTGATGGCGGCAACACCAATTGGAAGAACGCCCTCCAGGATGCCGCGCTGGTGCGCGATCGTGGGCGCCACTACCTGGATGCCGGCACTTCGGGCGGCGTATGGGGGCTGAAGAACGGCTACGGCCTCATGGTGGGCGGCGAGCGGCCCATCTTCGAGCACTGTCATCCCATCCTCTCGGCGCTGGCTCCTGAGGATGGCGGCCTGGTGCACACGGGGCCGGAGGGCTCGGGCCACTTCGTGAAGATGGTGCACAACGGCATTGAGTACGGGCTCATGCAGGCCTATGCCGAGGGCTTCGAGATCGTCAAGAAGTCCCTCGCCTTCCCGGGCATGGACCTCTACGCCATCGCGGAGGCATGGCGCTCCGGCACCGTCATTCGCTCGTGGCTGCTGGACCTGATCGCCGAAGGTCTGAAGAAGGATGCCGAGCTCGAAGGCGTGCAGCCGTATGTTGAGGACACCGGCGAAGGCCGCTGGACGCTCGACGCCGCCATCGAAGAGAGCGTCCCCGCGCCCGTCATCGCCGAGGCCCTCTTCGCCCGCTTCCAGAGCCGCGGCGAAGCCACCTACGCCGATAAGCTCCTAGCGATGATGCGCAACGAGTTCGGCGGCCACGCCATCAAAACGGAATAGTCTCGGCGCTTGGAATTTTCGCCAGACCGCCCAAGTTAAGCCACACCTGAGGAGGGCAGCCTGGGCCTGGGCATTGCTCCTCTGCCTCCTGGCGCTTGGTTTCTATCTGCATGACATCGGGCGCGACGGGCTGTGGATAGACGAAGGCGAGAGCGTGATGATCGCCGAGTTGCCATTGCCCCAGATTCAGCCCCAGCCGGACCTGGAGATCCATCCACCGGGCTACTTCTACCTCCTGCACTTCTGGGTGTTGGGCGCTGGCGATCGGGAGTTCGCCGTCCGTTTTCTGTCGCTCATGGCGGCGACGCTCCTCGTCGCTACCGCCTTTCGCATCGCGCGGGAGCTATTCAGTTGGCCTGTGGCTCTGGCAGCGGCCGCGGTGGTTACGATCTCGCCATTCAACTTGGCTTACGCGCAGGAAGCTCGCATGTACAGCCCGGTACAGCTGGCGGCGGGGCTCTCGGTGTTGCTCTTCCTCCGCTTACGCCGTCGGGGTTCGGTGGGCGTGTGGCTGTTGTTCGTCGTTGTCTCCATTGCCACGCCCTATTTGCACTATTTTGGTCCGTTCGTCGATGTCTTCGAACTGGTGGCGCTGGCAGTTATGCTGGCGGCCAAGCGAGCATCCCGGCGCTTCGCGCTGGGCTGGGCGGCTGCCAAGCTTCTGGCAGTTGGAGTGTTTCTGCCACAAGTGCCCCGGCTGCTTCAGCAGGCTCAGCTGCATCTTTCCGGTGCCCTTACCGTCCCATCGGTGTGGGAGATGCTTCGCATCATCGCCACGGCGTTCGTCAGCGGCGTAGTCACCTCTCGCGGGTATCCGCCAAGCCCAGGCCGGCTCGCCATGGTGCTTCTGGCCGCGGCGTGTCTAGGCGCGGCGGCTTGGGTGGTGGGCGCCCGTGCAGACAGAGCCATGCTGACCGAGCGCCTCTGGCGGATGGGGTTTTTGGCCTGCTGGGCAGCTGTTCCTACGCTCACGCTGCTCGGCCTCATCCAGATACGGGCGTTCTTCGATCCGCGCCACGATAGTGTGGCGGCAC
Source organism: Chloroflexota bacterium (assembly GCA_035532895.1). Lineage (GTDB taxonomy): Bacteria > Chloroflexota > JAJPGV01 > JAJPGV01 > JAJPGV01 > DATKQD01. The sequence continues at coordinate 9,205 of DATKQD010000182.1, forward strand.
TGCCGCTGTACCTGCTGTTGGCGGCAGGCGGCTATGGCCTGTGGACCGTGCTGCGGCCCGTCGGCTTGGCATTCACGCTGCTCCTACTGGCCAATGGCCTGCGCTTCGATCATGCGTACTTCACTGACCTTCATTACCGCAAGGACGATGATCGTGGAGTCGCGCAATTTGTCGCGGCCAACACCCAGGGAGAGCCAGCCGTGGTGCTGTCTGATGCGTGGGTGCAAGGCATCAACTACTATTTGCGGGGCAACCCGCCATCCCTGTATCTCCACAATCCCAAGGAGTCTCATCGACTGGTTCCGGCCGCGGTGCAGGGAAAGCGCCGGGTGTTCTTCGTCCATTGGTTCGACGGACACGGGGACCCACAGCGCTGGATTCCCTTTGAGCTGAACCGCTGGGGCATTCGCACGGGCCAGTACCAGTTCTGGCGCTGGGATCTTGAATCGTTCACCATTCCGGCTGGAGCGGCGCCTCCGGCGGCGCCGGAGTTTCAGCCAAGTAACGTTCGTTTCCAGGATGGTTTGAGCCTTGTTCGAGAGCAGATCGCTGGCGGCGCCAACCGCCTCAGCGGGTGCGGCTCACGGTTTTGAAGGCGCGACCCATTTCGGGTAGTGCGAGAGCAAGTACCGCGGCCTCGGCCAGCGTTGCGAGGATGCAGTAGAGGCACCAGGCCTTTTCCTTGCGTGGCATGAGGGAGAAGTAATACGCGCCGCCAAGCATGTCCATGCCCGCTTTGCCACCCGCGAGCAATGCGATCCACGGACTGCGCCGTATTCCCCCAAACGCGGCCAGCGGCAGGTTGGCGGCAAAATCCAACACCGCCAGCGGACCATCTGGCGCGCCCAGCCGGTAGGCCAGATGCGACGAATTCACCTTGTCCGCATCGAACGACGGCAGCGGCGGGTCCGGCAGGTGTTTGATGATGCCTGTCTGAAATAACGTGGCGGCGGACATGCTCGCTATGCCCAGCAGTGAACATGCGATTATCGCTCGGCGGCGCACCAGGTCGGCTTCCTGGCCATGTTGCAGCTGCTCGCGCAGCCACGCGGTTTGGAGCCGATTCACGCCTCGGCCGTCGCAAGTAGAAGGCCAGGCGAAGCTGCGTCGGCCAAGTCACACATTGCCGCCTTGCCAACGCTGGCCTTTAATGTGCGGCGCCCTCCAGCGTTCGTTCTCGACGTGCTGTGCGAACGAAGTAAACGCGGAGGAGAATCGCCATGCCAAAGCCCGTGGAGGACCAGGTCGTCGTCATCACTGGCGCAACCAGTGGAGTCGGCCGCGCCTGTGTGCGCGCGTTCGGCTCCAGAGGCGCCAAGGTAGGGCTCATCGGGCGCGGCGAGGAGGCACTGACGGTGGCTGCCGGAGAGGTGCAGCAGGCCGGTGGCGAAGCGCTGCTGCTGCCGCTGGACGTATCCGACAGTGACGCCGTGGAAGATGCCGCGGCAAAGGTGGAACGACAGTGGGGCCGCATCGATACCTGGGTGAACGACGCCATGGTGACCATGCTGGCGCCGGCTCTCGAAATGAGCATGGAGGAGTTCCGGCAGATCACAAATGTGAACTACCTGGGCTCGGTGTACGGCACCATGGCTGCCCTGAAACGCATGGTCCCGCGGGACGACGGGACCGTCATTCAGGTTTGCTCGGCTCTGGCCTACCGTTCCATACCCCTGCAGAGTGCGTATTGCGCGAGCAAGGCGGCGATGCGGGGCTTCAGCGACTCGGTTCGAACGGAGCTGCTGCACGATGGCAGCAAGGTGCAGGTTTCGGTGTTAATCCTGCCCGCGGTCAACACCCCGCAGTTCAATCATGTGAAATCGCTGATGCCCCGACATCCACAGCCCGTGCCGCCGATTTATCAGCCTGAGCTGATCGGCCGCGCGGCGGTCTACGCCTCCGAGCACAGGGTGCGCGAAATGACCATTGGCTGGGGTGCGCTCAAGGCAACCCTGGGGCAAAAGCTGTTGCCCGGGCTGCTCGATCATTACCTGGCCAAGGTCGGCTACGAATCCCAGATGACCGATCAGCCAGTCAGCTCAGACCAGCCGAACAATCTCTACGCGCCAGTTTCAGGCGATCCTGGCTGCCACGGCGCCTTCGACGCGCGATCCCGCGGCGGCAGCGCGCAGTACTGGCTCCGCACACATCCTCTGCTGCTTGCGGCAGCGGGGGCGGGAACGGCAGCTTTAGGAAGCCTCACCGCGAAGACGGGCGGCGGCAAACTGAGCCAGCTGGCCGCCGTGGCGCTGACCAAAGTGGGGCCCGACGCCTCCAGCGATCATCTCCTCAACCGCGAGGGGCGCACCTCCGGCTTGCTGCGCCGCGTGTGGGAAGATGTGCGCACCGAGCTGCCAAAATGATGCCTCGAGCGAGCGCTCCGAAGTAGCGGAAACAACAGTAGGCTAGCGCCCAAGAGCGGCGGGCATTGCGAGGTTGCCTCCGTCGGCGCCGATAGGCTGATTGGTCATCCACAAGACCTTCGCTGCAGTTGGCTTAGCCAACCGCGCGGAGCGCACTGCCGGAGTAAGAGTCATGCGGGGCATAGGAACCGTGGCCCCCATTTTCTCTAGTCGCGGACGCTCTTTATTCTCACGTTAACGTAAACTTACAGAATGCCGCGCCGCCTGGCGGGCCGAATCGAGTACCGCTACCTGGTAGCTGGCGCCTTCGTCTTCGGCCTCTTCATGGAGATCCTGGACACCACCATTGTCAATGTCGCGCTGCCCACCATGGGGCGTGAGTTTCACGCCGGAACCAACGCGCTGGAATGGGTGGTGACCGGCTATCTGCTGAGCCTCGCCGTGTGGATACCAGCTTCCGGCTGGATCGGCGATCGCTTCGGCACAAAACGGACCTTCCTCTTTGCCACAGCTACCTTCGTAGTGGGCTCAGCGTTGTGCGGCCGTGCCTGGAGTGTGGAATCGCTGGCCATCTTCCGTGTGATTCAGGGCATTGGTGGCGGGATGATGACGCCTGTCGGCACAGCCATGATGTACCGCGTCTTCTCGGCGCAAGAGCGCGCTCGCGCGTCGGCCATCATTGGCGTACCAACGCAACTGGCGCCCATGCTCGGCCCGCTGCTGGGCGGTTTCCTGGTGACCGACATCAACTGGCGCTGGATCTTCTATGTCAACGTGCCGGTCGGCATCCTTTCGTTTGCCTTCTCCTTCCTGGCGCTGCGCGAGCACACGGAGCCGGCCGCGGGACGATTCGACCCCTTTGGCTTTGTCTTCTCCGCCCTCGGGCTGGCCGGCGTGCTCTACGCGCTGTCCCAGGGGCCCGAGATCGGTTGGGGGGCGCCGGTTGTTCTGCTCACCGGGCTGGGCGGCCTGCTGAGTTTCGCGCTGCTGGTGAAGTTCGAGCGCCGGATGGCCATCCCTATGCTCGATCTGGGGCTGCTGCGTAATCGCGTCTTCGGAATCGCCAACCTGATCGCCTTTTCGCTCTTCGCGGCGCAGACGGGCATCCTCTTCCTCTTACCGCTGTTCCTGCAAAACCTCCTTGGCCTGTCTGCTCTGGACGCCGGGCTGATCACGTTTGTTCAGCCGTTGGCCACCATCCTGATGGTGCAGGTCACCAGCCGGCTGTACCTGCGCCTGGGACCGCGGCTCAACCTCGTCATCTGCACGTTTGGCATCGTGCTGACCTCAGTCCTACTCATGCTGGTGGGCCTGCACACCAGCCTCTGGTGGATCCGAGCCATCATGATGCTGCGGGGGGTGTCCGGCGCGTTCATGATGGTGAGCGTGCAGACCACCGCCTTCGCCACCATTGCGCGAGATCGCATGGGCCGCGCCTCATCGCTGTTCAATACGCAGCGCCAGGCGGCTGCCTCATTTGGGGTGGCCATTCTGGCCACGCTGCTGATCAGCCGCACCAAGGCTCTGCTCCCCAGCGCTGTGGGCAGTTCTCTCGCGGCTGCCCAGCGGGCCTCCTTGCTGGCCTTCCACGAGGCTTTCGCGGGAGCGGCGATCCTGGGACTGCTGGGCGTCTACTGCGCCTTCAAAATCCACAATCGCGATGTCTTTGGCGCGCATTCCTCGCCTCCCCCAACCGAACCGCCTGCCGCGCTGCCTCCTGCTCGAGCCTATGCGCCGGCGGGGAACTAGGGTTCACGGATAGCCAGCGGCTACTGCAGGAGTTCTCGCCGAGCATCCGTGTCTGTTGGCCAGCCGGCCATCGTGAGCAGCACATCAAAGACAAACAGCCCGATCGCCAGGTCATTGAACAAGGTCGATAGCCGGCCAGCGCCGAGCGCCTGGTTGGCAGCCCAGCACAGGAAAGCCAGCGCCAGGATAATGGCACGTGCCAGCCGCCCGCGGGACGGCCGAACGTGCAGCTGATAGATGAGATACGAGAGCGCGATGAGTCCGAGTGACGTGGCGCCGAGCACCACATGCGCGGCAGCGGGAAAGCTGGTCGGAGTAGCGTCCCACACCAGCAGGAGGCCCACGGTCCCCAGGGTGACCACGCCCAGGCCAACGGCAAGCGCCTTCATATCAGCCCGGGCGTGCCAGTTGCTCATCTTTGCCTAATAGTTGCACCATCATCGCAAGCACCGGCGCGCGCTCAGCCCGTAGGTCACGCACAATGGCCGGCGGTGCTGGGTCCAGTAATCGCCGCGATCAGTGGCCCCAGGTCATCGCGAAACCGATGGCGGCCGCGAACATGGCCGCGGTGGTCAGCCAGCCGAGCAGGTTCAAAACCAAGCCATTGACGCGCTTGCCCATAATCGCTCGATTGTTAGCCACAAGCATGACCAGCACCAGCAATGGCGGGGCAAGAAAGCCGTAGATCACCGCGGTCCAAACCAGAGCGGCGATGGGGTTGATGCCCACAAAGTTGATGAGCATGCCAACCAGGGTGGACAGCGCAATGACGGCGTAGAACTCTTTGGCGCGGCCGGGGGCGCGGTCCAGCCCATAGCGCCAGCCGAAGGCTTCGGCCAGTGCGTAGGCGCCGGCTCCGGTGAGGATGGGCACCGCCAGAAATCCTGCCCCCATAAGGCCAATGGCGAAGAGGATGGTGCAGGCGTTGCCAACGATTGGCCGTAGGGCCTCGGCAGCGTCCGTCGCTGATTGAATGTCGGTCTTGCCGGCCCTGAACAACGTGGCCGCGGTGGCAAAGATGATGAAGTACATCACCACACACGACAGCGCCATTCCGGCGTCCACGTCGATGGCCGCGAATTTGAGTTCGGCGTCGGTGGCGCCGCGGCGCTGCCGCAGCCTTGTCCGGCCCATACTGATCTCCTCCTCGACCTCCTGGTTCGATTGCCAGAAGAACAAGTAGGGCGAGATAGTGGTGCCGAGGATAGCCACCAGCGCGGTCAGGAACTTCGCATCCAGGCTGAAGGTCGGGATGAAGGTGCCGCGCAGCACTTCGTACGCATTCGGGCGAGCCAACAGCGCCGCCAGTACATAGCCGAATAGCGCGAGCG
>DATKQD010000183.1:0-4635 GCA_035532895.1 Chloroflexota bacterium
CCTCAAGCCGGCCGATCTGGGCCACAGCGGCGTTGCGGCCAATGGTCGCCATGGTGCCGCGGTCCCTATAGCGGAAGGGTTGCCGCGGCTGGCCGGCGAGGTCCCGGCGAATCGTGGCCGCCACGTGCTCGCCCTGCTGCAGGGCCACGGGGGCCACCATGGGCAGTGGGCTGCCCTTGATCTCCAGGTAGGCCAGGTCGCCGATGACGAAGACTTCGGCATGGCCGGCCAGCTGCAGCGTGGGCTGCACAGGCACACGCCCGCCGCGCGCCAGTTCGACACCCATCGCCCGGCCCAGGTCGGTGGCTCGCACCCCGGCATTCCACACCAGGGTGTGGCTGGCAATGGCACTGCCATCGGACAGCACGATGCGCTCGCCGTCGTAGTCCTTCACCATGGTGTTCAGCCGCACTTCCACGCCCTTTTCGCGCAGCTTCTTCAGAGCCGACTTCCGGAGTCCATCGGCCATGGGCGGCAGCAGGTGCGGAGCACCCTCCACCAGCACCACTCGCACGTCCTGTGTATCCAGCGCGGGATAATCCTGAACGAGCACCAGGCGGATGAGCTCGGCCAGTGCGCCGGCGTATTCCACGCCCGTGGGCCCGCCGCCGGCCACGACAAAGGTGAGCATCGCCGCGCGCCGTTGGGGGTCCGCTTCGGCGCCCACCCGTTCGAACTGCTCCAACAGGTGGTTGCGCAAGGCCACAGCCTGACCGAGGTCCTTCAGGCTGAGTGCGTGCTCCTCCAGGTGAGGAATGTTGAAGTAATTGGTGGTGCTGCCGGAGGCCACCACCAGGTAGTCGTATGGCACGGGACCGCCGTCCGTGCGTACGGTACGCTCGGCGAAGTCGATGCCCTGCACGATAGCCAGGCGGAAGCGCACGTTGCGTACGCGCTTGAGGATGCGGCGAACTGGGTGCGCAATCTCCTCCGGCTCCACGGCGGCCGTCGCCACCTGGTAGAGCAGCGGCTGAAAGAGGTGGTAGTTGTGCTGATCGAGCAGCGTCACCTCGACCTCGGCGCCGGCGAGTGCGCGGGCCGTGCGAAGGCCGCCGAAGCCGGCGCCAATCACCACGACGCGTGGCCACCCACCCAGAATGGGTGCATCGGCGTCGCGCTTGCGCTCTCTGCCCAACAGGTACAGCATGGCTCCCAGCAATCCCGCGCCGATGGTCGCGGGCCACATGCCGAGCAACCGGCGAGAGATGCGCATACGCTGCATTATCCCGCCCATAGCCACTGGCACTGCAACTGTCGTGCCGCGAAAAACGGTAAGGCCCGGCGTATTCCTCCGCCGGGCCTTACCGCAACCGGGTGCCGTGATGGGGGCTGGAATCCATTCCAGCTCACTCCGCTAGGAGCGCCTCACCCCGAGCATCCCTGCCTCAACTCAACTATCGACGGCTGCCGTGCAACCTTTACGACCAGGCGGCGATGCCTGCGCGCCGGTACGGAAATGCCGGGCCTCGGCTCGTCAGTCAGAAGGAGAATGCGGGCCGCTGGCGAGCCCAGGCGCGGGGCTCAGCTGCCGGTGCACTGGTGGTGGTACACCCGCGTCAGCTGCTGGACGAAGCCGGTGGGGTCGCTCATCACCTCGTTGGCGATGCCGTTCAAAAACTGGTCCAGTTTGTCCGCTGGGCCAGCTTTGCCGCCGGGGTAAAACCACAGCCACACGTCCGCCTGGTGGCGAAAGGCCGTGAGCTCGGTGTCGTAACAGCCCTGCACGCTGGTAATGTCCACTCCGCCCCAGTAGTCCAGTGCATGGGAGCTTTCGTGCGCGATGAGGTCAGCTATGTCGTGCGCATCCTCCCCTAGGTTCGTGTCGTTTATGCGAATGGTGTTGTCGTCCGGACTGAAGTAGCCCAGCTCGCCCGGCTGGCTGATAGTGGCCACAATGACATTGACCTGATGGTCGGCCAGATTTTGCATGTACGTGGTGTGGTGCGCCTGGTCGTACTGCCGCAGCAGGTCCACCGCCGGCTGTAACACGGCCATGGCCTGCACGCCCGGCGATTGGCCGGGCGCCACCTGACCGGGGCTGAGGCCAACCTGCGCCGCCGCGGGCACCAGGCCAAACTGTTTGGCCAGGTCGCCTCCCAGAATCGGTACCACGGTGCCGGCCGCCGGCTGTCCCGGCACAGTGTCCAGCCACAGCTGGAAGGCAGCACGCTGGAACCGCTGCACCATGAAGGGGCCAGCGCGCACTGGCAGGGAGGTGGGCAAGCCGTACAGGTCGATGGCGTCCGCCGTGTTCCACGGGCCGGCGGCGGGATTGGGATTGGCCAGGAACTTGGCCTTGATCGACGCGTTGGTCAGCCAGGCGAGGCGGATCTGCACCGCTTTGGCGTAGTTTCCACCGGAACCATCGTTCGGGATGGGTGGAGGAATACCCATCGCCAGGAGCCGCGGATCGTCGCCCCGTTGGCTGAGCTGATCGAACAGGTTCGCCAGCTGCACGGTATCGGTCTCCGCGTGCCACTGCAGCAGCGCTGTCTGCGTGGCCTGGTAAACAAACCCATCCGCGCCCAGGTAGCGGTTAGACGCGGGGTAGCCAAGGTCCGACACTCCACCCAGGCGCGCGAAGGCGGAGTAGAGTTTGATTGTCTGGCCGCGCCCATCCAGCCCCGTGTCCTGAATCTCGAAGCCCCGGCCGCCGCCCCCACCGGCCTGGCTGTAGAACCAGCCCGAAGCCACCTGGTAATCCATCGGCGCGGCGTGTACGCGCGGTGGGCCCAGCCACAGCAGCGTGGCGCCGAGCAGCAGCGCGACCAGCAGTTTGCTCACGCATGGCGCCGCGGCGTTTGGAAAGTGCCCCACAACGATCAATAAACGCCGCACGGTGCATAGAAGTTATCGCGAGCGTCGACGTGGGCGGGAAGATCAGCTGTCGGCGGGCGTGGAACAGGGCCCTGGGCGCTGTGTGCGCTCAGGGCTGCGCTGGGCTGCTACACCACCACGTCGCCAGCACCACCACGGCTGACGACGATCTCATCCGCCTCTTCGAGCCGCCGGATGATCTTGACAATGCGCTGCTGTGCCTCTTCTACGTTGCGCAGACGCACCGGACCGGACACGGCCATATCTTCTCGCAACATGTCCGCCGCGCGGGTGGACATGTTCTTGAAGATGCGCTCCTTCACGCCTTCGCTGGCGCCACGCACGGCCATGGCCAGCTCCTTGGCATCCACCTCTTTCAGGACCCGCTGAATGGACTTGTCGTCCAACAGGGTCACATTCTCGAAGACGAACATATGCTTTTTGATGTCTTCGGCCAGGTCTGGCGCATCCTGGTCGAGCGTGTCCAAGATGTTCTTCTCGGTGACGCGGTCTACCTGGTTCATCACTTTCACCAGGTAGTCGAGTCCGCCCATGGTGGTGGTTTCCTGGGTGAGTACCCCGCCCAGCTTCTTCTCCAGCGCGGCGCCCACCACTTCCATGATGTCCGGGCTGGTGCGGTCCATCGTGGCGATGCGGCGGGCGACGTCCGGCTGGATCTGCGCCTCCAGCGCCGCGAGAATGGCGGCGGACTGAATAGGCGTGAGATTCGACAGGATGAGCGCCAGCGTTTGCGGGTGCTCGTTCTGAAGGTAGCTCACCAGCTGTACGGGGTCGGCCTTCTTGATGAATGCGAAGGGCGTGGCCTTCATGGACGAGGTGATCTTGTCCAGGATCTCGTCGGCCTTTTCTTTGCCCAGGGCGCGCATGAGTGCGTCCTTGGCGAAGTCCACCCCGCCGGAGCTCACGTATTCGTGGCCCAGGGAGAGCTGGTAGGCTTCCTCGAACAGCGCGTCTCGAACGGCCGGATCCAGCCGCTCCATGTTGAGCAGCTCGGTGGTGATCTTGTCGATCTCGCCCTCGGGCATGACCTTCAAGATGCCGCCGCTGATCTCGGGGCCCAGGCCAATGAGCAGGCCGGCGGCCTTCTCCTTGCCGGTCAGGGTGGTGAGCGATGTGCTTGCGTTGACGGCCACGGTGACGACCTCTCTCTCGCTGAGCTGCCGAGCTGCCCGAATCTTAGCGCCTGGCCCGGCCGCGCGCGACACCCACGCCGAGCGCGGGTCAGGAGCCCTCCTTTAAGCATCGGCCACGATACGCATTTGGTCCACCGCCGGCGACGGATCACCGGCGGTGCTGAGTGCCTGTTTGGTGTAGAGTCTCGCTCATGGACGGAGAAGTGAACCCGCGTACGCTGGCCATCGACATCGGTGGTACAGGGTTGAAGATGGAGGTCATCGACGTGAACGGCCAGCCGCTCACCCAGCGGGCGCGCGTGGTGACGCCGCATCCCGCCAAGCCGGCAGCGGTTCTGGCTGCGCTGAAAGGGCTGCTCGCCAACCAGGGGACGTTTGATCGCGTGTCCGCCGGTTTTCCCGGCGTGGTAGTAGAGGGCGTCACCAAAACCGCGCCCAACCTGCACCCATCCTGGCGCGACTTTAATCTGGCCGATGCCCTACGAGAGATGACCGGGCGCCCGGTGCACGTGGCCAACGATGCTGACGTGCAGGGCTACGGCGACATCGAAGGCCAGGGCGTTGAGATGGTGCTCACGCTCGGCACGGGCCTCGGTTCCGCGGTCTACGTGGATGGCCGGCTGCTGCCGAATTTGGAGCTGGGCCACCAGCCGTTCGATCGCGG
>DATKQD010000184.1:0-18098 GCA_035532895.1 Chloroflexota bacterium
GCTGCCGGCACTGCCGATGGGCGCGCAGGGCATCGTGTCCGGCCGAGTGCAGGCCGCGGCTCGCGTCTCGGGCCGCAATGACCTGATGATGCAGCTGGGCGGACAGATCTCCGGCAGCATCCGCGAGTTGCGCCCGGCGCACGTGGTGCTCGAAGAGCTGGTCCGAGAGACAGTGGACGTGCTGACCGCCCTGGCGCACACCCGCGTCACTTTTTCGATGAGCTGACGTTAACTCAGCGCGACTGGCTGCCTCAGCCGCGCTGAGGCCCCCCATTCAGGCTCGGCGCGTGTCCGACAGGACCCAGATACGGCTTTGCACGGGCGTCACCAGGTTGCCGCTGATGAGGCCGGATGCAACCATCGCCGCGCCCAGAATGTGGGACAGCGATTGCCAAAAGCCCGTCTCAATCTGATGCGCCAGCGCAGAAGGGCCCCACGCCTGGCGGCGCGGCAACTCCGGCTCCGGCCAAACCGCGAGGGCGCTCTCTACCCTCGCCAGCTCGCTTCGTTGCGCGGGCTCCTCGAAGACGCCCGACCAAAAGCCCCAAACCTCATCACGCTTCCGCATACCTCTTCTTACGCTGCACCGCCCCCCCGAGTTCTGTGACAGGCGCACCCCCACGCCGGTGCCTGGAATTGTCGCACGTCCCAGGCCTCGTGGCGAGAAGCTATCAGGCGGATACGGGCTCATACAGGTTGTGCCTCGTCAACCGGAAAGGCGCCCAGCAGCGTGGCCAGCGCTGTGTGTCGCCCGCGGATGTTCTGCGCGGCGGTGGGAAAGGCGTGCCAGCCCAGGCCGCCCTCGGCTACCAGTTCGGAGGTGGTGACGGAGTAGCTGGCGCTGGGATCGATGCTCTCCAGTTCGACTGGCTGGCCGCTGCCAATCCATTTGGCGTGCGCGCGGGCGTACGACAACAACTCCCCCTGCGCGCCCAGCATCTGCCGAAGGTTGCCGCCCGCCAGCGTCGCCTGTACGAGCGTTTCGCGGCTGGGGAAGCTGGTGTACAGCTCGGCCCGGCTCACCCAGCGCCGCTGAGGCAGCGCGGCTGCAACGTACATGCGGGGCAGCAGAAGCAGTGCGGGCATGGCCGGCTCGGACCATGGCAGCGCGCAAGCCAGCAGCGTGAGCTCGTAGTCGGGTCGGGGCAGCTCGGGTAGGCGAGGTAGTGCCCGATACTCGCGCTGGAGAGGCATCAGAGCCTCCACCTCCGCGTTGCGCGCGGCCAGCAGGGCTGGGTCTTCGGGCGAGGATGGCATCTGCGGAATGAGGCGCTCGGCTGCCTGCACCACGCCGTCCAAACTGCGATCGAGCGTCAGCTCGCCGACGTTGGCGCCAAACGCACCGGCGTTGCACAGCAGCGCGCCGCCAACCAACGGCGCGGGCTCATGCGCGGCGTGGGTATGCCCGCCGACAACGGCCGCCAGCTTGCCGCCGGCCAGATGCTGGGCCAGCTCGCGGTCGCCCGGTTGGCCGCGGTCGAGTCCGAGATGCGAAATGATGATCACCGCGTCGACCAGCGGCGCAACCTCGCGCACCACCGCTCCCACCGAGGCCAGGGGCGGCAGGATGCCGATACCGGCCAGCCGCGCCCGGGGGATGAGGGTGAGCGTTTCCTCGGTGGTGATGCCGGTGATGCCCAAACGGAATCCGTTGAGGCTGGCGATCATCGCGGGGTGCACACGGGCGCTCAGGTCAGCATCCGATAGGGTCAGGTTGGCGGCGACAAAGTCGTGGTCGGCGGCTAGCATCTCGCGCAGACCCTCCAGCCCATGCTCCAGATCGTGGTTGCCGATGGCCGCCAGCTGATAGCCCGCCTGGGATCGCAAGCGGGCGACGGCAGCCGCGCCGCCGGCATCCCACCACGTACCGCTGCCAAAAGCCATATCGCCCGCGTCGAGCACCAGGGTTGGGCCGTGGGCTTGTGCGCGGCGGATGGTCGCCGCGATGCGCGCCAGACCGCCGCGGAACTGCCCATCGGTCCCCACGCGGCCATCAACATTCGAGTGGAAGTCATTGGTGTGCAGGATGGTTATCCGCCGTACGCCTGCTTCCCGAGGGGGAAGAGGGCGCAACGGACTCAGGTGGGCGCTCTCCCAGCGCAATGGAACGAGGGTAGTGCCGGCGGCCATGCGCTTTCAGTTAAGCACGAACCGCGGCGACAGCTCTGGCACTGTGCTTGCTGACGCTGCTGTTGTGCGGTGGCTCACGACCCTCTGGTGGCGCTGGCGCACGCAGCGCAGCGAGTTGCGGTCCGCGGAGCGGCTCCTCGCGCGCCTGCGAGGTTAGGCCCGCGGGCGAGCGCCGGGAGCTGCCGATTGCGCTTCTGGCTCGAGGGGGACCCGAAGAAGGCGGGCGATCGTGGCCCATTCGGCCAGCGTAACGGTGCCGGCGCGGCGCGTGGGCTCGACCTGTGCTTGCTCAAGGACGCTCAGCACCTCGTCCGGCCGGAGGAGCGTGGGCAGGTGGGCGCCGTTGGGCTTGAAGTTGCGCTGGAGCGAGTTATGCACCTGCTTGCGCGGCTCGGCGAACCCGGCCCGCACTACGTGAAAGAAGTGGTCGGCATCCGGCAATGGCACAGCCGGTTGAGGGAAGGTGACCACGCGCAGGATCGCCGACTCTACCTTTGGCACCGGGCGAAAGCATGTGGCCGGCACCAGCCGCACAATCTCCGGCCGCCCGAACAGCTGCACGCTGATGGCCAGCAAACTCAGTTCGCCGGGCGCGGCAGCGATGCGCTGCGCCACCTCGGCCTGGAGCATCAGCACCAACCGTTCGGGCCGGGGCTGCGCCTCGAGGAAGTGCCGCAGCAGGGCCGAGCTGATGTAGTAGGGGATGTTGCCCACCAGCTTGTAGCCGCCATCGAAGAGCTGGCTCGGTTCCACCTCCAGCGCATCGGCGTGCAGCACACGAACCGGTAGCCGCTCCAAATCGGGAATCAGCTCGGCATCGAGCTCCACCGCCGTGACTTGCGCGCCCGTCGCTGCCAGGAGGCCAGTGAGCGCACCATGCCCGGCCCCGATCTCCAGGATGTCGTCGCCCGGGCGTGGGTCCACCGCCCGCACCACGTCCTCGGCCACTTGCTGATCGACCAGAAAGTTCTGGCCCAGCGACTTTTTCGCGCGCGTATGGCAATGCTACCCGCCGCGCCTTGCCACGCGCTTGAACCCGTATCAGCGACTGAATCAGCAAGCTGCTTGATCTTTGTCGACGCGGCCGAAGGATGCGCCCGCGGCGCCGATCCGCCGTCCGCAAGTCACAGGCGAGCAGCTCCGCGAGCGCAAGACGTTGTGCGTCAAATGCGTGGGCTGCAATTGCGGAAGCGGAGCGGACCTTCCCGGTCACGCTGTTCCTGCTGGTTCTGGCGAGCGTAGGTCAGGCGAGCAGAGCGGCAGGCAGCTCAAGGTTGCGCTTGATGGTGTTGAGGAAGCGCGCGGCGGGGGCGCCGTCCATGGCGCGGTGGTCGATGGTCAGGCTCAGCGTCATGGACTGGTGCTCGGTCACCTGGCCTGCCGCGAGGCTGAGCCTGGAGGACACGCAGCCGAGCCCCAGGATAGCGACCTGCGGCGGGTTGATGATGGGAGTGAAGAAGGTGACGCCCAGGGTACCTAGATTGGTGAGGGTGAAGGTGCCGCCGGCAACATCCTCCGCCCGCAGGCGGTTCTCGCGGGCGCGCATGGCGAGATCGCGCGTGCGCGGCGCCAGCTCCCGCAGCGAAAGCGCCCCGGCGTGGTGCAGCACCGGCACCACCAGGCCAGCCTCCGCGTCCACCGCGAGTCCTACATCGATGTGGCCATGGGTGCGGAGGGTGGTGCCCTCGAGGGTCGCGTTCAAGGCGGGATGCTCCTGCAGCGCCAGAATTAAGGCGCGCAGCACAAGATCCGTTACGGTGGGCTGCTGCTCCTCGGGCCACAGTGTCTTGAGCTGGTGGCGCAGGGCGAGTGCAGTGGTCATGTCGGCCTCAAGGCCAAGCGTCAACTGGGCCATGTCGCGCAGGCTGGCGTGCATGCGCTGCGCGATCACCCCGCGTCGCCCGGCTAGCTCCACCACCGTGGTTGGCGGTGCCGGCACGTCAGCCGCTCGCTGGGTGGGTGCGGCCGGCGTGCTGCCAGCCGGCTCACTGGTGGCGCGCGTATGGGCGGCGGCCAGCACGTCCGCGGTGCGCAGGCGGCGGCCGTTGCTGCTCAGCCGCTCCAGGTCAACGCCCAGGGCGCGGGCAAACCGCCGGGCGGCGGGCGTGGCGTTGACGATGGCTGCCTGCTGCATGGCCGCGGTGGCTGAGGCAGGCGGGCGCGCGTCGTGCGCGGCCTGAACGTCGGCCTCACGCAGGCGCTTGCCCTGGGGCAGGGCGTCAAGGCTGATGCCGAGCTCGCGGGCCAACCGGCGCGCCGCTGGTGTGATGCGCAGCTCGGCCCGCTCCGGAGTCCAATCGAGGCGAGGACTGGATAGGTCGGCCGCGGGCGCTGTGCGGGGCTGCTCTTCGGCTACATCTGGGCTGAACTGGCCGCTGGAGGTCGACTGCCCAGCCGCGGGCGAGCTCGACGCTGGTGCGGTTCCGAGCGCTACAGAGCTGTCGAGCAGCCGGCCGACCAGGCTGCCCACAGGCAGCGTGCTTCCGGCGGAGGCGATCTGTTGCAGCCGGCCATCCTCCGGCGCTTCCACGGTGTAGCTGACCTTGTCGGTTTCCAGCTGGTACAGCGGGTCGCCGCGGCGCACGGCGGCGCCATCCTCGGCCAGCCACTCCACCACCGTGCCCTCGGTCATCACATCGCCCAGCAGGGGCAGCTTGAGCTCGGCCGGCATGGCCGGCTACTCCCGCAGCGTGGCGAGGGCGGCTTCCACCACGCGGTCCGGCGAGGGTGCGTAGGCGGCTTCCAGCACGCCGCTATAAGGCACCGGCACGGCCGCGCTGTTGATGCTCTTGATCGGACCGTCCAGGTAGCCGATGGCCTGGTCCGCCACGATGGCAGCGATGTCGCGCGCCACGCTGCAGCGGGGCCAGTCCTCATCCACCACCACCAGGTGCTTGGTCCGCCGAACGGATTCGATGAGGCACGCTTCGTCCAGCGGCACGAGGCTGAGCAGGTCAATGACCTCAGCCTCCACCCCCTGCGCACTCAGCTTCTCGGCCGCGTCGCGGCACACATTGGTCATTTGCGAAATGCCCACCAGCGTCACGTCGCGGCCCGGCCGAACGATGCGGGCCTTGCCGATGGGCAGCGCGTAGGGCTCTTCGGGCACCTCCATGCGCAGCGTACCGACGCGCCGGTGGCTGAAGTAGATCACGGGATTGTTGTCGCGAATGGCTGCCGTGAGCAGGCCCTTGGCCGTGTAGGCATCGGATGGCGCCACGCACTTGACGCCGGGGATGTGCGCGAACATCGAATACATGCTGCCGGAGTGTTGGGCCGCTGTGCCACCGCCGTTCTGAGGGTTCATGGCCACGACACCGATGGCGGTTTTCACCACCATGGGCACGCTCACCTGCCCGCCCAGCATGTACCGCAGAAAGGCGCCTTCGTTCATCACCGAATCCAGCGATACGCCGATGAAGTTCACGAACATCAGCTCGGCGATGGGCCGCAGGCCGGTGAGCGCCGCGCCCACGGCCGCGCCGATGAAGCTCATTTCGCAGATGGGCGTGTCGATGATGCGCCCTGGACCGAACTGCTGGATGAGCCCCTTGGTCGAGCCCATGGGTCCACCCCAGGCGTCGATGAACCCCTGGTCGGCGCGGCCCGCGGCGCCGGCGATATCTTCGCCCAGCATGATCACGCTGGGGTCGCGTTCCATCTCCTGGCGGATGGCTTCGTTCTCGGCGCGGCTGGCAACAAGCTCTCGAGCCATAGTGCTTCTATGCCTCCGTGTAGACCTGAGTAGTGAGCTCGGCCACATCAGGCAAGGGGCTGCTCTTGGCGAACTCCACGGCGGCCTCCACCCGCTGTTCCGCCTCCTTGCCGATGGCCGCCAGCTCGGCCTCGCCCAGCAGCCGGCGCTCCGCCACCACGGCTTCGAAGCGGCGGATGCAGTCGCGCTCGCGATAGTGCTCCTCTTCCTGCTTGCTTCGATAGCGCAGCGGATCGTCGCCCAGAAAGTGGCCGTAGTAGCGATAGGTCTTGGCCTCTATGAAGCTGGGGCCCTCGTGTGCGCGTGCGCGCTCCACCGCGCGGCCCATGGCCTCATAGACGGCGAACACGTCCTGCCCGTCGATGGTGGTGGCCGGGATCATGAAAGCCTCGGCGCGCCTGGCCAGGTCCGGAGTGCTGAGGGCGTACTCGGCTGAGGTGGATTCCGCGTAGCCGTTGTTCTCGCAGACAAAGATCATGGGCAGTTTCCAGATGGCCGCCATGTTCAGGCACTCATACACCGGGCCTTGGCCCATGGCGCCATCGCCGAAGAAGGCGACGGACACCTGGCGCGTGCCACGGGTTTTGGCTGAAAGCGCCGCGCCCAGCGCAATGGGCGTGCCCGCGCCCACGATGCCGGTGGCGCCGAGCATGCCGACAGAGGTATCGGCAATGTGCATGGAGCCCCCCTTGCCGTGGTTGGTGCCGGTGGCGCGGCCGAAGAGCTCGGCCATCATCCTGGCCACATCCACGCCCTTGGCGATGCAGTGGCCATGGCCGCGGTGTGTGCTGGCCACATAGTCGTCGTCGTTCAGCCGCGCGCACACGCCCGCGGCTACCGCCTCCTGGCCGACGTAGAGGTGGGCGCTCCCTTGCAGCTCGCCTGTTTCCCGCAGCCGGGCGATGCGCTCCTCGAAGATGCGGATGAGCATCATGCGCTGGTACAGCCAGCGCAGGCGTTCAGCATCGCCTGGCACCTCGGCGGTGGTGGAGAGATCCGCCGCTGTCACAGCCATGGCACGTCTCCTGGGCTGAGTTTGCGGCCTGCCAGCACGGGCCTGGCCGGGCGCGGGGCCATTATAGAAGTTGGGCCGGCAAGCCATTGGCGGCCCTCAGCCGATCCCCTGTCGCCACAGTTGGCGAGCTCAATCGACGCTCGGGCGCAACCCACCCCGGCCGCCGCGGCAGGTTTCCGGCCCAACTTCTCAGGCGGCCGTCAGCGCGGGGCTGGTGCATCCAATGGGGGATTGGTGCCGTGGGTAAGGCCGTCCACAAACGAGGCGATACGCGCATCCCATTCATGATCCGTGGTGATGTAGAAGCGCTCGTCGCGTATGGCCTGGATGACAATCTCGGCCACGTCGGCCGCGGGCTTCTGTTGAGGCATCCGCTCCACCATGGCACGGCGCATGGCCGCGCCGACTTCCACGCCCGATGTCGGCTGTTCGTTTCGCAGCTCCGGCGGACGGTTGCGCGAGCCTTCGAAGATGCGCGTGTTCACCACACCGGGACAGAGGACCGAAACGCCGATTTTGGCCTGGCGCTGCTTGAGCTGGGTGTACATCGTCTCGGACAGCGCCCGCACCGCGTGCTTGGTGATGCCATACATGTTGCCGCCGCGCACCAATCCCGTGGCCGAGGAGGTGTTGACCACGTAGCCTTCTTCATCCTGTCCGAGCAGGATCGGCAGAAAGGTGCGCACGCCGTGCACCACGCCCCAGAAGTTCACGCCGAATGTCCACGCCCAGTCCTTGCTGGTGGCCTCCCAGATGGGCCCATCAAGGTAGCCCTCCACGCCGGCGTTGTTGAAGACGAGGTGCACTTTCCCGTACACCTCCAGCGCCCGGCCGGCCAGCGCCTGGACTGATTCCAGGCTGGACACATCCGTTTGCACGCCCAGCACGTCCGCCCCGGTGGCGCGCAGCTCGGCCACGGCGCGCTCCAGTGCTGCCGCCTCGACATCGGCCATCACGATCCTGGCGCCCTCGCGGGCGAAGCGCTGGGAGAAGGCGCGCCCCATGCCGCTGGCCGCGCCCGTGATCACGGCCACGCGGCCCGCGAAGTCCTTCACGCCCGCGGCCTCATCACACCGCCATCAGTTCCGCCAGGTCGCGCGCATTGGGGCACTGCTCCAGTGACAGGATGGCGTCGCGTACGCGGCTGGCGGTCGCCCGGTTCACGGCCAGGCTCATGTTGTCCAGGAACTTGCGCTCGATCTCCGCGGCGCTGAGCGGGCGTTCGTTGGTGCCGCGGTTCATCTGCTCGCGGCGCCGCAGGGTGCGCCCGTCGCGCGTCTGCACCACCACTTCGCCAGAGTAGTAGCTGGGGAAGGCGCTGTCCGGATCCGGCGCATAGCTCACCCGAGAAGTGAGGTTCAGGATGTCCGGGTCGGCCAGCGCGTCGGGGCGCAGCTCGGCCAGCGAAAACCGCCCGCGGACCAAGCTGGCGGCGACAACGAAGGGCAGGCTGAACTTGGCGTCGTAGTCCGAAGTGGGGTGGAGCTTGTTCTCCCATGGCTCGCAGACTGTGCCCACCTCGCCCTGCGCGATGAGGCAGCTGATGCTGGCTACGTCCTCAGCGCGCAGGCCTTCGTGCTCGCGCAGGTGCAGAACGGCATCGGCAAAGGCGTGCACGAAGTGGCAGGCGGGGTACGGCTTGAGGCCCACGTTCAGCAGCTCCCAGGTGTCGCCCAAACCGCGTGTCGCCAGCGCCAGGTCGTACGTGTGGCGACCGGCCAGGAAGCTGGCAAAGAGCCCGAAGCGGCCCTCGTACACGGATTCCGGGCTGGCGAAGCCTTCGCGGGCGAAGCGGGCCGCTGTGAGGCCACAGCTGGCCGCCCAACCAGGGTGCAGGCGCTTGTTCCAGTCGCCCGTCTCCAGAAACTCCATGGAGCCCGCGGCCATGCTGCCGGCCAGGCCCTGCGCCAGCACCGTGCCATCGACCGACAGGCCCTCCAGGCGGGCCGCGGCGACCGCGCAGCCGAAGGCGCCCACGACGCCGGTGGGGTGAAAGCCAACCTCGTGGAAGCCGCCCTGGGCCACCGCGCCCAAGCGCGCGGACACTTCCACGGCCAGCAGGTAGCCAAGCAGCAGGTCGGCTCCGCTGAGGTGGCGCTGCGCGGCGATGCCCAGTGCCAGCGGCAGCGCGCTGGCGGTGACGTGCGTTACCCCGGCCATGTGCGTATCGTCGTAATCCAGCCCGTGGATGAGGATGCCGTTCAGACACATGGCATCGCGCACCGCCAGCCGCTGGCGGTGCGCCAGCACCGGCTCGACGCCTTCGCCCAGGCTGGCCAGCGCTGCCAGCGAACGCTTGGCAAAGTCGAACGTGCTCGAAGCGAAGGCGATGCCCACGGCATCGAGCACATGCAGCTTGGCGCGCTGCAGCACCGCCGCCGGCACATCCTCCAAACGCAGCGCCTCGGCAAAGGTGGCGATGTCCCGAGCAATGGCGGTGTGACGCTCCTGCGCAGGGTGCTGGGTCTGTGCCCGTTCCAGAATGGCTGCCATCTTCAACTCCCGCCGCTGCGCCGGTCGCTGTCTGTTCGCCTGCCACTTCGACCGGACCAGGCTACTTGAATACTGTCACCAGGCCGTGGTCGCCGTCCACCCGCACGCGGTCGCCGGTGCTGATCTTGTGCGTGGCCGCGGCGGTGCCCACCACGCAGGGGATGCCATATTCGCGGCTCACAATGGCCGCGTGGGTGAGGCTGCCGCCGCCGTCGCACACGCAGGCCTTGATCACGCCGAACACTGGCGTCCAGTCCGGCGTGGTGTAGTTGCACACCAGGATCTCGCCAGCCTGCAGCTCGGAAATCTGGCTGATGGATGTGAGCACGCGCGCCACGCCCTCCACCACGCCACCCGAGGCAGCGAGCCCGTGCAGTTCATTGGAGCTGCTGGCGCCGCGGCGCACGGCCTCCAGGAAGTGCGGGTACAGGCCAAAGATCTCCAGCATGATGGGGTCGTCGATTGACTCGGGAATGGTGCCCAGCAGGTGCGGCATGTCCGGCGCCTTCAGCAGCCAGTGGTTGTAGTAATCGCGCCGGGCCGGCACCCAGCCGCGCAGCCGTTTCCAGGTATCCGCGTCGCCGGCCAGCCCCTCGAACAGCTCCGGCGTGAAGAGGAAGTACACGTCCTCTGGCTCTTTCAGATGCCCATCCGCGGCCAGGCGCCGCCCCAGGGCCTGGGTCACCCAGTGGGCCGGGATGTGACTGCGCTGATCGATGTGGAAATTGTGCTCGTCGTTCCACCAAGAGAAGTTGGCTTGCTGGCACGAAGCGAGGCCAGCGTTGAACTGCTGCAGCTTGTTGCCACCGCCCACATGGCGGCGCGCCTCTTCAATGGCCTGGTCGCGCCCCTCGATCATCTGGCGGTGCTTGGCGCCAAAGTCGTGGTCGGCCGGCTGCCCCAGGAGTGTGCGGATGTTGTTCAGGGGTGGGATGGGTCGGTCGATCCAGGGCGCCAGTTCAATGCAGGCCACCTCATCGATGCGGTAGCCGTACACATTCAGGAAGCGCTGCAGGTCGGTCCACCACAGGCGGCCGTTGGTGCTCTTCTGGAGCTCGCCCGGCACCAGGGTGACATCGCCCGCCAGCACGGTGCCGTCCACCTTGAGCTCGCGAGAACGGCGGGCCAGCTTCCACAGCTCCTCGTCGGCCTCCATGAACTTGGTTTTGTCGCCAGTAAGGTACACGGCGGCCCGGGCGGGATCGAGGCCCAGCTCTTTGTTCAACTCATAGAAGGCGAGATAGTTGCCCAGCAGCGAGTACATCACCTCGAAGTGGATGAACATGGAGCGCTGATGATAGGCGTGGGCGGCGCTCAGCGCCTGGCGCAGGCCGTCATAGTCGAGCGCGGCCACGTCCAGCCCAACGAAGTAGTCGAAGTCGTCTTTCAGCTCCTTTTCGTAGCTGCCCCAGATGTCCCTGAAGTTCTGCAGGTAGGGCCCCAGCTGGCGGCCGAAGCGGGCGCCGCGCACCTGCATCTCCCACTCGGAGCCCACGCTGATCTGCCCACCGTACACGTGCGTGCCGGCGAAGCGGCCCTTGATGCCGTTGCCTGGTGGCAATGGCAGCAGCAACGCCCCCAGCTGGGTGCCCCATACCACGACGTCCTCCAGGAGGTCGATGCCGCCGGGCACCACCCCGCGACTCCAGTGCAGGCTTTCGTGGAACCACAGCTCGCCTTCATCCGCCTTGGTGAACGGCCGCATCATGTCCATGTAGTGCTGCCAGCCGCGGCGCGGCTCGTAGCCGGGGTACCAGTCGTCACCCACATAGTCATCCAGGGGAATGAGCGACAGATCAGCCATGCAGTCCTCCGGTGTTCCTGGGTCTCTCGCCCCGAGAGCCGCTCGACAAGGTCGCCTACTTATAAACCACCGGCTGCCGTGGCACAAGGCAAGCTCCTCGTGCTGCGCTCGCCGGCGAGTGCTCCCGCCAGGTCACAGCGCGGGGCAGCCGGAAAGCGCCGCGCCGCGGCTCGCGACCCGCGGGCATCTGTCGGCGTTACGAGTCAGCGAAGAGCGAGAATCTGCTCTCTGAGCACCTGTACGAGCCGCTCCGCCTGCGCTTGCTCCAGCACCAGCGGCGGGCAGATGATGATGCAGGGTGGATAGCCGCGCACCAGCACGCCCGCCTCACGGGCCGCCTGCACCGCCGGAGTCGGGTCGCACGAGAGTTCGATGGCGAGCATCATGCCAACGCCGCGCACCTCAACCACGTGGCCAGCGGCTTCCAGTTGGCGCAGCTCTGCCAGCAGCCAGGCGCCCATCTCCTCGGCGCGCTGCACCAGGTGCTCCTGCTCCATGATGCGCAGGTTTTCCAGGGCCACCGCCGCGCCTACGGGGTGGCCGTTGAAGGTGAAGCCGTGGCGGAACTCGGCGCCATCGAGCATGTGGCGCAGACGGTCGCTGATGAGTACCGCGCCCATCGGCACATAACCACTGGTGAGTGCTTTGGCGGTGACAATCACGTCCGCATCGAGGCCGTAGCGCTGGCTGGCGAACCAGTAGCCGGTGCGCCCATAGGCGGTGATCACCTCGTCCACAATGAACAGCACGCCGTGCCGGCGCAGCACCGCCTGCACGCCCTCCCAGTAGCCCTCGGGCGGGGTGACGACGCCGCCCACGCCCTGCACTGGCTCGCCGATGAAGGCGGCGATGTGCTCCGCGCCTGTTTCTTCGATGATGCGCTCCACTTCTTCCACGAGGGCATCGGTTTCGGAGCGGGTGCGCGCGCGAGGGGCACTTAAGTGGATGAAGCCTGGCGCCGCCGGGCCAAAGCCCTGCTTCAGGCGGTCCAGGCCCGAGGCGGCCATGGAGGTGCCGGAGGATCCGTGGTACGCATCGCGCCGGCTGAGGATGGTGGTGCGCTCCGGCTTCCCAGCGTGGTGTTGCGCCAGGCGGACCAGCTTGATGGCGGTTTCGTTGCCCTCGGAGCCGCCGTTGGTGAAGTACACGGTATTCATGTGCGCTGGTGCGAGCTGAGCCAGCCTGGCTGCCAGGCGGATAGAAGGCTCGTTGGCCAGGTCGCCAAAGGAGGAGTAATACTCCAGCTGCCGCATCTGTTCGGCGGCGGCGCGGGCGAGCTCTTCGCGGCCATGCCCAACGGCGTTCAGCCACAACCCTCCGGTGCCGTCGATGTACTCCTTGCCCTCGGCATCCCACACGCGGGCGCCCTGGCCGCGCGCAATCACCAGCGGCCGCGCCGGGTGTCCCACGGTGGTGTGTGGGTGCAGCACATGCGCAGCGTCCAGCCGCGCGAGTTCCTCGGGCGCCATCGCATCACTCACCGTACAGCCCTCCTGTCAATCGAGCGTACATCACCCTGGATGGAGGATCCCGCGGCGCCGGGTCTGAGGGGCCTGATGGCTCAGTGGAGCGGGGAAAAGCTGGCGCCTACCACAAGCATGTTCTCCTGCTTGGTGTAGTACTGGCTGCATGCTGGCGGCCAGACGCCCGCGGCCGATACGTCGCGACGGACCTGGGCGCGTTCCGCGAAGTCCTTATAGGCCCAGACGTGGATCCACTGGTTCAGCGAACCCACGCCGGTTGCGCCGGCGAAGATGAGGGGCGAGTACTTGACTCGGCCCTCGATCAGTCCGGCCCAGGCCTTGATGACTTCGCCCATCTTGCCCGCCTGGACGGTGTAGGTGCGGATCTCGTAGAGGCCGAAGGGCCCCCGAGGCAAGGCGGGTGAGAACGGCGCTGGGTCGATGATCTTGGCTTCCTGAGAGAGGATGAGGTCGGTGCCGCCGGGCGGCCATACGCCCGGCTTGGTGGCAGCGGCGCGAAGGCGATCGCGCTCTCCGGCGTTTTCGTAGGGCCACACGTGGATGACACGGTTCAGCGGGCCGAACTCCGTGTGCCAGAAGGCGCCCAGTTGAGAGAATTGCTGGCGGTGCTCGAGACCTTGAGCGAAGGCTCTCTCGTAGTCGGCCACTTTGCCGGGCAGCAGGTCGTAGCTGCGCATCTCAAGGATCATGTCGGCCACTACGATACCAGGTCTCAGGCGATCAGTCCGGTGGCCAGCTGAGGGCGATCCGTCCGCGGTGAGATTGCTCGGCGGGATACCTCAACTAACTCTGGACGATAACGGGAGTGCCTACGTTGGCCCAGGCGAAGAGCTGGGCTTCGGCGCGGAGGGGGACGTTCACGCAGCCGTGGCTGCCGGTAGTGGGGCCGGCCGGGATGCCCCGGACCGCGTTGGAGCCGGGGCCGAACCAGGCGCGCCACGGCGCATCGTGAATGAAGTAGCCGCGGTCATCGAACAGCAGCGCGTAGCTCACGGGCGAATCGGCGTACCAGAAGGGGTTGCCCTTGGGCCACGGCGAGTGAAAGGTGAAGGGCGCGTCCTTGGCCAGCACGTGGAAAGTGCCGGTTGGTGTGGGCAGCTCCGGTCCGCCCGTGGTGACCAGGCTGGTGAGGTAGACGCGGTCGCCATTGTAGGCCCACAGCCGCTGCTGGCTGAGCGACACCACGATGCGCTGGTCAGACACGACCAGGGGCGTGGCGGCGGATTGGCGCACCGTTTGGCCCGCATCATCCGTGGCTTGCGCGGTGAAGAGGTAGCTGCCGGGAGGCACCAGGTGGCCGGCGTCGTCGTGCCCGTTCCAGGTCACTTTTGCCTGAGTCACCCGGCCGAGTTGCAGCGTCTTCACCGGCACGTTGGAGGTGGTGGAGAGCAGCGTCAGGGTCACCCGCGCCGGGCGGCTCAGCGCCAGGGTCAGCGGCGCGGGATCGATCAGCGGATTGAAGGAGCCGGCGGGTGCGCTGATCTTGGTGAAGGCGAGCTGGGTGGTGTCAACGTGCAGTGACTCCGTAGCCGTGGGGCTGCGGTTGCCCGCTTCGTCTATAGCCTGCAGGTGGAAGTACCAGGTGCCATCGGCCGGCAGGCTCAGGCTCGCTGCCTGGGCGCTGGTTCGGATGGCTGGAGGAAGTGTGGCCACTGGTTGGCGATCGATGGCATAGGCGTAGCCGCCGCTGCCGGCAACGTCGGGCTGGCTCGTCCAGGTGAAGGTGAGCTGGCGTGTGGCGTAGTTGCCACCATGCGGCAGCGGCAACAAACGGGGTTGGGCCGGAGGCACCGGATCGTATCCGATGGATCCGCCGTAGGGCATCCATTCGCTGGCGCGACCGTCCGCGGCGACAGCACGCAGTGCCCAGTGGTAGCGTGCCCCGGCGATCATCGTGGGGGAGGCCAGCCAGGTCTGCCCCGGCTGCCCAATCACATTGGGTATGTTGCCCAACGGTTGATCGATCGGCTGGAACGAAGCCTGCAGCGTCACTCCCTGACTCGCGGGCCCGATCGCGCCTAGCCGCAGGCGCGGGCTGTTCGTCCAGGCGCGACCTTGCAGTGGTGTGCCGCCTGCCGTGGCGGCTGTGAGGCCGGTGGGCGCGGCCAGCGGGGGGCCCAGTGGCAGCGGCAGCGAAGCCGGCAGAGAGACGGGCCGAGCGCAGGCGGCCAGCAGCAAGCCAAGGACGAAGGATGCCGCCAGAAAGGAAGGCCGGGGTACGCGGCACACGGTCAGCCTGGTCCTCCGAGAGAAACGTTTGCCCGCGTTCAGCATGTGATGTGCCAAACTGCCCCGTTGGTTCGCGGGGCAGCAAGCTACTGCTGGCGAACCGGCAGCGCGGGCGCGGGGCCGCGACCAGGCCGAGCACCGTTGGGTAACGTGCCCGTGATCCACACCGTCAACATCAACACACCCAGCAAGCCGAATCCAAGAAATGCGTAGTCCATGTTCATCCCCGCGAGATACAGCCTCGTGAGCCCTGGCCCTCCTGAGCTTATGTCCCTGTGGCGAGTGCGCCCTGGGCTGGAATTACTTCCGGCGCCGAAACAGCCCCAGCACGTCCTCGCGCCGGTAACAATAGCCCAACAACTTCTGCGAGTCCGGGTCGCGCACGGCCAGGCGCTTCAAACGACCCGCCAGGCGCGCATTGTCTACCGCGCGCTCAAAGGTGCGCAGGCGCTCGTAGGCCTCGGGTCCCAACACATCCGGAGTTCCCGCCGAGTAGCCCAGCAACTCGTGGAGCCACTGCGCATCAATCATCTCCGGCGGCAGTCTGAGCTTGCCGTCCGGGTAGGCTACCGTAGTCAAGAGCAAATCCCCCGTGCGAGATGTGCTCTCCCCCCACCGGCCACGGTACGCCGGTGAGCTTCCTGTCACAATACGCCAGATGACCTATGGGCCACGGAGTGGCCCGGCCAAGCTGTTGACCAGCGGGAGGAAGCAGTTGCTGTTTGGGCTGTCCGTTCTTGGGCATGAGCGAGGCTTGCTGCCGGCGGAGCTGGCACGCGAAGCCGAGGCGCGCGGCTTCGCCTCATTGTGGTTTGCCGACCACTCGCACATTCCGGTCAAGCGGGAGACACCCTGGGGCGGAGGCCCCGAGCTGCCCGATGCCTACAAGGCGATCATGGATCCACTGGTGTGCATGGCCGCCGCGGCTACGGCCACCACGCGCCTGCGCGTTGGCACGGGCGTCGCGCTGGTAGTGGAGCGCGATCCCATTCAGTTCGGCAAGGCCATCGCCACGCTGGACGTGATCTCCGGTGGGCGGGTGGACGTGGGTGTTGGCGGGGGCTGGAACCTGGAGGAGATGCGCAACCATGGAACTGACCCGGCCACGCGCTGGCGGTTGATGCGCGAACGCATTGAAGCGATGAAGGCCCTGTGGACGACGGATCCAGCGGAATACCACGGACAGCTGGTGGACTTCGACCCGGTGTGGTGCCGGCCCAAACCCGTGCAACGGCCCCATCCACCGATCCACGTGGGCGGCGCCGCGCCCGGAGCCTACCGCCGCGCGCTGCGCTACGGCGACGGCTGGATTCCCATCCATGGTCGAGGCGACGACGATTACGTGCGCCACCTGCCGGTGCTGCGGCAGGAAGCCGAGGCGATGGGCCGCTCACTCGACGGGTTTGAGGTAACGGTGTTCGCCAGCCCCGAGGACGAGCGCCTGCTGGCCGGCTATCGCGAAGCCGGCATCGACCGGGTGCTGTTTGCTGTCCCGCCGGACGATCGTGATGCCGCGCTGCAGGCGCTGGACCGCTTCGCCAAACTGACCCGGAGCATCTGACCAGCGCAGCTCCACTCAGGACGTGCGCCGCGGGGGAGCCCGGCGGGCGCCACCAGGCCCGCGGCCGCTATGCTTGGCCGCGGTGGTGCAACGCTTGGCAGCGGAGGGTGGCGCGGCCGACCCCCGTCTCGCATCCGCGGCGCTGTTCGCCGACGTGGAGCGCTTGCGCTGCCAGCTGGAGCTGACCTGGCCGGACGAATTGGCCGCCCTACGCGGGCTGGGCCTGGCTGATGGACAGGTGGTGCTGGACCTTGGCTGCGGCGCCGGCTTTGCGCTGGAAAAACTGCTTCTCGGGTTCCCGGCGAGCCGCGGCGTAGGGGTTGATCTCGATCCTGGTATGGCGGAGGCGGCGCGGCAGCGCGTTGGCCGGTTTGGCGCCGGGCGGGCCGAGGTCGTGTGCTGCTCCGCCGGCAATCTGCAGCTGCCGGACGAGGCGTTCGACATGGCGCTGGCGCGATTGTTGTTTCAGCATGTCGCCGCGCCCGAGTTCTGCGCTGCCGAAGCGTTTCGCGTGCTGAAGCCGGGCGGCACGCTGGTGGTGAGCGACGTGGATGAGGCGTTGGGGCCCATCGTAGAGCCGCCGCTGCCGAGCCTCACGCGCCTGGCGGGCAAGCTGCGGGAGCGGCAAGCCGGCCGTGGCGGCGATCGTGCCATTGGCCGCAAGCTGTGGCGAATCCTGCAGGAGGCCGGCTTTGCTGATTTGCGCTTGCAGACGGTGCTGGTGCACAGCGCGGCCGTGGGCCTGGCGCCCTTTGTGCCCTGCTATGAGCCGGATATGCTCGCCCGATCGCTGGGCGCGCCGCTGAGCTCGCCGGATATCCAGGCGTATCGTGCCGAGCTGGCTGAGCTGCTGAGCAACCCCCAGGCCTTTCTGTTGCATGCGCTGTTGCTGGTGAGTGGCCGTAAGCCTGAGGCGGCGTAAATGGCGCGGTGGGGCGTTGGCGCGCTGCTGGTGCTGCCGCTGCTGGCGGCCGGCTGCGCCGGCCTCGGGGCGCACCCCAGCCCCACGCCCACGCGGGCGATGGTCATCAGCAGCCTGGGGTTGAGCGGGCAAGCCACCCTCACGGCAACGCCGAGCACCACACCCGGGCCGCTGGCGCCCACTCCAACCGCGACAGCCGTACAGCCCGCGCCCTCTGGAACGCCCGCGCCCACAGCCACCGCCGGTCCAACGGCCACGGCAGGAGCCAATCAAACGCCAGTCGTGGGAGTCGAAACGCCCGCCGCGTCGGCAGCGCAAGCCACGCAGACCCAGGCGGCGATTCTGGCGCAAACGCCGTTTGGCAGCAACGCCGCGGCCCAGGCCACCGCCACTGAGGCCGTCATCCAGAAGACGGCGGCCCTGTTGCGCACACCCACGACCTCGGCCACGCCGTAGGACTCGCCCCGGCCCTCCAGCATCGCCGCTCCGCCTGACCCGGCGTGGTTGAAGCCATCTGGCTGATTGCGAGCTTCGCCTGTGGCGGCTGTTGCTTCGGCCTGGCCCTAGAGAGAGCGCGCCGCTGGCGCGTCGTGCCGGGCCCGCCCTAGAAGTGCGGTCGTGAACCCAGTGAATTGAAAGCGAAAGCTGGCGCCGGACTGAATTCAGCTGCAAGGCGGTGGTTGGGGGAACGGTGTCGAGAGGTACCCCCAAAGACGCGGAGAGGGGCCAGGATCGGCGCCAGGTA
>DATKQD010000185.1:0-6553 GCA_035532895.1 Chloroflexota bacterium
GCATCACCCTCACCGAAAAGCAACTGCGGTCGGCCCTCGAAAAAGAGGGCCTCAGCGCCATTGATGCCCAGGGGCAGCCGTTCGACCCCACCCTGCACGAAGCCGTGGCACACGAAGTCTCGGCAGACCATGAGGACGACACCGTGATTGAGGAGTTCCAGAAAGGTTACAAGCTCCACGATCGGGTGCTCCGGCCGGCCATGGTGAAAGTCTCAAAGAGGAGCTGATTCACATGCCCAAAGTCATAGGAATAGACCTTGGCACCACCAACTCATGCGTCGCCGTGATGGAAGGCGGTGAGCCGGTGGTTATCCCGAACTCAGAAGGCGCCCGCACCACCCCTTCAGTTGTCGCTTTCGCCAAGAACGGCGAGCGGCTGGTAGGCCAGGTAGCCAAACGGCAAGCCATCACTAACCCGGAGAACACCATCTTCTCCATTAAGCGCTTCATGGGCCGCAAGTACGACGACACCGAAGTCAGCCGCGATAAGCAGTTGGTGCCCTACCAGGTGGTGCGCGCCGATAACGGCGACGCCTGGGTCAACATCGGTGACAAGCGCTATTCGCCGCCGGAGATCTCGGCCATGATCCTGGGCAAGCTCAAGGCGGATGCCGAAGCCTATCTGGGCGAGAAGGTGAACCAAGCGGTCATCACCGTGCCGGCCTACTTCAACGACTCGCAGCGCCAGTCCACCAAAGACGCCGGCCAGATCGCCGGGCTGGAGGTGCTGCGGATCATCAACGAGCCCACCGCCGCCGCGCTGGCCTATGGCCTGGATAAGAAGAAGGACGAGAAGATCGCCGTCTACGACCTTGGCGGCGGCACGTTCGACATCTCCATTCTGGAGCTGGGTGACGGCGTCTTCGAGGTGAAGTCCACCAACGGCGACACCCACCTGGGAGGCGACGACTTCGACCAGCGCATCATCAACTGGCTGGCCGACGAGTTCAAAAAGGAAAACGGCATCGACCTGCGGCAGGACCGCATGGCCCTCCAGCGCCTGAAGGAGGGCGCGGAGAAGGCCAAGCAGGAGCTCTCCACCGTGATGCAGACGGAGGTGAACCTGCCGTTCATCACGGCCGATGCCAGCGGCCCCAAGCACCTGAACATGACACTCAGCCGCTCGAAGCTGGAGCAACTGGTCGAGGACCTGATCGAGAAATCCGGCGTACCGGTGCGCCAGGCACTCACGGATGCCGGCCGCGCCGCGGGCGAGGTCGATGAGGTGATTCTCGTGGGCGGCCAAACGCGCATGCCCGCCATTCAGGAGCTGGTGAAAAAGGCCTTCAGCAAAGAGCCGCACAAGGGCGTGAACCCGGACGAGGTGGTCGCCGTAGGCGCCGCCATCCAGGCCGGCGTGCTGGCGGGCGACGTGAAGGACGTGCTGCTGCTGGATGTGACGCCGCTTTCACTGGGCATCGAAACGCTCGGCGGCATCTGCACCAAGCTCATCGAGCGCAACACCACCATCCCCACCTCCAAGAGCCAGATCTTCTCGACCGCCAGCGATAACCAGCCGAGCGTGGAGATCAATGTGCTGCAGGGCGAACGAGAGCTGGCGCAGTACAACAAGTCGCTGGGGCGTTTCATCCTGGATGGCATCCCGCCTGCCCCACGCGGTGTGCCGCAGGTGGAGGTGACCTTTGATATCGATGCCAACGGCATCGTCAACGTCTCTGCCAAAGATAAAGGCACCGGCCGCGAGCAGAAGATCACCATCACCGCCTCCAGCGGCCTCTCCAAGGATGAGATCGACCGCATGGTCAAGGAATCGGAGCAGCACGCTGCCGAGGACCAGAAGCGGAAAGAAGAGGTTGAGGTCCGCAACGGCGCGGACTCGCTGGCCTACCAGGCCGAGAAGCTGCTGAAGGACTTCGGGGAGAAGGTGTCCGCCGAGGACAAGGCCAGCATCGAGAGCCAGGTGCAGGACGTGCGCTCTGCCCTGGGCACGGAAGATGTGGAGCGCATCAAGACCTCCGTCACCACACTCACCGAGACCATGCATCGCGTGTCCCAGGCCATGTACGCCGCGCAAAGCGCAGCCAGCGGCCCGGAGGGCGGAGCCACCAACGGCGCCAACGGCAGCGACGCGGGAGGCGAACAGCCGCACGACGAGAACACGGTTGAAGGCGAGTTCAAAGAAGTATGATCGGCGCTGGATAGATGGCGGCAGCACAGAAGCGCGACTACTACGAAGTCCTGGGCATCGCGCGGGATGCCCAGGACGATGACATCAAGAAGGCCTTCCGCCGGTTGGCGCGCCAGTACCACCCGGATGTGAACAAGAGTAAGGACGCCGAGGCCCGCTTCAAGGAGATCAACGAGGCGTACGAGGTGCTCAGCGATGCTCAGAAGCGCCAGGTGTACGACCAGTTCGGGCACGACGCGCCGCAGGGCGCGGGCTTCGAAGGCTTTGGCTTTGGCGGCTTCAACGACATCTTTCAGTCATTCTTCGGCGGCCAAGCCGGCACGCGCCACGGCCCTCAACACGGCTCGGACCTGCGCTACAACCTCACCCTCACCTTTGACGAAGCCGTGTTCGGCTGCGAAAAGGACCTGGAGATTCCCCGCGCCGACACCTGCCCCGCCTGCCGCGGCCTGGGCGCGGAGCCAGGCACGGAGCCCACGCGCTGCCCCAACTGCAACGGCAGCGGCGAAATCCGCCGCGTGCAGCAGTCCATCTTTGGGCAGTTCGTCAACGTCATCATGTGCGACCGCTGCCAGGGCGAGGGGCGGGTCATCAGCACGCCCTGCCACAACTGCCACGGGGCTGGCCGCGTTCGTGTCACCAAGCACGTGTCGCTCAAGGTGCCCGCCGGCGTGGACAGCGGATCGCAGATTCGGCTGACGGGTGAAGGTGAAGCTGGGCCTCGGGGCGGCCCAAACGGCAATCTCTATGTGGCCATCACGGTGCGTAAGCACGCCTTCTTCGAGCGCGACGGGCAGGACATCCTCTACACGCTGAATCTCACCTTCCCGCAAGTCGCCCTGGGCGACGAGGTGGAGGTGCCCACCATTGAGGGTAAGGTGATGCTCAAGGTGCCGCCCGGCACGCAGTCCGGCAAGGTCTTCCGGTTGAAGGACAAAGGCGTGCCCAACGTGCGCGGCGGTGGTCGGGGTGACCAGCACGTGCTGGCCCGAGTGGTGACGCCAGGGGAGCTCTCGCCCCGTGAGCGGGAGCTGCTGGAGGAGCTGCGCAGCGTGTCTAAGCACGCCTCCCAGCCCCACGAGAAGCGGGATGCCGGCAGCCTCTTCGAAAAGGTCAAGGGCGCCTTCGGCGCCTGATTCGCGCTCCACTCGCTCGCCCATGCAGTGGCTTGAGATCGCCGTCTCCGCGACGCACGAAGCGGCGGAGGCGGTCTATGCCGTCCTCAGCGAGCACGCGCCCGGCGCCGTGGCCATTGAGGAGCCAGTGCTCCAGGACAAGGACGGTGACGGCGCGCGGATCGACTACTCGCGACCGGTACGCGTGAGCGCCTATGTGCCGATCGACGGCGAACAAGACAGCAAGCGCGAGCACATCGAACGGGGCGTGTGGCACCTGAGCCAGATAGCCATCACCGGTGTGGGCGAGCTCGAGACGCGCACCATGGAGGAGCAGGACTGGGCCAACGCTTGGAAGGCCCACTATCACACCCGCCACGTAGGCCAGCGCCTGGTGATCAGGCCCTCGTGGCAGCAGTACGCGGCCCAGCCGGGCGAGGTGGTGGTGGAACTCGATCCGGGCATGGCCTTCGGCACCGGCTTGCACCCCACCACCGACACATGCCTGCGCTTGCTGGAGGACACCCTGCGCCCGGGCGATAGTGTGCTGGACGTGGGCACTGGCTCCGCCATTCTGGCCCTCGCGGCGGCGGGCCTGGGCGCTTCGAGCGTGGTGGGTGTGGATACGGAGACAGTCGCTGTGGAGACTGCCGCGGCCAACGTGCAGCGGGCTGGCCTGGCAGGCCGCATCCACATCGCCCGCGGCAGCTTGCCGCTGCCGGCCAGTCTCGTCGCGCCAGAAGCAGCAAGCCCGGACCCTAGAAGTTCGGCCGGAAAGCCATTGGCGGCCCTCGGCCGACCCCCTGTCGCCACAGTTGGCGAGCTCAATCGACGCCCTGGAGGAACCCCACGCCGGCCGCCGCGGCAGGTTTCCGGCCGAACTTCTAGTACACATGGCCCCATAGGCGCCGGGTTCGACCTGGTGTTGGCGAACATCATCGCCCGGGTGCTGGTTGAACTGGCGGGCGAACTTTGCGCCGTTCTGCGACCTCAGGGCAAGCTCATCGCGTCGGGCATCATCGCCGAGCGCGAAGGCGACGTGTTGCGCGCCTTCACTGCCGCCGGACTGCGCCTTGAGCGCCGCGTTCAAGCAGAAGATTGGGTCACGCTGCTGTGTTCGCGTAGCGTCCTGCCGCCGCCATAAAAGAGGGCGGGGCAGTCTTCCGCCTGGAGATATCTTCGGCGGTACGGCTACCGTGGCCGCGGCGTAGCCAGCGGGATCTCGATATCGCCTGCTGACCGCCACTTACCCAAGCGGAGACGGGCTTAGCCGGCCAGCGCCCCCAGGTCCATCAGCTCCACGCCTTCTTCCGCGGCGCTGCGCCGCGAGCCGCTGCGCAGGGGCAGCTCTTTGAGGAACACGGTCAGGACGAGTGAAACCGCGATGACTGGGATGACGGCGATAAACACCACGTGCAAAGCCCTCGCGAAGCTGTCGATGATGGCCAGTCGCACGGGATAGGGAAGCGCCAGGATCTGCCGCGGCGAACCTTCCAACGAGCTCGCGCCCAAGCCGTTCTTCAGGCTGCCGGGCGGGAGCGCCCGCGGGAGATAGTACGCCAGGCGGTTGTTCATGATGGCACCGAAGACGGTCACACCCAAGGCGCTGCCCATGGACCGCGCGAACTGTGAGACCGACGTCGCCACGCCCATCACCCGCACCGACACAGCGTTTTGCATAGCCGTGGTGAGTGTGGGCATGGTCATACCCATGCCAAGGCCCAGCAGAACCATAAAGCCCGCTACCTGCGGTTGGCTGGTGGCGCGGTTCATGCCGGACATCAGGAAAAAGGCCACGAGCTGCATCGGGATGCCGATGAGTGGAAAGATCTTGTACTTGCCCGTTCGGGTGATGAGCCGACCGGCGGTGATGGAGGTGATGATGACACCCGCCATCTGCGGGGTAAGAAGCAGGCCCGAGTTGGTGGCGCTGGTCCCACTCACCAGCTGCAGGAACACCGGCAGGAAGACGACCGCCCCGAACATGGACATGCCGCTGATCAGCGCTACGAGAGTGGTGATGGTGAAGATGGAGTTGCTGAACAGCGTTAGTGGCAGGATTGGTTCGCTGACGTGCATCTCCCACACGGCAAACGCCACCAGGCATACCACCGCGGCGGCGGCCGTGCCCAGGACTTCAACGGAGCTCCAGGCGTACTGCGTACCGCCCCAGGTGAGCACGAGCAGCAGCGCCGTCACGCCGGCCATCATCAGTACCGAGCCGAGATAGTCAATGGTGTGGCGGACGCGGCGGGTCGTCTCCTGCAGCGCCACGCTGGCCATGAAGAGCGCGGCGATGCCGATTGGCACGTTGACGAAGAACACCCAGCGCCAGGTCAAATGGTCGGTGAACAGGCCACCAATGAGCGGTCCAACGATGCTGGCCACCGCGAAGACGCCAGTGCTGTAGCCCTGGTAACGGCCGCGCTCGCGTGGCGAAACCACATCGGCAATGATGGTCATCGCCAACGCCATCAAGCCACCCGCGCCGGCCCCTTGCAACGCCCGTGACGCGATCAGCTGAACCATGTTCTGACTTAAACCGGAACACACCGAGCCCACCAGGAAGATGAAGATCGCCAGCTGAAAGATCTTCTTACGGCCAAACAGGTCGCCCAGCTTGCCGTACAGCAGCGTGGTCGCGGTGGACGTCAGCATATACGCGGTAACCACCCAGGCGAGCTGCTCAAGCCCGCCAAGCTGGCCGACAATAGTCGGCAGCGCGGTGGCCACGACAGTCTGGTCCAAGGCGCCCAGCAGCATGCCCAGCATGAGGCCGCTGTAAATGACCAGGATTTCCCGGTGGCTGTAGCGGCCCCAGCTCGCTTCCTCGTCGTCCGTTGGCGCCTGGGCCAGGCTGGACCGCGAGTCGGTGACAGCAGCCATGCTAAGCCGCCGCCGTGATGTTGCTGTAGTCGGCCGCGAAGCGCGCAAGCAGCAGCGCCAGAGTATGGCGATCTCGATGGTTCCAGCCTGCCAGCATCCGCGACAGCTGCGCCAGCCGGGCCGCCTGCAGCCGAGCCAGCGCATCGCGACCCTGGGGCGTGATGCTGAAGAGGACCGCTCGCATGTCGCGCGGATCGGCTTCGCGGCACACCAGGCCCGCCTGTTCGCAACGGGCGAGCTGGCGGCAGGCGGTGGACACGTCGGTCCCCTGCCGGGCGGCGAGCTCCGACACCCGCAGCCGATCCTCATCGCTCAAGGTGCGCAGCAGCCAGTACCCGGCCCGATCGATCTTGATGCCGGCGTCCTTGATCAACTGCTCCTGCACCCGAGGAAGGTTGCCCCG
>DATKQD010000186.1:0-6593 GCA_035532895.1 Chloroflexota bacterium
TTCTGCGCCGAACCCGAAAAGGCGCGGCTGCTGCGCCAACTCGATGCATCGGGCAATCCCCCACGGCTCGCTCGCTGAATACTGAGGGCAACCCGGAGGCCCCCTGGCGACCAACACGCGAGCAGCTGTCGGCGGCGCGCAACGAAACGATTCCGGACATTGGCGGCCCCGGCCTGGCGGTGCTGTTCGCGGGCATCAACCCCAGCCTGTATTCCGCGGCGGTGGGCCATCATTTTGGCCGGCCGGGCAATCGCTTCTGGAAGGCGCTGCATGCAGCCGGCTTCACTCCCCGGCTGCTCACAGCCTTTGATGATGTCGAGTTGCCGCGGTGGCGCATTGGCATCACCAACATGGTCGCGCGGGCCACAGTGGCCGCGGCGGAGCTCTCAGCGGGGGAGCTGCGTGAGGGAGGGGCTGCTCTGGAGCGGCTGGTTGAGCGTTGGCGGCCCGCACTGGTCGCGTTCGTGGGGGTGCAAGCGTATCGCGTCGCTTATCGGCGTCCCGCGGCGGTGGTAGGCCGGCAGGCGGCTGAGCTGGGCAAAGCCGGGATATGGGTGCTGCCGAATACCAGTGGCTTGCAAGCACACTATCAGTACCCGGACCTGGTGCGCTTGTACTCCGAGCTTCACCAGGCCGCCTTCGCCGAGCGCGAGGCTGACGCCGGATCAGTGTGAAGGTATCGGGACGGACACGGCCTGGATCGGTACGGGTGTGG
Organism: Chloroflexota bacterium; assembly: GCA_035532895.1. GTDB lineage: Bacteria > Chloroflexota > JAJPGV01 > JAJPGV01 > JAJPGV01 > DATKQD01. Next base: position 716 of record DATKQD010000186.1, read on the forward strand.
CTTGCAGGCTCAAGGGGGCTGGCGTGGGTGGCGGGAAGCTGGCTGGCGTTGGGAACAGGAGCGCGCTGGTGCGCACGAAGGCGGTACCGTTCCAGGCAAAAGCATCGTCACGGTAGGTCTCCGGGCAGCAGGCGCTTTCGTTTGGCTGGCGCATGGACTGCTCCTGCCAGATGTTCTTGCCGATGATGCGCACTTGGCCCTGCTCCAGCCCGCTCTGGCCGAATACGGGCGTGAGCTGAGTGTTGGTGAAGCTCAGGACCTCCCAGTCCAGCGTGTTCGCCACACCTTCCTGCCGAGCCTCCACCAGGATTTGTTGCTGGCCGTTGCCCTCCAGGTCCACCAGGTGGTAGCGCATGTCGACATAGCGCTTCGTGGGGTCGTTCGGCCAGATGCCCGCCAGGGCGTACTGGTTGGTGGTGGGATTCCAGTTCCAGATCTGCAGGTTGTAGGTGAAGTTGCCCGGGTACTCGCCGCGCTGGTTCTGCAGCACAGGCGTTGGCGAAGGTGGTGGCGACGGCCGCCGGTCACCGGCGACGATCACAAACCACTGCTGGCCGTTTTGGTTGATGTCCGAGTAGGCGTGTTCCTTAACATAAGAGTGCGGTGTGACAATGGGGTTGGGCGTGGGGAACGGCGTTGCGCTGCCTAGCGGCACCGGTGTGAGGCCGGGCAGCACCTGAGCAGCCGGCGTTGGTGTGGCCACCAGTGGCGGGTTGAGCGTTGCCGAGCTGGTGATCATGCCCGGCGCGGCAGGCTTTTGGGACGTCGGCAGCAGTACTTGACCGCACGAAGTCAGCAGCAGGCTCAGCGCCGTCAGCCACGGCGCGATGCGCTTCATCTACTTCAGATAGTCGGCTGTTTACGGCGGGCTCCTGAGGGCGAGGACGAGGCACAATAGAACACGTGAAATTGGATGGAACGTACACCTTCAACGCACCCCGCAAGCGTGTGTGGGAGACGCTGCAAAATCCCGAGTCGCTGCGGCGCGCCATTCCGGGCGTCGAATCCTTTGAGCAGACCGGGGCCGATGAGTATCAGGCCAAGATGAAAATCGGCGTCGGGGCCATCAAGGGCAGCTACCACGGCAAAATCCGCGTCTTCGATCAGCAGGAGCCGGAGCACTACAAGCTCAGCGTGGATGCCAGCGGCACGCCCGGCTTCGTGCGCGGTGAAGGCACCTTCGAGCTGGTGGAGGACGGCGCGGACAAAACCATCATCAACTGGTCCGCCGATGCGCAGGTGGGAGGCTTGGTGGCCAGCGTTGGCCAGCGGATGCTCGGCGGAGTGGCCAAAATGACGGTCAACCAGCTCTGGAAATCCATGGAGACGCAGATCGCGGAGCAGCAGCCCAAGTAGACCTGCACCAGCCTGGCGGCGATTGTTGCCATCACCTCCAGCGGTGGCTAGGCTGAAGCCGTTCAGCAATAGCTGAATCGCTCGACAAATCGCACCAGCCGGCCAGAGGAGGTAAGGAAAATGCACCGCATCATCGTCGCCAACAGACGGGGCCACCAGGTGGTGGAGTGGGATGTTACCGATACCGAGCAGGCTCGGCTGCAAATTGCCGAAGCTGAGCGCATCCTGCGCGAAGCGCGTGAGCGCGGCTGCGCCGTTTCCCGCAAAGTGGATGGACAGCACGTGATCGACACTGGCCCCTTCGACCCCACGGTGGAGGAGTACCAAATCATCGCGCCCATTGCCGGCGGTTAGCGGCTGGCCCATGTGGGCGCTGTGGCGGCGGCTGTTCCCGCGTGCTGACTCCGTGGACGCGAAGAAGGTGCCGCTCGAACAGCCGTGGCTGCAGCGCTGGGGCCACGTACCGAAGCGCTCCGCTGGCCTCGACTTCAGGGCGGCGGATTACTGCGCCGCACGGGCACGCGCGCGCGACGTGGCTCGCGCCACCCTGGGCGATGAGCTGTGGTCTGCATTGGCGCATCGAGGCTATCTGGAACTGCCATCACGCAGGTTCGCCGGTGTCACTTACCGCCTACGCGTAGGCCGCCGCATAGAGGTCCGGACCGCGCCCGGCGCACGAGCGCCTTGGCCGGAGCGCTTCCTGTGCATCAACCCCACCTACCCCTTGCCCGAAGAGGAATTCTTCGCCCACCTGTACCTCTATGTGCGCGACCGTGAGGACGAGATACTGCGCGTCGCGGCGCCCCAACCGTGGGACCAGCTCCTGGGCCGAACCTTCTGAAGGTTTTGGCCAGCCATTGGGTGGACGCGCTGAGGTGGCTGATTCGCCGAGACGGGGGGCCAGTCCGCGGGCAAGGTTGGCGCGTTTTTTGCTTGGCTGGTTCGCAGCGTGTGCGCTACGCTCAATGCAGCGACAGTGCAGTCCAAAGTTTGGCCACGGAGGCACCACATGGCAGACGATAAGCGAGGACCCCAGCCCGGCACACCCCAAGCTCGGCATGGTGGCGAGGCAGTGAAGCGCAAATATGGCCCAACCTTCTACTCGCAGATTGGCAAGAAGGGTGGCGAGGCGGTGAAGCTGGAAAAAGGACCGGACTTTTACGCGGAGATCGGCAAGAAGGGTGGCGAGGCCACCAAACGGGAGCACGGTTCCAAGTTCTACGCCGAGATTGGCCGCAAGGGTGGTGAAAAAGGAGGCGCTAAGGGCCCTCGCAAAGTGGTCTAAGCGCCCTTGCCGGCCGCCCTCGTCACTGAGGATGTCAGAGGCGGCTGGCCATCACAATGAATAGCGCACCCGTGGCGCCAACGGTGACGTACTCGACCAGGAGCCGCCAGGACGCGTCGCGGGCCAGCAGGTGGCGGGCGACACCCACCACCACATAGAACACCATGAGCAGGGCCGCCGCCCCGGCCGCGGCGCTGAGAACCCAGTAGTTCAATGGCCAGATGACTTCCGCCATGGTCAGGCCAATCGCGGCTGCGTACAGGCCGGTGCGCGCCTCCTGCCGCTGATCTACCGTGAACAGGCGTAGCGCAAGCAGGCCGCCGGTCAACGCGGCGAGCGGCGCGGAGATGAGGGCGCGTGCCTTGGCATCCTCAAGCAGCACGAAGATCGCCAGGGCCACCACATACGCGGCCAGCGTTAAGACGAAGCGGGCCAATTGCGCCTTGTCCGAGGTGGAGGGTCGCACCACCTGGTACTCCGCGTAGATGCAGGCATAGAGCAGCGTGGGTGGACCAAAGACGCCCACCAGCACCACTGAGTTATTGGCCAGCAGCCGGGCGATGGAGGGTGCGGCGAGCGCCACGCCGGCCGGGATGATCAGCCGCGTCGGCGAGAACACGTAGGCCGGGTGCGTGTGCAGCAGGTAGGGCACGGAAACCCCAGCCAGCAGGGCCAGCGCCAGGCCGTAGGGCAGGTCAATGCCTGGCTCCAGGGTGAGTGACACACCCAGGGCCATGGTAAACAGCACCGCGAGGACGAGCAGGCGCTCCTGCGAGATCATGCCGGGGCGTGTTCGGCGACCATAAGCAGCACAGACGAGGTGATGTCGTACGGCTCAAGGTCGTAGCCGCCGTACACACGTGTAACCCGCAGTCCCGCTCGTTGCAGCAGCAGCTCCAGCTCGTAGCGGTAGGTGTAGCGAAAGTCCAAGGTGGTAACGGTCCGGCGCAGCTGGCCATCCTTCACCTCGTCATAGAAGAAGGTGACGCGCTCGATCTGGTCGGCCGTGTCCACCTCCCGCGCGCTGAACTTGGAGACTCGTGAGCCCGCCAGGGGGTCGTCCATGGTGAACTCGTGGATCAATTTGGCCTCAGTATCCTGCAAGCTCACGCTGTACGGGTTGATGGTGGAGATGACGAAGAGCCCGTTCGGCATCACGTGTCGGGCGGCGGAGCGCAGCGTGGCGAGCTGATCCTTCAGGTCAATAACGTGCATAAAGGCGTTGAGAGTGATGGCTACCAGCGGGAACGCGCGGCCCAGGTCGAACCCACGCATGTCACCCCGAAGGAGCTGCAGGTTAGCCACCGGCGTGCTCCGGCCGATGGCCAGCATGTCTTCTGACGAGTCCAGGCCCACTGCTTCAAAGCCGGCTTCGGCCAGGCTGCGCGCGACGCGCCCGGTGCCGCAGCCCAGATCCAGGAATGGCCCGCTGGTGCGGCGAATCAGCTCGTGGTAAAAGGGCAGATCGCGATCGTAATCCGCGTATTCCAGCTCGTAGTAGCGAGCCAGCTCGTCATAGCCCAAGGCGAGAAGTGCGGCCGGAAACCTGCCGCGGCGGCCGGGGTCGGGTTCCTCCAGAGCGTCGGTTGAGCTCGCCAAGTGTGGCGACAGGGGATTGGCTGAGGGCCGCCAGCGGCTTTCCGGCCAAACCTCTAGCCCTCGCGGGCTGCGCGCACGGCCGCGACGTGCTCGCGCTGCATCTGCTGGACCAGCTCAGGCGCGGCCAGCAGATCGATTGCAGTGAAGGCCAAGGCCTTGGCGCCATCCATTAACGCGCGGTCACCCGCGGGCGAGACGGCGGCGGCCGCGAACTCGCGCGTGTGATTCGGGACGCCGTCGGCAATCTTGATGGTGGGGTGAATGGCGGGCAGCTGCCAGCTGATGTTGCCCATGTCCGTAGAGCCGAGGAGGCGTTCGTCGTCCATAGGGCAGTCTACGTCCAGCCGCTGCATTGCGTCTCGGTACAGCCCAGCCGCCGTTTCGTTGCTGAGGATGGTTTCGTAGCGCGCGGACAGGTCCTTGAAGGTGGCGCTGGTGCCCGTGGCCAGGGCGCCAGCCTGAAAGCAGTTCTTCACCTGCGACATCAGCTGGTCGAGCTCGGCATTGTCCGTGTCGCGCACCATGAATTCACCCAGGGTGTAGTCCGGCACGATGTTGGCCGCGTCGCCTCCGTGGCGGATAACCCCATGGATGCGGGCTGACCCACGGATGTGCTGGCGCAGGGCATCCAGGTTGTTGAAGCTGAGAATAAGCGCGTTGAGCGCGTTTAGCCCCTTCTCCGGGCTGGCGGCGGCATGTGCCGGGCGGCCCCGAAATTCCACGTCGAAATGCTCGCACGCCTGGGCCCTGCAGCGCACGACGCTGTAGCTGGTGGGGTGAATCATCATGGCCGCGTCGATACCCTGGAAGGCGCCGCCGTTCGCGAGCAATACTTTGCCGCCGCCACCTTCTTCGGCGGGCGTTCCGATGATCCTGGCCTGCCCGTGCAGGCGATCGCGCACGGCCTGAACGCCGATCATGGCGCCAATGGGTGTCGCGGCCATGATGTTGTGTCCGCAGGCATGGCCGATCTCTGGGAGGGCGTCGTACTCGGCCAGAAAGGCGACGGTGGCACCGGCGGATGCATCCGCCGGCGCGTGGGCCTGCCAGGCCGTGGCCAGCCCCGCCAGGCCGAGTTCAGCTTGCCAGCCGAGCGAGCGGCACATGTCCACCAGCGCGCGGGCAGACCGAACTTCCTGAAAACAGAGCTCGGGATCGTTGTGGATGTGATGGCTGAGGCCCACGAGCTGCGCCTGATGGGCGTCTATCGCCGCGGCGGCCGCTCGCTTGAGGTCCTCGTTCATGCTGCCAGTCTACCCAATGGCCGCGGGCGACAGCGCCGGCAGGTGCAACATCAGCACCTCCAGCGCCAACCGAGTGTTGGTATTGCCCGCAACGTGGGCGATAGTGCGCTGCACAGCTTGCACGGCCCGCCGCACTTCGGTGGGCGGGCACTGGGCCGCGGCGCGCGCCAGCGTGGTGGCGTGATCGCCATTCACCATCAGCCGCGGACAGCCTTCCGCCACGAGCAGCAGATCGCGCAGCCAGCTCAGCCACAGCGCCAGCACCTCGGTCAGCTCGGAAGGGTCGCTGGCAGCGGAGGCAGCCAACTGCTCCGCCGCGCGGAAGCGAGCCGCGGTACTCGCTCCCAGCAGCTCGACCAGGTGAGCCAGCGCGGCCCGGCGCATCTCCAGCAGC
>DATKQD010000187.1:0-10941 GCA_035532895.1 Chloroflexota bacterium
CCAGGAGCTCCTTCCACTCCTTCCACAGCATGGTGCCCAGGTCGATAGCCATAATCGCTACTCTCGCACCAGGTCTAAAAATGCTTCCTCCAGCGTGGCTCGCTGGCGAGCTACGTGCTCGATGAGGCCGCCCGCCTGCACCAGCAGCGTCACCAGCGGCGGCACCGAACCCCCATCGCCGAGGCGGACGAGTAAGCGCTGCTGCGACTGGCCCGTACCCTCGCTGAACGAGGTCCCGTCGCTCCGCTCCACGCTGGCCACCTCCGGCCGCTGCTCCAGTGCCGCCAGCGCCTGAGGCGAGAAGTTCCAGCCGGCGATCTCTACGCGCTGCCCACCAGCCCGATCGCGCAACTCGTCGGGCCGGCCCACCGCCAGCAGCTTGCCCGCGCGAATCACCGCCACGTCGTGGCACAGGCGCTCAGCCTCGGCCAGGTTGTGCGTCGTGAGAAAGAACGTCACGCCCTCCTGGGTTGATAGGGCATCGAGATCATCACGCAAGCTGGCCGCGGCCACTGGATCCAACCCATCGGTCGGCTCATCCAGGAACACCACCGCGGGGCGGTGCATGAGCGTCCGGGCCACAGCCAGCTTCTGCTTCATGCCGCGGCTCCAGGTGCCCACCCTTTCCCGCCGCCGCTCCCACAGGTCCATCCGAGCCAGTAGCTCGTGAATGCGCGTACGGCGCTCGACGGCCGGCAGGTGCCAGACCCGGCCAGAGAACTCCAGGTTCTCCTCGGCAGTCAGGCGCTCGTACAGCCCGGCGTGCTCCAGCAACGCGCCTGCACGCTGGCGAATGTCTCCCCCCTGCTGCCGCGTATCAAAGCCCAGCACGCTGGCACTGCCACCACTCGGCGCGAGCAAACCAAGCAGGAGCTGAATGGTCGTAGTTTTGCCCGCCCCGTTGGGGCCGAGAAAGCCGAAGATAATGCCGCGCGGCACCGCCAGTGACAGCGCATCCACGGCGCGCAGGGAGCCGAAATCCCTGGTGAGCGCGGTAGTTTCGATGGCCAGGTCAATCATGCGCGAGACGCTGGCCCGCCGGGACTCTGGAGTGCTGGCGCGATCAGCCCCCCCAGAGCTGCTTGGTGGCGATGCGGGCCCCCTCGGCCGAAGCGGCCAGCTTGGCCCAGGCGATCTCAGGGTGACCCACCCGCTGGCCTAGCCCGCAGTCGGTGCCGGCAATGACGTTCTCGCGTCCCACAATCTTGGCGTAGCGCACCAGGCGCTCGGCCACCAACTCAGGGTCCTCGATGAGATCCGTGGTGTGGCCTACCACGCCCGGCATGAGCGACTTCCCCGCGGGCAGCTTTTTCTCTTCCCATACCACCCAATCGTGCTCGTGGCGGGGATTGGATGCCTCAATGGAGATGCACTCCGCCTTCACCTGGAGGACAACGTCCACGATGTGGCGCAGGCCGATGTCGTTCTTGTGCGGGCCGTGACTGCTGCCCCAGCAGGTGTGAAAACGGATGCGATCCTCGGGCAGGCCGCGCAGGCCGTGATTCAGCGCCTCCACACGCACCTGAGCGTAAGCGCGGTACTGCTCCACGGACATGTCAGGGTACATCTGCCAGCCGTCCGGCAGATCTGGATCGTCCAGCTGCAGCACCAGGCCGGCATCAGTGATGGCTTTGTACTCCTCATGCATCACATCCGCGATCGCGTAGAGGAACTCCTCCTCAGTCTTGTAGTAGTCGTTCCAGAGCCAGTGCTCCACGGTTCCGGGGGTGATGGCCGGCAGCCACGCTTCCACATCCAGCCCCTGGACCGCCGCTTTCAGGTTGGCGATGTCCGTCTCGGCACCGGCCTTCCCCACGTACTCCAGTTTGCTGGTGCAGTAGCTCAGCGTGCGCTCCCCCTCCGTGGCAGCGGTGGCCGAGGCCCCGCCAAAGCGGCCGCGGTTGCGGCCAAAGCCGCCCAACCCGGCTTCGAAGAAGCCCGGGAAGTCGCGCATGTCGCGCCCGTTCACGTCGCGCGCGGCCGGACCTTCGCCTTGTTTGAACGTGCGCGGCTCAATACCCTTCAACCGTTCCTGGATGTAGCTGGAGAAGGTGCCACGCTTGCCGATTTCGCCATCGTTCACCACATCCACACCGGCCTCGACCTGCTTGCGAACTATGTCCTTCACAGCCCCGGGCAGTTTCCTGGCCAGCTCGGCCCTGCCTGCCTCGCCCTGGCCGAAGAGCTGCATGAGCTCCGGCGGCCGGGGCAGAGTGCCGGCGTGCGACACGATGATGCGGTTTGAGCTTCGTCTCATGTTGGTCTGTTGTTCCCCTGTGCCCTGGCTGGACGCTACTTGGCTTTGGCCAGCTGAGCCATGTATTCCTGGCGGATCTGATTGCCGCCGTTATTCTGCCAGTCCTTGAGCAGGCTGTCGTAGTCGCTCAACGGCCGGCGGCCCACCATGATGTCCTGCAGGCCATCCGTGAACGTCTTGGTGATGACGAAGCCCTTGGCACTGGCGGTTGGCCCAGGCACCAGGCCCCAGATGGGATCCGTCACGCCGATGGGGAGGAGGATGTGCTCCGCTTCGGACAGCGTTTTGGCGAAGTTCGGAATGTCCGGCACATACAACGTGGAATGGTGCTGTGCCAGGAACTTCCAGGGCACGTAGTTCGCGTCTGGGTTGCCTTTGGCAGTGGGCAGAGGATTGCCTTTGGCATCCACTTTGTAATCGATGCCGGCCTGGCCGTATTCCAGCAGCATGGCCTGCTGGCTGCCAAAGGGCGCGCACAGCCAGTTGAAGACGGCCAACTCCTCTTTGATGCGATCCGGACTGGCTTTCTTGAACATGGCCGCGCCGAGCTGGCTTGGCCCAAGGAAGAACTGCGCCTTGCCGCCCGCGTGCGCCGCGAAGGGGGGGATGAGCAGCGGGTTGAAGGGCTTGCTGCTGTTGTGCAGCGCCTGCCTCCACACATCTTCCCAAGCCCCCTGGAAACCGTCGAGCCAGATGGCCCACTTGCCGGAAGTGAACCCGCTGCGGGCAACCACCCCGTTGTTGTATTGCAGCGTCTGAGGATGGAACAAGCCGGCCTTCCACACCTGCTGCAGGAAACCCACGGATTCCTTGAACTCGGGCGTCTCATAATTCTTGGTGAGCTTGCCATCGGATTCCAGTCGCCAGTCGTTCGGGGCGCCGAAGAGCGACGAATAGTACGTCACGCCCAGGGCACCACCCTGCGCGGAGCCGGTGGCGTAGAAGCCTGCCTTGGGATCGTTCAGCGCCTTCATCACGCGCAGAAAATCGTCCGAGCTTTTGGGCACGTAGTCCGCGCCCACAGCCTTGGTCCATGCTTCCGAGTTCTTGAGGAATATGAACCCGGGCGCGTAGAGCGACCGCGGTATGAGGTAGAGCTTGCCGTTGAAGGCGGCGCCCGCGTTCTTCCAGGCGTTGGTGGGCAGGGCAGCGATCATGGGGTAGTTCTTGGCGTTGTCGCCCGCGAGGTAGGGCGTGAGATCCTCGGCCGTGAGCTCAATGAATTTGGGCAGGTCGGGCGAGGCGCCCAGAGCGCTGGCCGCGCCAGGCGCCGTGGCAAACCACACGATGTCCGGCAGGTCGTTGCCTGCCATGATCGTCGCCAGCCGTGTGGCGTAGTCGGCAGCCGTGGCAATCTGGAACTGCACATTGGCGTTGAGCTCTTTGTTCACCTGCTTCCAGGCACCGTTCTGGGCATACGGCGTAGGCGGCGGGAAGTAGTTGACGGTGTACGCGGTAATGGTGCTGCCCTTGCCCGGCGCCGGCGCACCAGCGAAGGCATCGAAGGGATGCAAGGGGTAGTTGATGTAGCCGTTCTCGTACAGCGGTCCCGCTGCCGGAAAGTCCGGCTTGGGGCCGCCGGTGAGTGGGCTGTATGTTGGGTACAAGCTGGCGGTGGATGGCGCCGCCGATCCAGACGACGCTGCCGAGCTCGACCCCGTCGCGCCGGTGCTGGCTGGCGCGCCGCCCGCGCTTGTGGATGCCGCGGGCGCCGCGGTGCCGCCGCACGCATCGAGCAGCAATGGCAGCGCCAACGCCCCGCTGGTGATGCCTCCCGCTACACGCAGAAAGCCTCGGCGGGTAAGTTCGCGCGCCGGCCGGCTCTCTATCAAATCACTGGAATTCATACCTACTCCCTCATGATCGTTCACGCCAATACTGGCGAGTCAACGAAAGGACTCTAGGCCCCGGCCCCTGGCCTGTCAAGGCAAATGCACCGTCCGGCGCTCGATCGCGGTGCTTGTGAGCCACTTCAGCGGCCCACTCGCGGCGTCGCTTGATTCCGGAACATCTTGTGCAAGTTGCACAGTTTCGCGGTGATAGGTTCGTTTGCTTTGACCTTGGTCTGTTGAGGGATGGGCACTTAACATGGAGACGAGCACCGACGCCGTCCGCCTGGACAGCTGAATGGACGCCGGTGCCCGCGACACCATGCAGGAGGCAGTCTACTATGCTCTTTCCCTCTCGGACCAACCCCGCGGCAGACGCCACGCTCACCAACCTCAACCGGCGCCAGTTCCTGAGGCTGGGAGGCGGCATAGCTGCCCTCACGGCCCTAGGAGGCGTGCTGGCGGCTTGCGGCGCGGCCGCAACCAGTGCCCCATCGAGCGGCGCGGCGTCGGCGTCCGCGCCAGCTTCGGCAGCTGCTCCCGTAGCAGCATCGGCCGCGGCATCGGGCGGCGCAGGCAGCGGCATCAAGGTGGGCGTGCTGAATTCGCTCAGCGGCACTATGGCCATCAGCGAAGTGGCTGTGAAGAATGCCTCGCTCATGGCCATCAGCGAGCTCAATAAGGCCGGCGGCGTCATGGGCCAGCAGCTCATCCCCGTGGTGCAGGATGGCGCATCGGACTGGCCAACCTTCGCCGAGAAAACGAAGCTGCTGCTTCAGAACGACAAGGTGGCCGCCATCTTCGGCTGCTGGACCTCAGCCAGCCGGAAGGCCGTCCTGCCAGTGGTGGAGCAGCTCAATGGCTTACTGTACTACCCAGTGCAGTACGAGGGGCTCGAGGAATCCAAGAATATCTTCTACATCGCCGCGCCGCCGAACCAGCAGATCATCCCAGCGGTCACCTATCTGCTGCAGAAGGGCCTCAAGAGCATGTATCTGCTCGGCTCGGACTACGTGTTCCCGCGCACGGCTAACAAAGTCATCAAGGCCCAGCTCAAAGCTGAGGGTGGCACAACGGTGGCCGAGGATTACACGCCTCTGGGCAATACCGACTACAGCGCGGTGGTGAGCAAGATCCGTGCCAGCAACCCGCAGGTGGTCTTCAATACGCTCAATGGCGACAGCAACGTGGCCTTCTTCAAGCAGATGAAGGCTGCTGGCTTCACCGCCGCGAACATGCCGGTGATGTCGGTCAGCGTGGCCGAAGTGGAGGTGGCAGGCATCGGCACCGACAACTTCAACGGGCAACTCACCGCCTGGAACTACTTCCAGTCATTGCCGGGCAGTGTGAATCAGCAGTTCGTGGCGAATTACAAAGGCGCCTACGGCGCCAACCAGGTAACCGACGATCCCATTGAGCACGCCTATGCCGCGGTGCATCTGTGGGCCAAGACGGTGGAGAAGGCGGGGTCCACTGCCGTAGACAAGGTGCGTGCCGCGGCCAACGGCATCTCGGTGGACGCACCCCAGGGCACCATCACCATTGATGGCCCGACGCAGCACATCTTCCAGAAGGCGATGATCGGCCAGGCCACCCCGGATGGGCAGTTCAAGGTAGTGTGGGACTCCGGCGACAAGCCTATTGCCCCGGACCCCTACCTCAAGAGCTACTCGTGGGGCGCCTCGGTTACCGGGAGCTAGCGACGTTGCAGGAGGTGATGGCGCGGCCTTGATCAGTCTCATCTTGTCCGGCGTGTTCAACGGGTTGAGCGTCGCCTCGATACTGCTGCTCATCTCGATCGGGCTCGCCATCACCTTTGGCCTGATGGACGTCATCAACATGGCGCACGGCCAGTTCATCATGATCGGGGCCTACGTAGCCTATATGTGCGGCAACGTAGCGGCCACGCTGTTTGGCTCTAGCGGTGCGGGCAACGCCTTTGTGGTGGCGCTGCCCGCCTCGTTCTTCATCGCCGCGGCCATCGGCTGGCTGCTGGAGCGGGGCTTGATCCGCTTCCTCTACAAGCGCCCGCTGGATACGCTGCTGGCCACCTGGGGCGTTGGGCTCATCTTCCAACAGGCTGCCAAGAACATTTTTGGCGCACCCAACGTCAACGTGCGGGTGCCAGGCTGGCTTGGCGGCACCTTGCAGCTCGGCACCCTGCTGGCGCTATCGTACGCGCGGCTGTTCATCCTGGGATTGGCCATCGTGGCCCTGCTGGGCGTATACGCGTACCTGTTCCGCACCAGCCGGGGCCGGTTGGTGCGCGCGGTCATGCAGGATCGATCCATGGCGGACTGCCTCGGCGTGCGCACGGAACGCGTGGACGCCTTCACCTTTGCCCTCGGCACTGGTTTGGCGGGGCTGGCCGGCGCGGCGCTCTGCCTGCTGGGGCCTGTGGGGCCGTTCATCGGGATCGACTACATCGTTCAGGCGTTCATGGTCGTGGTGCTGGGCGGCGTCGGGCAGCTGATTGGCACCGTGGGCGCGGCCACGGCCATTGGTGGGCTGAGCTCAGTGTTCAACCTGGTGTACTCCGTGAGCATTGGCGAGGTGATCGTCTTCGCGGCTGTCATCGCCTTCCTGCAGTTGCGACCCGCGGGCTTCGTTCGCGGCCGAGCACGCACGTGATGGCCTCGGCGGCCGGCCGGAGCCGGCTGGGCGCGGCCAGCCGCTACCTGGCCGTTGCTGTGCTGCTGGTGGTCATGATCACGGTGGTGCCGGGCCTGTTGGACAGTTTCCGGCTGAACCTGCTCGGCAAGTACCTGTGCTACGCGCTGGTGGCGCTGGGTCTGGACCTGGCCTGGGGTTACGCCGGGCTGCTCAGCCTGGGCCAAAGCGTGTTCTTCGGCCTGGGCGCTTACGCCTTCGGCATGTACCTGAAATTGGAATCGGCGCACGGCAAGCTGCCCGACTTCATGGGTTGGAGCGGCTTGACGGCCTTACCGGGGTATTGGCGGCCCTTCGCCGATCCGCTGTTCGCCTTGCTCATCGCCCTGGTCCTGCCCGCGGCGTTCGCGGCGGCGTTTGCCTACCTGCTGAGCCGCAGCCGCGTGGGCGGCGTGTACTTCGCCATCATCACCCAGGCGCTGGCCTTCATCGCCACCACGCTCTTTGTGGGCCAGCAGCCGTTCACCGGTGGCACGAACGGACTCACCGATTTCGCCACCATTTTCGGCCAGCCCCTCAAAGATCCCAGCGTGCAGGTGGCGCTGTACCGGGCCACGGTGATCGCGCTAGCCATCTGCTGTGCGCTCGGGATGTGGCTCGCACGGTCGCGCTTCGGACGGCTGCTGGTGGCCATGCGAGACGATGAGCAGCGGCTGCGCTTCAGCGGCTACAACCCGGCCCTCCTCAAGGCTGCCGTGTTCGGTGTAGCCGGCGGCATGGCGGGGCTGGCCGGCGCGCTGTACGTGCCCCAGGTGGGCATCGTCAACCCGGACGCGCTGGGCATCATCCTCGGCATCAACATGGTGATCTGGGTGGCGGTCGGCGGGCGCGGCACGCTGTGGGGCGCCGTCCTTGGGGCGCTGGTGGTAAACGGCGCGCAGAGCGCCATCAGCGAGCAGTTCCCGGACATCTGGCAGTACGGCATTGGGCTCCTGTTCGTGCTGGCGGTCGTCTATCCTGGTGGGCTGGCCGGGGCGGTCCAGAGCCTGCAGGGCAAAGCGCGGCGCCACACCCTCGCCGTGGCGCCGCCCCCCTCCAACCTGCCCGAGATGGAACCCCGGTCCGTCGAGGTGGCGCAGGTATGAGCACACCCCTGCTTGAAGTCCGGGGGGTCAGCATTGCCTTCGATCTCATTCAGGTGTTGGATGAGCTGAGCCTCAGCTTGCAACCACACGAGCTGCGCTTCCTCATCGGCCCCAATGGCGCTGGCAAAACCACCCTGCTGGACGTCATCTCAGGCAAAACTCGCCCGCACTCGGGTCACGTGATCTTCGATGGACATGATGCCTTGCGCACTCCAGCGCATCGGCTGGCACACCTGGGCATGGCGCGCAAGTTCCAGACACCCGCGGTGTTCACCAGCCTGACCGTGCGCCACAACCTGGAGGCGGCTGGCAGCTATCACGAGCGTGGACTGGACCTCCTACTGCCGGCCAGGGCGCGCATCAGCGAGAAAGTGGACGAAGTCATCCACACCATCGGCCTCACGGCGCAAGCCGGTACGCCAGCTGGCGTGCTCTCCCATGGCCAGCAGCAATGGCTGGAAATCGGCATGCTGCTGATGCTCAGCCCCAAGCTGCTGCTGCTGGATGAGCCCGTCGCCGGTCTCACACGTGCCGAGCGTGACCGCACCAGCGAGCTGCTGCACAACATCCGTAACGCGGCCATCCTCATTGTGGAGCACGATATGGCCTTTGTCCGCCAGTTCGACGCTGCCGTTACGGTGCTGCACCAGGGGCGGGTGCTGGTGGAAGGGCCCATGGCCACGGTGCAGCGGGATGAGCGCGTGATCGAGGTCTACCTTGGCCGGGCGCCGGAAACGGACGCCGCATGAGCGCGCTGCTCACGCTGGACGCGATCACCGTCGGCTACGGCCAGGGCACAGTGCTGAGCGATGTGAGCCTGGAGGTTCCGGCGGGCGGTGCGTTGTGCCTGCTGGGCCGCAACGGCGTGGGCAAGTCCACGCTCATGAAGACGGTCATCGGCTTGCTTAGGCCGAGTTCGGGGCGAATTGTGCTCGGGTCGCGTGAGGTGACTGACCTGGCGCCGAACCAGCGGGCGCGGCTGGGCGTGGGTTACGTACCCCAGGGGCGGCACATGTTCCCACAGCTCACCGTGCGCGAAAACCTGCTGGTAGGCCTGGAGGCCGCGGAGCAGGCCGGCGCCGGCCTGCTCGATCCCATCTATGAGCTGTTTCCCGTACTTCGCGAGATGGGTCATCGCATCGCCGGCACCCTCTCAGGCGGGCAGCAGCAGCAGCTGGCCATTGGCCGCGCGTTGGCCGCTCGCCCCAAGTTGTTGCTCCTGGATGAGCCCACGGAGGGCATTCAGCCCTCCATCGTGATCGAAATTCGCGCCACGCTGCGGCGTATTCGTCAGGAAACGGGCGTGGCCATGCTGCTGGCTGAGCAGTTCCTGGACTTCGCCGCCGGCCTGGCTGATGCTTACGTCGTGCTCGATGGCGGAGTGGTAGCTCTAGCCAGCAGCGCGGAGGCACTGGACCGCCCGATGGTGACCGAGCTGCTGGCGGTGTGATGGCATGAACCTCACGCCGCGCGAACAGGAGAAGCTGCTGCTGTTCACCGCGGGCGAGCTGGCCCGCAAGCGCCGTGCCCGTGGCTTGAAGCTCAACCACCCGGAGGCGCTGGCACTCATCGCCTCCGAACTGCTGGAAGGTGCGCGGGACGGCCGCGCCGTCGCCGACCTGATGAGCTACGGTAAGACCATCCTCAGCCGGGCCGACGTGATGGAGGGCGTGCCAGAGATGATCCCAGATGTGCAGATCGAGGCCACCTTCCCCGATGGCACCAAACTGGTGACAGTGCACCAGCCCATTCCATGATTCCGGGTGAAGTGCTGCCAGCCCAGGGCGGGCTGACGCTCAACGCCGGCCGCGAGCGGCGCACGCTGGATGTGCGCAGTCGGGGCGACAGGCCCATCCAGGTCGGCTCTCACTGCCACTTCTTCGAGGTCAATCGCGCTCTGCAGTTTGACCGTGCCGCCGCCTACGGCTTTCGGCTGGACATCCCGGCCGGCACGTCCGTTCGCTTCGAGCCTGGGGAGGAGCGGCCGGTGGACCTCGTTGCGCTGGCTGGGCGGCGCACAGTCCGCGGCGGCAATCGCCTGGTGGAAGGGCCGCTCGACGAGCCCGCGGTTCACGCTCGCGCGCTCGCCCGCGCCCAAGACTTTGCCAGCTGAAATGGGGCGCGCGGACTACGCCGCGCACTTTGGCCCCACCACCGGCGACCGCGTCCGCCTGGCCGACACGGACCTGATCGTTCGCGTTGAAGCGGATCACGCGGTCTACGGCGATGAGGCCACCTTTGGCGGCGGCAAGGTCATTCGCGACGGCATGGGCCAGGGGGCCAGCCGCTCCGCGCCGGACCTGGTGATCACCAGCGCGCTGATCGTGGACTACTGGGGCATAGTCAAGGCCGACATCGGCATCAGCAACGGGCGCATCTCCGCCATCGGCAAAGCCGGCAACGGCGACATCATGGCGGGCGTTTCCCCCGGGATGGAGATCGGCCCAGGCACCGAGGTCATCGCCGGTGAGGGGCTCGTTCTGACCGCCGGCGGCGTGGACAGCCACATCCACTTCATCTCGCCACAGCAGATCGCGGAGGCGATCTCCTCCGGAATCACCACCATGATCGGCGGAGGAACCGGCCCTGCCACCGGCACCAACGCCACCACCTGCACCCCTGGCGCATGGAACCTGGCGCGCATGCTGCAAGCCGCGGACGCCTACCCCGTAAACCTCGGCTTCTTGGGCAAGGGCAACTCCTCAACGCCGGAGCCCCTGCGCGACCAGGTTGCGGCCGGTGCCATGGGCCTCAAGCTGCACGAGGACTGGGGCTCCACGCCCGCCGCCATCGATACCTGCCTGAGCGTGGCCGAGGAAATGGACGTGCAGGTGGCCATCCATACCGACACCCTCAACGAGACCGGCTTTGTAGACGATACGATCGCGGCCATCGCCGGCCGCACCATCCACACCTATCACACCGAGGGCGCGGGCGGCGGACACGCCCCGGACATCCTCAAAGTGGCCGGCTTGCCGAATGTGCTGCCGTCGTCCACCAACCCCACGCGGCCCTACACCATCAACACCCTGCAGGAACACCTGGACATGCTCATGGTGTGCCACCACCTCTCGCCAGACATCCCCGAGGACCTCGCCTT
>DATKQD010000188.1:0-3199 GCA_035532895.1 Chloroflexota bacterium
CTTCTGACGGGCAAGGCTGCGCATGCGGCTGTCCAGCATGCGCCGCCGCGCATCATCCACCGCGGGAGCGGGCGCACGCTCCTCCTCCAACTGCCATTCCAGCAAGACCTCCGGCTCAGGCAGGTGTGCCGCCGCCGCGGCAGCCGGCGACAGCTCGGTGACTTGCGGACCACCCTCCGCGCCTTGCCTGCCAGCCGTGGCGCCCGCGCTGCTGGCACCAGTGCCCGCGGCCGCACGGGCAGCGTCGGCCTGGGCCTGGGCAAACTCCCGCGCCTGTCGCTGCGCCGCCTGCAGCGCCATGATCTGCGCCTGGCGTTCAATTTCCGCCTGCTGGTGGGCGTAGTTTCGCTCCTCCTGCTCCATGCGGCGCATGAGAGTGAAGTTGGGAACGGACAGCCCTTGCCAGTTAAGGCCGCTGCTCAGAGCGATAACTATGGCCGCCAGCAAACCAAAGAGCGAGATGAAGGAGCTATCCAGCGCGATCTGAGAGGTAGTGACGGTGGAGCACGGAGCCAGCCCTGGCAGGGCCGAGCACTGGGCATAGGCAGTGGTGTACTGGTAGGCAAACACCGCGCCCGAAACGAGCGCCATGAGCAGCGCCACGCCCACCGCCAGCCACGTTCCCGCCCGCCGCCTTGCCATTGGGCACAGCCTAGCACGGGGCCAGCCAGCCAGTCTATACCCTATTCCCGCCCCATCAGGGCAAGGCACCGGTCAGAAGCGCACGGGCAGGCTGCGCAGGCCGCGCAGGGTGTCGTTGCGACGCCACTCCAGGCGATCGGCGGCCAGCCGCATCCCTGGGAAACGCTCCATGAGCTGGCCAAACGCGATGCGCCCTTCCAACCGCGCCAGCGCCGCGCCCAGGCAGAAGTGCGGGCCGTGCCCGAAGGCTACATGGCGCTGCTCTTCACGGCGCACATCCAACGCCTCGGGTTGGGCAAAGTGCGCCGGATCTCGGTTGGCCGAGCCAAGCTCCAGGGTGACGAATTGCCCCGCCGGGATGGCGCGGCCACCCACCTCCATCTCGGTGAGGGTTACGCGGCGCACGCGCTGCGCGGGTGAATCGAAGCGCAGCAGCTCTTCCACGGCGTTTGGCAGCAGACCCGGCTCCTGCCGCAGCAGCTCGGCCTGATCTGGGTGCCGCGACAACGCCAGAACGCCATTGCCAATCAGGTTGGTGGTCGTCTCGTGGCCGGCTACCAGCAGGGTGATGACGTTGGCGTACAGCTCCGGCGTCGTGAGGCGATCGCCGGCCTCCTCAGCCTGGATCAGGCCCGAGAGGATGTCGTCCCGCGGCTGCTCGCGCCGCGCCTGAATGATGGGTCCCAGGTAATTGATGAACGCCTGGGCCGCCGAGGCGGCCCGGCGAATGGCGGAGAAGGAAGGCTCCGTCTGCAACTGCGCCGCCAGGTCACCGGACCAGGCGTGCAGGCGTGGCATGTGCTCAGCAGGCACCCCCAGCATGCGGCTGATCACAGCCACCGGGAGTGGGGCGGCGAAATCCGCCATGACATCCATGCCGCCGCCGGGCGCCAGCCGATCGAGCAGCTCGCTGGCCATGCGCTCGATATCACCTTCCAAGGCCTGAACGGCACGCGCTGAGAACGCTTTGCTCATGAGCGTCCGTAGTCGCGTGTGGTCCGGCGGATCCTGTACGAGCAAACTGGCGGAGCTGTGCTGGAAGCGCGCGCGAGCGAAAGGTTGTAACAGCCATGGTAGGCGAGCGAAACCGGCCTCTGTGAGAGCGCGCTTACCCAGCCACTCCTCGCCCAGCAGGCGAGCGACATCCGTATAGCGGCTGATCACCCAGCGCCTGGTGCGAACGTCGAACTGCACGGGATCGCGCTCACGCAGCCAGGCGTAATACGGGTAGGGGTCCGCCAGGAACCCCGCCGTCCCCGGCCGCGCGATCGCCGCCTGCACCATAACCAGAACCAGCATAACGGCGGCGCTCTCAAACCCACGCCCACTTGCCATCTGAAACTGAAGACAGGCGCGGGCAGCACCGAGTCGGGGCCGCCATTACAAGCCGTCGCCGCAGGCCGCCGCCCTGGAGCTTGCGCATCGTACTATTACGGAAACGTCAGAGTAAGCGAGGAACCAGTATGCTGAGCGCCGGGGAAAACGAACTTCTCACCCGCACCGGACCGGGCACGCCCATGGGCAAGCTGTTCCGGCGTTTCTGGCTGCCTGCTTTGCTACCCTCCGAACTGCCACTGCCGGATTGCGACCCGGTACGCGTGCGGTTGCTGGGCGAGGATCTCATTGCCTTCCGCGACAGCCACGGCGCCATCGGCTTCCTGGCCACCAATTGCCCGCACCGCGGCGCCTCCCTGTTCTTCGGCCGCAACGAGGAAGCTGGCCTGCGCTGCGTGTACCACGGCTGGAAGTTCAACGTGTCCGGCCAGTGTGTGGACATGCCCAACGAGCCCGCGGAGAGCAACTTTAAGCACAAGGTGCAGGCCGTCGCCTACCCGGGGGTCGATCGCGGTGGACTGATCTGGATATACATGGGGCCGAAAGAGCTCAAACCGCCCCTACCGGACTACTACTGGTGCCGCCAGCCGGACGGGGAGCAGCGCGCCGCCGCCAAGTGGATACAGGATGCGAACTACGCCCAGATTCTGGAAGGCAATATCGATTCGGCGCACATCAGCTTCCTGCACCGCACCTTCAACCGACCGGGTGGTCGCGGGCTGGGCAACAACGCGCAGCACCTGACGATCACCCGCGAAACGGACTTTGGCTTCGTGTACGGGGCCCGGCGCCACGCGCCGGATGGCAAGTATTACTGGCGCGTCACCACCTTTGTGCTGCCCACCTTCACCCAGATACCCAGCCTCTCCACCGCCGGCAACGGCATTTTCACCATACCCATGGATGACGAGCACACGTGGTGGGTGTACGCGGGCATGAACGGCCAACGCCTGGGCAACCTGGCCGGCCGCGCTGATACTCCGGAGAAGGTGGAGCTGCTCACGCGCGCCATGTCCGGCGACGCCAACGATGCCACGCTGGGGCTCATTCCCGGCACCTGGCGCAAAGTGCGCAACCAGAGCAACGACTTCCTGCTGGACCGCGCCATGCAGCGCACGGTCAACTACACGGGCCTGGTAGGCAACCGCGCGCAGGATTCAGCCGTCACGGAATCCATGGGAGCCATCTACGATCGCAGCCACGAGCACCTGGGCACCACTGA
>DATKQD010000189.1:0-4602 GCA_035532895.1 Chloroflexota bacterium
CGAATCGGGCATGGCTGGCTACGTGCTGCTCGCCGGACGGAGACCGGATTAAACCACCGTGGACGGTATCGAAAGCCAGCGAGAGATGGCATCGAAGCCGGGATACGCTCAGCGTCCCGGAACACAGGCACCGGGCTGCCCGGTGAGTCCGACCTCGTTTCGTCAGGTCCCTGGCAGTGACGTCGTAAAGAGCTGCTGCGCGGCTCTCTACCAGGACGACTACCTCCGCGTCCTGCTGGGCGACTCGTTCCATCCCGGCGGCGTCGTACTGACAAAGTATCTGGGCTCGGTGCTGGAGCTCGGCCCGAGCGATCACGTTCTGGACGTTGCCAGCGGCAGCGGCACCTCCGCCGTCGCCCTGGCCGACACGTTCGGCTGCCGGGTGACCGGGGTGGACTACGGAGAAGGCAGCGTCGCCAGAGCGAACACCGCTGCGCATGACCTCTGCGACTTCCATGTGGGCGACGCCGAGCGCCTGCCTTTCGAGGACGAAGCATTCGACGCGGTGATCTCGGAGTGTGCTTTCTGTACGTTCCCCGCCAAGGATGTCGCGGCGCGCGAGATGTTTCGCGTTCTCAAGCCTGGCGGAAGGCTCGGCTTGACCGATTTGACCATTGGAGGTCCGGTTCCCGCTGGGCTCGACAACCTGTTGTCGGTCGTTGCCTGCATCGGAGATGCGCGTTCCGCGGCGGAGTACGAGGCGATTCTTATCGCGGGGGGCTTTGCGGACCTCATCAAGCAGGACCAGAGCCAGCACCTTCTCGCCATGGTCACCGACATGAGGAAGAAAATCGACCTCGCGCGGCTCGCAAGCGCGATCAAGAAGCTGGACCTAGGCGGGCTCGACCTCGAGGCGGCGAGGGCGACGGCTCAACTGGCCATAGCGACCATCGAATCGGGCATGGCTGGCTACGTGCTGCTCGCCGGACGGAGACCGGATTAAACCACCGTGGACGGTATCGAAAGCCAGCGAGAGATGGCATCGAAGCCGGGATCGGCTCAGCGTCCCGGAACACAGGCACCGCGCTGCCCGGTGGCGGCTGCTAGAAGTTCGGCCGGAAAGCCATTGGCGGCCCTCAGCCGATCCCCTGTCGCTACAGTTGGCGAGCTCAATCGACGCTTTGGAGGAGCCCCACCCCGACCGCCGCGGCAGGTTTCCGGCCGAACGGCTAGGCGTCGATGCGCGTGCAGGACGCGATGCGATCCGCCTGGTTGACCAGCGCCTTGCCGGCCAGGCGCAGCATCTCGGCGATGCTGGGCTCAGCCAGCGAGTAGTAGATACGGTTGCCGTCCCGGCGTGTGGTCACAAAGTCGCACCAGCGCAGGCAGGCCAGCTGATTCGATAGGCGGGGCTGTTTGCAGCCGACGGCGGCGCGGATCTCCTCCACCGACTTCTCGCCCTCCAGCAGCAGCTCGAGGATCGTCAGGCGCATGGGATCGGCGAGCGCCCGGAAATACTTCGCTGTGAGCTCGTAGGCCCTGGGCCCTGGCGACTCGATCGGGCGTCGAACCCGCTGGGCTGGGGCGACAACTGCCATCGTATTCCTTATAGTACGCTCCGCCGGTGCTGCCACATAGCAATCAGGCAGAGGCCCCAGCTTCTCTTCTCGGTGGCGGTTCGTTGACGTGGTCCAGCAAACCAACTGGCCCACCCGCCGGCCTCGTGGACGGCATCCGCACATGAAATCGACCTGGCGCGGCTGGTAGCCGCCAGCCAACGGCTGGCTCTGGGGCGATCGACCTGCAGGGCGCTCGCGAGACGTTCGGGGTTTGGTCCACTCGGCGGTGAAATCGGGTGACGTCGGCCGGCGAGCCCTACCGCGCGCTCACCAGCCGCCCCATGAGTGGGGCGAGCACCGCGCGCGCTGACGGTGCCGTGCCGGGGCTCAGGCCGCGTGGGGAGCTGTCAGGACGACGGTGGCCGTGCGCAGCGGTTTTCGCAGCGGAATGGGGCTGGCCAACCTGACCCGCCACCAGCAGCGCCTGGCTGTGCCAACCCACGCCGCGTAGGCGGTGCGCTCTCGTGGGTCATGCGCTCAGCTCCTGGTGACGTCGACCACAATGGCAGCCCGGCGTCCTGGCTCTGCGTCGGTAATGCAGGTTACGGCAGGTAATCTGCATTACCGACCCGGCCAAGCGCCCGCGGGTATGCTGTGCGGCGTCATGGCACGTTTGGGAGCTTTCGTCCGCGGATTGCCGCGACGTGTCGCTGCCCTGGTGTCGATCGTTTTCCAGCCGGTGCACCTGCGCCGGACTGGGCTGATAGCGCTGGCAGTCGGCACCTGGATCACGCTCGTGAATCACGGGGATGAGCTGGTGCTCGGCCACTGGACCTGGACGTTGCTGCCGAAGATCGCGCTGAACTATCTCACGCCGTTCACCACATCCAATCTGGGCCTGCTGTCGAGAACGGCGCATCATCAGGCGGAGCCCGCGACAGTCGCACCGCGGGCTTCGGCCGAGCAGTAAGCGACAGGATGAAATTGGCAGTGAACCCTGCCGCGGTCGGCTTCGACGCCTACGGCCCGCCGTTCGACGTCAGCGCCGACGTGGCGGGCGGCGCGCAGGCGGGCCTCTGAGTGGCCTGGGTCAGCCGGGCCGCGCTACCGGCGGAGCCCCTTGGTGGACGGCCGGAGCTTATGGTGCGTGGCCTCCTGGAGCGGGGCGAAGTGCCGGACCCGTCATAGCCGGCGCCTCGCGCTGTCGTGGCCAGGCGTTTTGCGTGAGGCAGCTGCTTCCGACGCGCCAGGCAGGCCACGGCCTCGACTGATACGGAGCCTGGTGCCGGCTCAGGTGCGCCGGCGCGCAGCTCCGTGCGGGCCGTGCTGCAGGCAGCTTACCTGGTCCGCGCGGCGCAGTCGGTGGCAGCCGTGCTGCTCGGCCTGGCGCTGGCAGGCGATAGCACGCACGGGCAGCCGATGTCAGCCGTGGTAGCGGCTGTGCTGGTGAGCGCAAGCTACGCGCTCGAGCTGATCACCGCGCCGCTGGCGGGAGCTGCCAGCGACCGCTTCGGACGCAAGCCGCTGCTGTTAGCCGCGCCAGTGCTCGGCCTGGCAGCTACGCAGCTGTATGGGCTGGGAGTGGGGCTTGGCCCATTGTTCGCCGGCCGTGTGTTGGAGGGCGCAGCCGCGGGCGCACTCACCCCGGCGGCGCTGGGCTTGCTCGGCGACGCGACGGCCGGGCCGAACGGCCAGCGCGGCAAGACGATGGCCTACTTCGAAATCGCCACGCTGCTGGGCATCGCCAGTGGGTACGCGGCCGGCGGCGTGCTGTGGCAGGGCTTCCAGCTCTCAGCGTTCCGCCTGGCCGGTCTGCTGTACGTGGGCGCCGGCGTGGCCTTGTGGATCTGGCTGCACGAGGAAGCACCTCGCCACACTCACACGTCGCTGGGCCACACATTGGGGGTCATTCGCCGGCCGGCCATCTGGCGCTTCGTGCCGGCGTGGCTGGCGGTGACGGCGGTCCTGGGCGTCTGGTCCACCAATGTCGTGCTGCAGCTCTCCGGGCCGCACCACGGTGGCCAGCGGCTCAGCGGCAGCGCCAGCGGGGGCGCGCTGTCGGCGGTGCTGGGCATCTACATGCTGGTGCTGCTGGCCGGCACCTTCGGCTGGAGCCGGCTCATCGGCCGCTTCCCGCGCCGCACGGACGCGATGCTGATCGCCCTGGCCGGCATGTTGGGCGCCTGCGCCTTCCTGCTGCTGCTGAACCGTTGGCCCGCGGCGGACGCCATCGTGGCGCTGGCGATCGCGCTGCTCGCCGCCGCCGTGGCGACGGAGAGCGGCTTCACGCCGGCCGCCCTGGCCTACCTGGCGGACCTCACCGAGCCGCTGGCCGCGGATCGCGGCAGTGTCATGGGCCTGTACTCGGTCTTCCTCGGGGCCGGCGAGCTTATTGGCGGGCTGGCCGGGGGTCCGTTCGCGGAAGCCTGGGGTTTCGATGGATTGATCTACCTCACCCTTGGCCTGGCCACCCTCGCCACCGTGTCGGTGCTTGCCGTTCGGCGCCGCGAGCGGGGCGAGGGCCGCCCAGAACGCGCCCACTGAACCTGACCTGATTCGAGAGGAGCGCTTAGCCGGCAATCGGCTTTTCGGGCATAATCGCTGAACCTGGTGAGGGCCGTAGGTGAACTGCAACCGGAGCGTAGAGACGCTCCGATGGGTCAGGGTGGATCTAGCGGCAGACTTTACTGGCGCCCCACGGTGCCGCGATGGTTGACTTGGGCGGCGATATCGCGCTGAGGGGCTCCTTGCCGGACAGTTCGCCCTGGCACATTGGCGCAGAGCGCCCGGATGCACCAGGCGAACTGCTGGCGGTGTTGGAGTTGGCGGGCGGTGGCGTAGCAACGTCAAGCGTGAACCGCCGTCGCTGGCGCACCAGCCACGGGTGGAATGCACCACCTGATCGATCCGCGCACAGGCCGGCCCGCGTCAACCGACCTTTGCCAGGTTGCTGCGCTCGCTGCACGCACCACGTATGCGGACGTTTGGGCCAAGACAGCCCTCATCGCCGGCCTGGATGCCTGCCGCCGCGCGGCAACCAGCCGCCCGGAGGTTTCATGGCTGCTGGTCAGGGCGGACGGGGGAATCGCCAAAACGCCTGGCG
>DATKQD010000190.1:0-8399 GCA_035532895.1 Chloroflexota bacterium
GGGGCAGGCGCTTCTGGGTCAGGGGTTCCTGGCGCCCGAGGCGGCGGTCCTGACGCACCAGCATCTGGCCGAGGGGTATCGGGAGCAGGGACGTCACCTTGAGGCGGTTCGCCATTACGAGGCGGCGCTCTCCGGCAAGGACAGCGCGGCCGATCCGTTGACCTTTCTTCAACTCTCCGGGCAACTCGCGGACCTGGAGTACGTCCATGGGTTGCTCTCCCAGGCGCGGGCCCGCCTGGTGACGGCCTTGGATCTGGCTCGGGGGCGCTTTGTGCTGGCCGAGGGAGTGATCTATCGCCTCCAGGGTCAGATTGAGCAGGTGTTGGATCGGCACGCGCGGGCGGTTGATTGCTTCGAGGCGAGTTTGGCGATCGCCGTGCGGGTGGGACGGCCGTACGGGATCGCGGAATGCTTCAATTCGCTGGGCGAGGCGGAGATCGTGGTGCGTCCGGACCAAGCCCGGGCCTCCTTGCGGGAGGCCCGGGTGTGGGCGGAGCGCTGCGGGGCTCGTTTGGAGCAGGGCAAGAGTCTGGTGATCGAGGGCGCGCTGCGCCTGGTCCAGGGTGACTGCTCGGGGGCGGAGGCGCTCGCGCGCGAGGGCTTGGCGATCCTGGCGGCGGTCGGCTATGGGAGTGGGATCGCTCGGGGGCGCGTGGTCCTGGCGGCGGCGTTGGCCGAGCAGGAGCGGGGGAGCGAGGCGTGGGAGTCGGTGAGCGCGGCCTTGGTGTATTATCAACGAGAGTCGATCTATCCCTCGCTGCGTCTGCGGGCCTATGAGTTAGCGATTCGCTGCGCCGCCCTGGTCGGTGATCCGTCGGCGGGTTGGGCCCTCGATCGGGTGGGGGCGATCGCCAACCTGGAGCAGTTTCCCAATCTGCGGACCCTGGCGAGCGAGCTACGCCGATGAGGGAGCGCCTTGACCCGCGGATCTTCGCCTGGGTGGCCGAGGCTCTGGCCGAGCGGGGGGTAAGCAGCACCCGGCTGGCCGGATACTATAACTACAACCAGGTGGTCTGGCATCGGGGCGCGCGTTACCTGGTACGGGCGCCGATCCCGGGAGCCGAGCCGATGGATGCTCGTCCGCTGCCGGAAACGATCGTGCTCGACTTTCTGGCCCGGTGGGAGTATCCCGCTCCCCGGCTGGCCTGCGAGGCGGCGGACGGATCCTACCGGGTGTTTGAGTTCGTGCCTGGCCGTTGCCTGGATGCGTTGTATCCGCGCGAGCAGCCGCTGACCGATGAACTGGTTCTGGGTTTGGCCGATCTCCTTCGCCGTCTCCACGGATTGCCGGCGACGGAATTGGCTCGCCCCGCCTGGATGGCGGCCCCCGAGGGCCGGGGCGACCTGGTCCTGGCCGGGTTGCTGGCCGAGGTGGAGGAAACGCACCGGCGTTTTCTCCCGTCTCACGGGCGGCTGTTCGCCGCCCTGGGAGTGCCGGAGCGACCGGGAGCGGATCTGGCGTCACTGGCTGGGCGGATTGGCCGCCGGGCGTTCGTGGTGGGGCATGGGGACGCGCATCGCAAGAACATCGTGATCGACGCGGCCCAGCGCATGGTCTTGGTGGACTGGGAGATGGCGCGGGTCACCGATCCGGTGTTCGATCTGGCGGTCCATTTTCATAAGATGGGCTACCGTCCGGATCAAGAACGACGTTTCTGGCGCCGTTACCAGGAGGGTGCGGATCGCTCGACGGGCGGCTGGACGGATCAGATCGGGTGTTATCTGCGCGCGCTCTGGGTGAAGTCGGCCGTGGTGGATAGCGTGCGATACGCCGAGGAAGCGCGCCCGGTGTCGGGCGACGCGGCGGGGGTTTTTGGTTTCGCCGAACGATTGGCGGACAAGTTGGCCCTGGCGCGCGTCGTGTGGAGGCCACCTGCGAGGGAGGCCGCGTGTACTCCGGCGGAAATCGCGGCGGTTCTGATCCGGTTTGGCGAAGGGGCGTTGATCTGATCGGCCGTTGTGCCCGGTTTCCCGGGGGCGTGGGGCCCAACGATCAGGCGGCGAATCGACTCCCCCCGCGTGCTGGGGTGTGGCGTAGTTACTCGAACCATCTTCCAGGTTGTGCTCGACTCTCCCCCGTGTGCCGGGGTGTGGCTCCAACCGACAGTTACCTGTCCTTACCACACCCACGACAGGTGGTGCTTTCCTCGGGGGTCGGTCTCTTGCGCGAGGCGGGCCGCTGCCCACCATCGCGATCCTGACAACCTCGCCGGCAAGAGGAGAGATGACCGTGTTTGGGCAATCGGAACCCGCCCCACGGCGCCCGTGAGTTGCCGCGGCTCATACGCCGCTCACGCGGCAGCGCGATTGGAACCCCGCCGATCTGCTACCCTGGTGAGAGTGACCCACCCGATCGCCGCTTGGGCGAACTGAGAGGGCAGCGCGAAGTGTCATCCGTCTACAGGGTCCCTTTCCGAGGAGCCCGGCCGTGAGCGCCGGTGAATCGGCGGCGCATCGGCGCCTGCTTGAAGGAGCTGGCCAGACCGCAAACTATCCATACGCAAAGTAGTAAACGCCGCCATAAGTGAATCCGGAACCGCATCAGTACAAACCTCCCTTAACGTGCGCGACTGCCCACGTTAACTCGTCGCCTTCAGATGGCGCGGGCCGCAGTTGTCTGTGGACATACAGTTAAACTCGCACCTCATCATACACCCGCGCTCTAGCGAGCCATAGCGCGGAAGTTGCGCTTGACCCGAGTGAAGTATCAGCAGCGGGTTCGAGAGCGGCAGCGAATCCCGCTGAGTTCGCCCCATTGCCTACTGTGCAGGTCGTGGCACTTCCAGGGTGGACCTGCCCGGACCCGGCCTCGCGCTCTCGCTGAAATTCGGCCCTACGACCTTTAGCCGCGAAGGGGCCGATACCGATCAGAATGGACACTACTGGCCGCTCTACCACACCGGGATTGACATCGCGGCGGGCGGCAGTTCCCCACCATCATGTGCCCGGTGGGCGGCGGGGTCGTGCTTATGGCCGAGTTGCAAGCGGGCGGCTTCTGGGGGTACGGCAATTGCACCACCATCCAGGTGGGGGCGCTGGTCTTGCTGTTCGGCCACCAGAATAGCTTCGCGGTGGTGCCCGGCGATAAGCCCGCGGCCGGCGCGCCCATCGGCGTGGTCGATAGCACAGGCAACAGCAGCGGCAACCACCTGCACTTCGGGGTGTGGGACATGCGCATCGGCTTTTGGATTGATCCGATGCCGTTCCTGGCCGGGGCAATAACTTAGTAGAACGAAAGGAACCATCAGATGATCGACACGTCCACCATCACCGCCGCGCAACTGCGGGAAGCCACCATCGATCCCGAGCCCTTGCCCACCGTCTTCGAAGCGAGGGACGGATCGTTCACCGAGCGGCCCATGCGCACCGGGCCGGCCGCGCCATCCGCCGTGACCTAGTTCGACTCGCCTGATGAGGCGCGGAAGGTCATCAGCGTGCTCACCGCCGGCTTGCCCGATATGGAGGCACGCTTGGCAGCCGGCAAACGGCAGCAGGCCACGGCCCAGGCAAGGTTAGACACCAGCGCCGAGGCGGTGCGCCGCGCCCAAGACGCCTGCCAAGACGCCGCCATCCTGAAGGTGTCCGGTTTATCCCAGCCCGCCACGCTGGCCCTCGACCAGACCAACACGGCCATGGAGGCTGCCCAGGGCACGCTGAGCACTGTGCGCGGCTTGGTGGGCACTACGGCGCAGGTTATCAGTGCGTCTCGCGTGCGCATCAGCCGGGCCAAGCGCTATCTGGAGGAGGAGGCGGAGCGGGATACCCTGGCCCGCCTGGGTACGGCCGCGGTGCAGGCCGCGGTGGCGCGGGCGGCATATCCGGGGTTGATCGACCAGGCCGATAGCTTCGGCTTCAGCAAGTGGCTCAGGAGCACCTTGGCCCAACCGGGCCGGCGGGTGTTCGACTTCCAGCCCCATGGCTGGCTGGTGGCCATGGCCGAGGCCATGCCGTCCTTCTTGGAGAGCGAGGCCGGGGTGCGGGCGACCGCTGCAGCGTGGGCGCGCTCCGATTCGCCGCCCCATCCGCTGGTGGGTGAAAGGGCCTCGACCCATCTCCACCTACTCGCGGCCCTCGAGGCATTTCGGTTGACCCACCCCGCCAAGTAGGGAGGCACACATGGCCCAAGTCGTCGCCATGCCCCGGCCCGCATCCTGGGCGCTGACCGCCACGTCGGACCCCGCCGGCGCGGCCACCTTATCCGTGCCTGCCCCGGCCGCAGGGGCCGGTCTGCGCCATCTGCTCAGCGCCTTGGCCGTGTGCTGGGGAGGCGGCTCCTATGGCGGGGGGGACGTCCAAGTATGGGACGGCGCGGTGGGCACCGGCAACCTGCTGTTCGCCGCCTATCTCGGCCCAGGCTCCCAGTCCTGGTCCTGGCCCAACCCCCTGCCCTGCACGGTCGGCAACCCGCTGAACATCGTGGCAGCAGGCGGGGGTGCCGGGATAACCATGCGCATCGCCGCGTCCGGCCCGACCGCCGCCATCAGCGAAAGTTCGTAGAAGGAGAATCATGATGACGGACGCACAAGCATCCTGGAAGACCATTGCCGATGAGGCCAACAGGCTGGCTTTGACCTGTGGCGATGATCTGCAGGCGCAGGAGGAACTGACCCACCTTCGCGACCATTGCCTGGATTTTTACATGTAGAACTTGGACCAGCCCAAGGAACTGGCCAAGAGCATCGTTGCGCTGGGGGCGCTGCGCAGTCTGCATCTGCCCGAGAGCGTGACCGGAACGATCAACTCGCACGTGGACCGCGACCAGGCAAAGGCCGACGCCGCCCAGGCCATGTTCAATCCCACGGCCCGCCCCCTGGCCGCGCCGCCCACCCCGCGCGAGCCCACGAACACCGAGCCCTCCCGCGAGAGCCGGCGGCTGTTTGCCCGGTCGGCCCGCGTGTTGCTCCGCGAGGGGATGTATCCCCTGGCCGGCGATTGGGGGGTCGAGGACTCCGTGCGGGCCAATGGTGGCCCCTTGCGCGAAGCGGTGTCCGCGTTGCGCGGCTACTGATCGCCGCCGTCGCCGGGTACCCGCGCACCAGTTTGCGCACGTTCGCGGATAGGCCGGGTAGGGGCATACCCATGGCCCCTACCCGGCCCCGGCCGGCGTGCGCCCCAAGATGAGGATGAGGAAAACGATGAGCAACCAGGAGTTCAGCGGAGTTGAGCAGCAGTTAATCCGGCGCGCTGCCGCCACGCCGATCACCGTGCCGATCTTTCCGATGGATGAATTGGAGTTGGTCGCCGTCACCCGTCAGGCATGCTTCCATCGTGAGCGGCCCCCGACCCGGCCCCGCTCGTGTCAACGGGAGCGGCGGGAGCGGTTTGTGGTGAATTTGATTCGCCACCAGTTGGCGGAGTTTGATCGCGACTTGGAGCATCAACTGCTCCGGCGCGGCTTGATGCAGGGGGCGCTCATGCTGCAGCAGCGGTTATTGCTCGCCATCGAGAGCGCCTACCCGAAGCTCAGCGATGAGGTGCATCGCCAGAAGTTTGATCGCGAGCGTCGCTGGGGTGATCCCGCCGCGACCGGTAGGGGATAGGCGCGCTCACCATGTCTTTGCGGAGGCGCGCGCCTACCCAGCCAAGCGTAGCAAGGCAGGGCGCACCGGGGTGCTAGACCATCGGAGTCGGCGCGCCCAGCGGTAGGTACCTTACCGCATGGGGCGCGGCCTATATCTCGTTGCCCACGTCGCGCAGCGGTCGGCCATGGAGATCTCTTGGGTGGCCATGGCCTAGCTCCCGGAAGAATGCTTGGCGGGCTGCTCCTCCTCCTTGCTCGTATCGACAGCCTTCTCGGTCGCCGCAGCGCCACGGGACGCCATGCGCTCGGCATGCAGGGCCGCTCGCTTCGCCATGTGCTTATTGAAGACATCGAAATCGCTTTGGGTCATCCAATTCAAGTCGCGCTCCGTTTCGGGGAGCGGCGGCACCATGAGCGGCTTGGCCTTCCTCGGGCGCGCGTCTGCTTGGGGCGGGGGCGCCCGGCGGCAACGGCAACGGCCACTTCCTCCAGGCGTCTGACCAGGTTACCGATATCCCAGAATGCCTCTACCCGATCATCCCAGTCCAACTGCCGTATCCACGCGGGATACAGGCGAGCAGATCGGCCGCGGCCGGGGGCTCACGATGCCGCAGCGCCCAGCCCACCTAGCCTTCTTGATTGGCTCCTAAGTTGCAGGCAGGCTAGCGAGACCGAACGTTACTTCCCGTTCGGGCTGCCCAGTATCGTGCCAGCCAGGCCCACGGCCAGGCAGGTGCTACGGCTCGGGCAGACGATGCCGTACAGCCACTTGTCGGTGCCGGATACCGGGTTGCCTACGCTGTGCCATGTGCTGCCGCCATCCGTGCTGGCGAGGATGGTGCCACCCTCGCCCACGGCCAGACAGCTGCTGCGGCTCGGGCAGGCGATGGCGTGCGGGTCGTTGCGGGTGCCGGAGTTGACGCTGTGCCAGGTGCGGCCGCCATCGGTGCTGGCGAGGATGGTGCCGCCGGTGCCCACAGCCAGGCAGGAGCTGCGGCTCGCGCAGGTAACGCCCAGCAGGTTGCTGCGGGTGCTGGCACCGACGCTCCGCCAGGATCGCCCACCATCCGTGCTGGCCAGGATGGTGCCGCCAGTGCCCACGGCCAGGCAGGTACTGCTGCTCGGACAGGTGACACCGAGCAGGGCGTTGCTGATGCCAAATCCCGGGTTCGGGGAGCTTATGCCATGCCAGGTGCGTCCGCCATCTATGCTGGCGAGGATGGTGCCGCCATTGCCTGCTGTGTTGCTACTACCGTAGCTCCCGCCTACGGCCAAGCAGGTACTGCTGCTCAGGCAGGCGACGGCGGCCAGGGCGTTGCGGGTGCCGGAGCTGACGGTCTGCCAGGTGCGCCCGCCATCGTGGCTGGCCACAATGGTGCCGCCATCGCCCACGGCAACGCAGGTGATGCTGCTTGCGCAGGCGATGCCGGACAGCTTGTTGCTGATCCCGGAACTGAAGGTGTTCCAGGTGCTTCCGCGGTCCGTGCTTGCGACGATGGCGCCGCGCGCATCGCCCAGGATGCCGCTACGGCTCACGATGTCGCTACCGCCCACGGCCAGGCAGGTGCTGCGGCTCGGGCAGGCGATGCCGAACAGGTCGTTGCTGATGCCAGAGCCGAGGTGCTGCCAGGTGCGCCCGCCGTCGCGGCTGGCCACAATGGTGCCGGGAGTGCCGACGGCCAGGCAAGAACTGCTGCTCAGGCAGGTGATGCCGTAGAGGCCGGTGCCAAGGCTTGAGCTGAAGCTGACGTGCTGCCAGGTGCGCCCGCTGTCGTGGCTGGCCATAATAGTGCCGGGAGCGCCGACGGCCAGGCAGGTACTGCTGTTCACGCAGGTGATGCCGTACAGGAGGTCGCTGGTGCCGGAGTTGATCTGCTGCCAGGTGCTTCCGCCATCCATGCTGGCAAGGACAGTGCCGCTAGCGCCCACGGCTAGGCAGGTGCTACTGTTCACGCACGTGATGCCGTACAGGCCGTTGTTGGTGCCGGAGCTGACGCGCTGCCACATGCCCCCGGCATCCGTGCTGGCAAGGATAGTGCCGCCCGAGCCCACGGCCACGCACATGCTGCTGTTCGCGCAGGTGATGCCGGACAGGTCGTTGCTAATGCTGAAGCTGACGCTGTGCCAGGTGCGCCCGCCGTCGCGGCTGGCGACCATGGTGCCGCCAGTGCCCACGACCAGGCAGGTGCTACGGCTCGCGCAGGTGACGCCCAACAGGTTGTTGCCGGTGCCGGAACTGACGCGCTGCCAGGTGCGGCCACCATCCGTGCTGCCGAGGATGGTGCCGCCAGTGCCCACGGCTAGGCAGGTGCTACGGCTCGCGCAGGTGATACCGGACAGGGCGTTGCCGGTGCCGGATTCCGGGTTGCGTACGCTGTGCCAGGTGCGCCCGCCATCCGTGCTGGAGAGGATGGTGCCGACATCGCCCACGGCCAGGCAGGTGCTCCTGCTCTGGCAGGCGATGCCGTGCAGGTCGTTGCCTTGCGGCAGCGGATTGCGCCATATCCAGGTGCCTTCGCCGGTACCAATGCCGGTTGGCGTTGTCAGTACCTTCACGGTGGCGGCGACCGGGGTGTTCGGCGGTGGCGTAGAGCTCGAAGATGCTGATCCACGGCTGCTGATGGTGCCCGTCAGCAGGAGCACGAGCAAGCATAGAAGAACAGAGTGAGGGAAGCTGCCCAACCGGCGCATAGCACTAACTCCTTGACAGGGAAACTACCGCAGCGCGCTTCGCTGCCGCGTGGATCACAAGGGCTCCTGTGCGTGATAGTAGCGATAGCCACAAAGCAACACAAGGGGCCGCTGTGCGCAGTCCTGCGCTGATCTGGAAAACCTCGAGCTGTGGTGCGCTTTGCTCACGATGAACGTCCACAGCATG
>DATKQD010000191.1:0-8113 GCA_035532895.1 Chloroflexota bacterium
GGCTGGCAAGCAGGGTGTAGCCCCGGCCCTAGGCGGCCGATAGTGCTGGTAGGAGGAGGCCCATGGCAGAAGCGGATATCCCACTAGAGCAGTTGAACCGCTACGCGCGGATCGCGCGAAACTCCCTCATGCTGCTGGTGATCGAGCCGCCGAACGAGATCTCGCCAGACATCGATGTGGCGCGCGAAGCGATCTCGGATGATGCACTCGGCTACCTGAATGAAGTGGCCGAAGGCGTGGAATCGCCCTACTTCACCACCTATACACGCGGCGACGCGCGTTTCATCGATCGCCTGGCCGCGAACAAGGCCCGCCAGTCGGCATGGGACCGTGCAGGCATCTTTCAGCTCGAGCCGCGGATCCGCCCCGCCGACGCCAAAGGCGCCATGACGGCGACGTTCGCCTACCTGGCCGCCAGCTGCATGCGGCACGTGAAGGCCCCGTTTTATGTCGCGCCCACCCTGCGTACTTCCGTGCGCGGACCACGCAACCTCGGCGAGTTCCTTTCTACGGTCGAAGTGGTCAAGGATGTGACTCGCCAGGCGCGGGGCAGCCGGTATCACGACCTGGTGCAGCGCAACGAGTGGCGCACGGCCTTTGCCTTTTGGGAGTCCACGCAGTGGCTCTCCCAGACCATGCGCTTCCCCCGGAAGCCTGTCTGAGGCGACAGGCCTACTTTAAGCGAGCGAGTGTGTCCTCCAATGCCTCGATCAGGCGATCCGTGGACACGCGCTGCTGCGCCATCGAGTCACGCTCCCGAATGGTGACCGCGTGGTCCTCCAGCGACTCGAAGTCCACGGTCACGCACAGAGGCGTGCCCACCTCATCCTGCCGGCGGTAGCGTTTGCCGATGCTGGCCGTTTCGTCGTAATCGGTCACGAAACGAGCCCGCAGCGACCGCTCAACGGTGCGCGCCAACTCCACCAGCGGCTCTTTTTTGGACAGTGGCAGTATGGCCACAGTGATGGGGGCCACGTGTTTGCCAAAACGCAGCACCGTGCGCACGCCCTCTTTGTCCGGCTCCTCGTCGTAGCTGTCCACAAGGAACATGAGCGCGGCACGGTCGGCGCCGCCGGAGGTTTCGATAACCCAGGGAATAAAGCGCTCGTTTGCTTGATCGTCGAAGTAGGTGAGGTCCTTGCCGCTGTACTGCTGATGCCGGCTCAGATCCCAATCGCCCCGATTGTGGATGCCTTCCAATTCCTTCCAGCCAAACGGGAACAGGTACTCGATGTCCATAGCCCGCCGCGCGTAGTGCGCCAGCTCGTGCGGCTCGTGCTCGCGAAAGCGCAGCCTTTCTGGGGTAACGCCCAGCTCCAAATACCACTGCATGCGCTGACCCCGCCAGTGGTCAAAGGTCTCGGAGTCCCTGCCCGGTTTGATGAAGTACTGCATCTCCATTTGCTCGAATTCGCGCGAGCGGAAGATGAGGTTACCAGGCGAGATCTCGTTGCGAAACGCCTTCCCAATTTGTG
This sequence comes from Chloroflexota bacterium, assembly GCA_035532895.1. Classification (GTDB taxonomy): domain Bacteria; phylum Chloroflexota; class JAJPGV01; order JAJPGV01; family JAJPGV01; genus DATKQD01. Next base: position 1,476 of record DATKQD010000191.1, read on the forward strand.
CGATGCCGAATGGGATGCGTCGCCGCGCGCTCTGGCGCACGTTCTCGAAGTTGACGTAGATGCCCTGCGCCGTTTCGGGCCGCAGGTACACCTGCATCGCCTCCTCCTCCACGGGCCCCATAAAGGTCTTGAGCATCATATTGAACTGGCGCGAATCGCTGATGTTGGGGCTGCCGCAGTTAGGGCACACGCCATTCGGTGCTTCATCCGCCCGAAAGCGGTGCTTGCAGGCACGGCAGTCGACCAATGGGTCCGTGAAGTTCTCCACATGGCCGGACGCTTCCCATACCCGTGGGTGCATGAGAATGGCCGCGTCCAACGGCTCGATGTCATCGCGCAGCTGAGTCATCGCCCGCATCCACGCGGCCTTGATGTTGTTCTTCAGCCGCACGCCCAGCGGGCCGTAGTCCCAGCAGGCGTTGATGCCACCGTAGATTTCGCTGCTGGGGAAAATGAATCCGCGGCGCTTGGCCAGCGAAGTGATCTTCTCTATGACGTTGTCGGGCACGAACCGCCTTTCAGGCGACGCCGGCGAGGATGTTCGCGCCGGTGTAGATGTCCTGAATGGTGTGCAATAACGCCACCGCCTCCTCTTTGGGCCGTTGGAACGAGTTGCGGCCGACAATGGAGCCGAAGCCACCGCCCTGGGCTATGCCGCGAATCTCGTTCAGCACGGCCTCTGTTTCCTTGGCTTCGCCACCGGAGAAGATGACGATTCGCCGCCCGTTGAAGGCCGCCTGAATCACGTGACGCACGCGGTCCGGCAGGGTTGAAATGGGGATGCGCTGAGCCTCAAACACCTTGCGCGCCTCGTCCTGCTCGATGTGATCCGTCGGCGGCTTCACCTTGACCACGTTCGCGCCCAACTGCGCGGCGATCTGCGCCGCATAGGCGGTGATGTCCACCGCGGTCTCGCCCGCCTTGGACAGGCCCGCGCCCCGCGGATAACTCCACACCACCACCGCCAGGCCCTTGGACTTGGCTTCCTGGGTGAGCTCACGCAGCTCTTCATACATCGTGTTGCGGGCGCTGGAACCGGGATAGATGGTGAAGCCGATGGCGCAGCAGCCCAGCCGCAGCGCATCCTCCACAGAACCAGTGACGGCGGGACAGGGTTCCGTCTTCGCCAAGGTATCGGAGTTGTTCAGCTTGAGGATCAGCGGGACCTGGCCGGCATACTCCGCGGCGCCGGCTTCGAGAAAGCCGAGCGGAGCGGCGTAGGCGTTGCAGCCCGCGTCAATGGCCAACTGAAAGTGGTAGCGGGGGTCGTAGCCCTGCGGGTTCGGCGCAAACGAACGCGCCGGACCGTGCTCGAACCCTTGATCGACCGGCAGAATGACCATCTTGCCGCTTCCACCAATGCGGCCATGATTCAGCATACGCGCCAGGTTGGTCAGGACCCCGGGATTCTCACCGGCATACCAGGACAAGATCTCGCGCACGCGATCGGTCATTGTCAGGCTCCTTTTTGCAGGCAATTCGACGTTGATGTGCCGCTAAGCGTAACATCGCGCCTCTGGCCGGGCACAGGTCAGAGGCAAGGCCCCGCCCCAGGTGTCGGCGCTAAAGGCCGGGAAAGGGCAGCGAGATATCGCCGGAGGTGACGCACAGCGCGCAAATGCCCAGATGCACCAGCAGCAGCGCGGCGCCCCACATGACCCAGGGAAGCGCCATGGCCACATAGAAAGGCCAGAGCAAGCGGTGCGCTGGCCGTGGGTGCTCCGCCAGCCAGCGCGAGTCCGCGTCGACCGGGGGTGGAGCGCCTCGCCCGTCTCCTCCGTCGAGGCGCAGCGCACGGCGTCGGGGCCGTGCCACCACGTAGCGCCGGCCGCCCACCGTGGCTGCTCGGACGCGACGAACTCGCAGGCTATCGGCATCCTCACGCACCGGCATCGCGCCCAACCTCGCCCTCTCGACTTAGATCAACTCCAGCTTACAGCGCATCTTCCGATCCACCGGCTATCACCGCCGGTGTGGTGCCTTGGCCACGCGCCCGGCGGAGTGGCCGCAGCAGCAGTCGCTGCAGATCGTCCAGATAGGAGTAGGCGCAGGGCACGAGCACCAGCGTCAGCAGGGTTGAGGTGATCATGCCACCCAGCACGACGACGGCCATCGGCGAGCGCGACTCAGCGCCATCGCCAAGCTTGAGGGCCAACGGAATCATGGCGAACACCAGCGTGGTCGTGGTCATGAGGATCGGGCGCAGGCGTGTTGGCCCCGCCTCCAACAAGGCTTCGTCGCGGCTCAGGCCACGCTGCCGGAGCGTGTTGGTGTAATCCACGAGGAGGATGGCGTTCTTCGCCACCAGGCCCACCAGCATGATCATGCCGATCATGGAGAAGATGTTGATGGTGTCGCCCACCACAATCAGACCCAGGAAGGCCCCTACCAGCGCTACAGGCAGGCAGAAAAGCACTGCGAAGGGATAAATGAGCGACTCATACAGCGCCGCCATGAGCATGTACATGAGAACAATCGAAAGGGTGAGCGCCTGGATGAGCGCCCCAAAGGCGGTGTTCAGCTGGCTGCTCACCCCTTGGATGCTGATGGTGTAACCCGGCGGCAGCGCCAGTTGCTCGGTTCGCTTCTGCACATCCGCGATCACGTCGCCCACGGGCCGGCCCTGGACGCTGGCTGACACGCTTACCGTCCGTTGTCGGTTGTAATGGGCAATGGTGCCGGGACTGGTGCTGCGCACAATCGTAGCGAGCTGATCCAGGCGTACAATCGTGCCCTTGCTGGTTTGGATGGGGATGGCCCCCATGAGCGCCGGCGTAAGCGTTTCGGCCCCTTTCACCTGGAGCACCACGTTCACCTGATCCTGGCCGGCAGGCTGGTACTCGGTTGCCGTGACTCCCTCGATCGCCGTGTTCAGCGTGTTGGCGATCGTTTGCGCAGTGACGCCCGCGTCCGCTGCCTTGGCAGGATCGACAATGGCATCATATTCGGGCGACGGAACGATCGCCGAGCTGCGTGCCTGCACAGCGCCCGGCGTATTCTGCAGGATCCCGACCACCTGGGTGGCGATGGCGCCTAGCTGGTTGAAGTCGTTGCCCGTGATCACCACGCTGACGGGCGCGCCAAAGCCGCCGCCGAACAGCGGCGCTGGCACGCTGGTGCTGACGAAGGCGCCAGGGATGTTGTTCGCCAGGGCCGCGACCTGCCTGGATATCTGAAACACACTGCGGCTGCGTTGGCCCTTATCCACCAGGCCCACCGAGATGGAGGCGTTGCCTTCGCCGCCACCAAAGGGACCGCCCCCACCACCAACCGAGGCAAACACGGTGCGCACTTCCGGGATGTGCAGCAGCTCGCCCTCAACCTGCTGGGACGCGGCGTTGGCGGCGGACACGGCGGTGCCCACGGGCATGATGATGCGCACATTAAACTGGTTGTCGTCCTCCTGAGGGGTGAACTCCTGCCCCACGACGTGCAACGGAATGAAGGAGATGACGAGCGCCAGCATGGCGAAGCCCACCAGCACGGGCAGCCAGCGTACCTTGAGCGCCTGGCCGAGTACCCGGCGATACAGCTCAGTCAGCCGGACGAACATGCGCTCCCACCAGCGCGTGAACATGGCCCACGGGCCCCGGCCAGTGATGTGCTCCAGCGATTCACCGGAAAGCAGGCGTGACGCGAGCATGGGCGTGAGCGTGAACGAAACCAGGAGTGAGAACAGCGTGGCTGCCACGATCGTGAGTCCGAACTCGCGAAACAGCTGGCCGATGTTGCCGGTCATGAAGGCAACCGGCGTGTACACGACGACGTCCGTTAACGTGATGGCGATGGCCGCCAGCCCGATCTCCGAACGGCCTTTCAAGGCCGCTTCCCAGGGGTTCTCACCCAGGGCCAAATGCCGGTTGATGTTCTCCAGCACCACAATCGAGTCGTCCACCAGGATGCCTATGAGCAGCGCCAGCGCCATCAGGGACATCGTGTCCAGGTTGAAGCCCAGGGCGAACATGACGAAGAAGGTGGAGACAATGGACGTGGGGATGGCGATGAGCACCATGAGGGTGTTACGCAGCGTGTGCAGGAACACCAGCAGCACAATGGCCGTGAGCAGGATGGCCAGGTACAGGTTGCGCTGCACGTCGCTGACGGCGGCGCGGGTGAATACGGACTGATCGTTCACGACATCGAAGTGGATGCCGCTCTGATCCCCCATTGAGGTCTGCAGTTTGGCGATGGCGGCCCGCACACCATCCGCCACCTGAATCTCATTGGTGCCGGCCTGCTGGGTGATGCTGAGGCCCACGGCGGTCTTGCCGTTCAGCCGCTGATAGCTGGTTTGGAAGGCCGTGGTGTCCAGCACCTGAGCGACATCCTTCAAGTACACCGGACCGCTGGCGCTGCTGCCTACCAATGTGTTGGCCGCAGCCCCGGCCGACGTGTTGGCGGCCGCGCTGATGACGATGTTGCCGAAGCCGGACGGCTGGGCGATGAGCGCCTGCGTGCGCGTGTTAAACACTTGCGAAGCAGTGCGGATAACGCCGCCGGGCTGCGATACATTCTCGCTCGCCAGGGCGTTCTGCACTTGTGTGAGCGAAAGCCCGTAGCTTTGCAGCTTGTTCATGTCCACGCGTATCTCGATCTGCCGTGTGGCCCCGCCGCTGAGGTTGGCGTCCGCCACTCCGGGGACAGATTGGATGAGCGGCGATATCTGGTCCTGCACCAGCGTGGTGAGCGTCTGCAGGTCCAGCTTAGTGGAGGAAATAGCCACATTCATGACCGGGAAAGCATTGGGATCAGCGGTATTAATGGAAGGATCCGTAGCGCCCGCGGGCAGTCGGCGGCGGACACCGTTGACCTTGCGCTCGATGTCAATGGAAGCGGCGCCAACGTCAGTTCCCTCGTTGAAGCTGATGAAGACGCTGGCGTTGCCTTCACTGGAGTTGGAGTTGATCTGGCTGATGCCGTTTACGCCGACCACCGCGTTTTCGAGCGGCGTGGTGATCAGCCGCTCAACGTCCTCTGGTGAGGCGCCAGGGTAGCCAACGGAAATGCCGACAAAGGGGAAGCTGATGTTGGGGAAGCGCTCCACGGGCAAGCGCGTGTAGGCCACGATGCCCATAGCCGCGAGCGCCAGGAACAGCATGGTAATAGCCACCGGCCGCAGGAGCGCGATGCGTGTAAGACCCATGTGCCATCCCTACCCTTCGTCGCTGTGCGTGAGCCGATCAGCCGGCAGAACTGCCGCTGGCGGAGGGCCGCGCGGAGGCAGCCCCACTGCCGCTGGGCCGCGCGGAGGCGCGGGCCGAACTACTCGGCGCACCGCCAACTCCGCCAGGCCGCGCCGAACCACCCGGGGCGGGGCCTGGCCCACCGGGGGCAGCGATCCGAACGGGCTCGTTATTTATCAGATTGGTCTGTCCCTGCACGATGATCTGATCCCCGGGGGTTAGGCCGCTCAGAACCTCTGTCGATGTGTCATTCGACACGCCAAACACGGGGGTCACGAACACCGCTGCGAGGCCCGCCGGGCCGTTGCGAGCGACGTACACCCCTGGCTTGCCGGTGCCACCCGTGGGCACTACCACCGCGTCCTTGGGGATGAGCAGCGCGCTTGACTTCTGCACCGTCAACAGCGTGACAGCGGCGGACATGCCCGCCTTCAGCTCGCCATTCTGGCTTGCTGGTACGACCGTGACCTGGAACGTGCGGGATTTCGGATCGGCTGTGGGAGAGATCGTTTCGATTTTGCCGTCGATGGTACGCGCGGCCAGCGCGGGCGTGGTGAGCTGTGCGGACTGCCCGACCTTGAGCTGGCCGATCTGCTCCTGAGCAACCGGCAGGTCGATCTCCACCGCGCTGGAGACCAGCGTAAAGATCGGCGCCGAGGGCGAGCTGAGCGCACCTTCGGATAGCAGCTTGGCGCTGATGACGCCATCGAATGGCGCGTAGACGAAGGCTTGCTGCTCGTTCACCTTTGAGGCTGACAGCTGAGCCTTGGCTGAATCGACACCGGCCTGGGCGGACTGGAAGTCGGTGGCGACGTACGGCTGAGCGGCTTCCTTGGCCGCGTTGGTGGCTGAGGTGACACCGGCCTGGGCGCTATCCAACGAGCCTTGTGCTTGGCGCACGGCATCCTCGGCCTGGGCGATGTCCGTGGAGAGCGGTGGCGCGACATTGAGCTGGTACTGCAGGTTAGCCTGGTCGAGGGCGGTCTGCATGGCGTTTACCGTCGCGTTCCCCGCGGTGCAGCTCGCTGCCGTTTGGAAACGGCAGGATGCGTCGCGGTTCACCTGGGCCGAGTACAGGTTGTTCTTGGCAACGTCAATCGCCTTCTGGTAGATAACCACCTGCTCGGGTCGCGGCCCTGCCTCCAGCGCTTGCAGCTTGGCTTGCGCAGCGTTGAGCGCGGCCTGTGCATTCGTCTGATTGGCCTGTGCCTCGGCCAGCGCGGCGTTGGCCTTGGCCACATCCTCGGGCCGACCCTGCGCCTGGATCTGCGCTAGCTTGGCCTGAGCTACCTCAAGGCCGGCTTGCGCCTGGGTTACCGCGGCGTCCAACGAGGCGTGGTCGAGCTCAGCCACCTCCTGGCCCGCTTTCACCTGCGTGCCCACGCCCGCCAGCAGCTTGACGATAATGCCGGAAATCCGTGGCGCCAGATTCACCTGCTGCGAGGCGGTGATATC
>DATKQD010000192.1:0-3852 GCA_035532895.1 Chloroflexota bacterium
GGATCGGCTGAGGGCCGCCAATGGCTTTCCGGCCGAACTTCTAGCCGAACCCGGCGACCACGATGAAGAGGGATGGGCTGGAACTGGCAGGGATGACTCAGGCAGGCTGGTGTCGAGCGACAGAGAAGCCAAACAGCACCGGGATGTCCAGCGCAAAAATGACCAACATGGCCGTGAGGAGCAGCAGTTGGTTGGTGGGTGTGCCGTCCAGCACGAACACCAGCTCCAGCATGCCGGAGATGACGAGGTAGGCGAGCAGCGCCCAGCCACTCACCAGGAAAAACTTACGCCAGGCAAAATCCCGCAGGCGCACCAACGACAGACCCATGGCCAGCAGCAGCACAATGGCCAGCCCGAGAAATACCAGCGGCACGGCGCTGGGCGCCTGGCGCGGGAGATAGGCCGCCACGACAATGCCGCCTGTGATGACGCAGGCCATGGCCCCCACAGCCAGCACGGGGACTGGTGGCAGCGGACGCTCCGCCTGCCCCGCCGGGTGCTCCGGCGCAGGTGCGCTCACCAGGTGGTGATCCGCGTCATGATAACCAGGATCGCCAGCTGCATGGCGCCGGTGATGCCGGAAGCGTAGATGAAGCGGCGCATGAGCTTGCCCACCAGCTCGCCATTAGGGTGAGGCTTCTTCAGCTCGAACAGCACCGCCAGGTTAGCCGGCTCCAGCAGGCCAATGGCAATGAGGGCCATGACTCCGACCACGATGAATGAGGCCGTGATCCACCAGTGCTGCGGGTAGGGCATGCTGAGGTAGCCGAAGCGCCGCGCCAGCTGCCAGCCGGAGGCGAGGGTAAGTGTGACGAGCGTGGGCATGAGGAGCACCATCTTGGGCATGAAGCGCACGGAGAACTCCATGCGCGCGGGAATGGACAGCCGGCCGATGATGGGCCCGATGATCAGCCCCACAAACAGGTCGATGCCGGTCCACAGCGCCCCACCCACAATGTGAAAGAAGTCCAGCGCCCACAACCAGTTGCCGATGATGGCCGTGATGAGCAGTCCAAGGGCCGCGACCACCACGGGCAGGCCGCGCAGCGGAACGATCTGAAATGCCGGTCTTGCCTGCCCCTCCGGGAGCCCGGGTGAGCCCGCGGTAGCCTCCACAACGGCTCCAGGAGCCGCCGCCGCACGAATCATGATTCGATCCTCCGCGCCTCGTGGTTCATGTCTCCTCCTCTGCCCCACCGCGGGCCCCTTTGCGGCAGAGCCACCCGCGGCCATTGTAATCCGGGCGTCCGGGTCAAGTGCCCAACCGGGCCTGCCGCCAGGTAACGCCACCGCGTGGGTAGAATGGCGCCGAAGAAACAACGAAGGGACCCGCACACAGCATGAAGTTTGGCCTTCAATTCCAATTGCAGACGCCTCGCCCGTACGACGCCGACACCTGGCGCGCCGAGGATGAGCAGAAGATCATGAACGAGGCGCTCGAGCAGATCGAGTTCGCGGACAAGCTCGGCTACGACTATGTGTTCTTCACCGAGCACCACTTTCTGGAGGAGTACTGCCACAGTGCCGCGCCTGAAGTCGTGCTGGCGGCCGCCGCGGCCCGCACCAAGAACATTCGCCTGGGCCACGGCATCATCCAGATGCCACCCAACCAGAATCACCCTGCCCGCGTGGCCGAGCGCATCGCCACACTGGACCTTGTATCAAACGGCCGGGTCGAGTTCGGCACTGGCGAAGGCGCCACGGAAACCGAGATCGGCGGCTTCCTCACCAAACAGAAAGAGAAGAAGGAGGCCTGGGAGGAGGCGACACGCGAGTGCCTGCGGATGATGTCCTGCACGCCTTACCCCGGCTACGAGGGCAAATACTTCAGCATGCCCGAGCGCAACGTCATTCCCAAACCGCTCCAAAGGCCGCATCCCCCCGTCTGGGTGGCCGCCTCACGGCGCGAAACGGTCATGCTTGCGGCGCGCATGGGCATTGGCGCGCTGGGCTTCGGCTTCGAGTCCCCTGAAGAGGCCGAGGAGCGCGCGCTGCGCTACTTCGAGCTCATCCGCGGCTGCCGCGAGCCGCTGGGCGCGGCCATCAACCCCGCGCTGCTCACCACCGGCAACATGCTGTGCGCCAAAACGGACGAGGAGGCGGTGGACCGCGGACTGGAGGGCGCGCAGTACTTCGGCTTTGTATTCGGCTGGATGCACGGCCACCTCAGCCACGGGCGGGATAACATCTATCGCGAGTTCCGCAACCGGGCTGACGCCGAGCAAACCGCCCAGGGGCGCGACAGCGCCACCGCCCTGGAGCCCGAGGACGAAAGCGCCCGCGCGCTGTACCGCATGGGGCGGCGCGGCAACTTCATGGGCTCGCCGGACTTCATTCGCCAGAGCTGCCTGCGCTATGAGGCCGCGCACGTGGACGCGCTGCTCTTCTTTTCGCAGTGTGGTGCGCGCAAACACGAGCACATCATGGAATCCCTGGAGCTGTTCGCCAAAGAGGTCATGCCGGAGTTCAAGGAGCGCCACCACCTGCACCAGCGGTGGCGGGAGCAGCAGCTGGAAGGCGTCACCCTGCCCATCAACAGCTCCATCTGACCGGCCGCGAGAGCTGCCGGGTATCAGCGAACAATCGACTGGAACGGAGAGACGGATGGCGAAGCCGGCCGAGGTGACAGACCCCACCGTGCAGGCGCTGCTGCTCGAAGCGGAGCGCGACCTGGACAGCAAGGACTACGATGCCGCCGTGCAGAAGTGCATGGCCGCCTACAGCCACCTCATTGATACTCGGCCGGACGTTATCGTCCCGCCGGGCAGCCGGGCGGGTGCCGCCCCCAGCTTCGACCGCGTGCTGCGCGCTATGCCCGCGCGCCCCTGGCCGGACGTGTGCGGCGTGGACCTGCTGTGGAATGAGGGCGACAAGCCCCGCCTCGTGGCTGGCAAGGATCGTTTCACCCTGAGCGACGCCGTCACCTATCTGGAGTACACGCTCGATACCGCGATACGCGCCCAGCGCGGCTGAAGGAGCCGGTGTTCGCTACCGGTTCTCTATTGGATGGCCCGGATGCCCTGTTGAACCGCTCATCACGGCGGTAAAGTCTTCTCTCATCACCACCTGCGCACGAGTGCCGGCCTGGTTTTGACTCCATGCGTACACCAGGACGCCTGCGCAAGCGAAGGTGCTGCCTGCGCGCCTGAAGTGGATTGCTAGGGCAGCAGCGTTTCCTCAGGCGGCAGAGTGACGCCGTTTTCGACGAGCAGCAGCGGACTGCCGCCGATCATCGCGCTGTTGGAAGCTTGGAGGTTGGCGCGGTCCGTGGCGGCGGGCAATTCCAGACCGTAGACGCCGGGGGCAACGATGTCGAGCGGCGCGGACTGTCCATACTTGTCCAGGGCCTCGGCGATGCCGCCGGAGCTCTGCACCTGGGCGCGGACAGGCGCAAAGCTATCGTTCCATAGCGCCGTCACACGCTGATCGCCGCGTGCAAAGACCACCTCTTCTACCTGCCCCTGCCGGAACCAGTTGACGGACGTAGCGTGAGAAAAGTACGTGGCCGCCACCTGGTAGCTCACGTACTCGGGCCGCGGCTGCAGCGCGGGCAGGTCGCGCACCAGTGCCTGGCCGTTCACCACATCGTTGTCGCCATCCTTCATCTTGTACACCTCGATGCGCTGCACACCGGCCGCGAGCCCCAAGGCATAGGCTTGAATGATGAACGACGCTTGCTCGCCCAGGGTGGCCCGCATGTCGCCCGGCGTACCAGTCGGCGTACCTGTGTTCACCGGGTCGTCCCAGGGGACGACGTTCGTCTCGTTGATCCAAATCGGTTTGTCGAAACCCCGCCTCGCCATGAGCTGGTGGTACAGCACGGGCACGTTGTACAGGCTGTGGGGATCGCTG
>DATKQD010000193.1:0-6733 GCA_035532895.1 Chloroflexota bacterium
CTCCAGCCAATCTCGCCGGCCTAGATCGCCGACTTTCGCGCGATTATTCAGCCGTGGCAGTCACCTGTCACGGCCATCCGTCATTACACGGGCCACCGGCGCCAGGCCCTGTTGCGCAGGGCCACGCCGTAGGACCGGCCCCGTGCGGGCCGCGTTCTGGCCCGCGTGGCGGAATTATTCGGTTGGGCGCTTCATGGGCCGGCGGCCGGCGCCCGGTTTGGGCTTGCCTTTGCCGTTTTGGCCGCCTATGCGGCCAATGGTCGAAAAGTGCTCTTTGCCCTGGGTTTCCTTGGTGCGCTCACCGCCCACACGGCCAATCTCGCGGAGGTAATCCACGCCGCGTTCCCGGATCTTGGCGCCGCCCTTGCGGCCGATCTCGCGAAAGAATTCGGAACCGTACTTCTCTTTCACAGCGTTGCCGCCACGTTGGCGCACAACTTGTTCCGGAGTAGATGAGTTATCGCTGCTTGCAGCCATGTCCTCTCCTGCCTCTCCTCCATTGCTTGCCGCACCCGGCGGGCTCTTCAACTGTGCTGGTCGGGGGTTAGCCCACCAGCTTGGTTCTATCGTAGAGGTCTCTATTGTAGAATGGTATGATAGTTAGACAATGAACGAAGCCTCCGTGCCGGCCCAGGCTGTGGCGGACGTGTGGCAACGCGTGCGGGTAACCCGCGCGTCGGATGAGATTGTGGCCCAGTTCCGCCAGGCATTGTTCGAGGGTCGGCTGCGCCCGGGCGACCTGCTGGGGTCCGAGATCGCGCTCGCCAAAAAGTTCGGCGTGAGCCGCGTGAGCATGCGCGACGCGCTGCGCACGCTGGAGGCCAGCGGCATTGTGGAGATTCGCGTGGGCGCGCGTGGGGGCGTGCGCGCGGCGCACGGCGACCCCGGCCATTTTGCCGATGCGCTGGCGGTGCAGCTGGCGCTGGTGGGCGTAACGCCTGTGGAGGCGCTGGATACCGAACGGGGCATTGAGTGGATAGCGGCGGAGCTGGCCGCTTCGAACGCCACGCCGGAGGATTTGCGCCAGCTCGATCGGCTGCTTGAGGAGGCGCGCGGGCTGGTCGATCAGCCCGTAGCCTTTGCCGAAAGCAGCGTGGCCTTTCACGCGGCTGTGGCCGAAGCCTCGCACAATCGCGTCATCATCGTGACGCTCACGGCCATTCGCGGTGTCATCCGCCAGCTGCACGTCACCAGCACCACGCCAGCCCGCACAGAGTCGGTGCTGGGTTACCACGAACGCATTCTGGATGCGCTCCACCGGCACGATCCGGGCGAGGCTGGTAGGCTGATGCAGCACCATATCGGCATCACCCGGGAGGCGGCCGGCCGGCCCAAGGCCGGCCAGAGCAGCGAGACGCGCACAGCAACTAGATAGGAGACCATTTCGTTATGTCCAACATCGTTCTCGGCATTGGCACCTCACACACGCCGCAAATCAGCACTGCCTGGCCCGAATGGGGCAACCTGGGCAAGACCGAGCAGGTAAGCCCGGCCGTGCCCGCGGACCTGGAAGCGCAACTGCAGCCCTCCGTATGGGAAGAACGCCACGGGTGCGTGCAGCGTGCCGTGAAGCAGCTGGGCGAGAAGCTGCGCAGCGCCAAGCTCGACGCCATCGTCATCTTCGGCGACGACCAGCACGAGCAGTTCAATGATGGCAACATGCCCGCCGTGGCCATTTACCATGGCGAGCGGGCCGAGGTCCACGCTGGCCAGAACCGCCGCATGGGCAGCAGCTTCCCCGAGCTGCACTTCGAGAGCACCGCGCCCGATTACCCCAACGATGTTGAGCTCGCCGGCTACCTCATCGAGGCCCTTACCGAACGCGAATTCGAGGTCACCCGTTGCAACACGCTGACCGCGCCGCGCGGCATCGGCCACGCCTTCAGCTTTCTGTATCAGCGGCTGTGGGCTGAGTGCGACGTGCCGATTGTGCCCGTCATGGTCAACACGTACTACCCACCCAACCAACCCACCCCCAAACGCTGCTGGAACCTGGGCGAAGCTGTGCGCGACGCGGTGGCTGGCTGGGGTGGTGATAAGCGCATCGGAGTGATTGCCTCGGGCGGGCTGAGCCACATCGTTATCGATGAGCCACTGGATCACCAGGTGATTGATGCGCTGCAAACCAAGGACGTGCCTGCCCTCTGGGCCCTGCCGCGTGAGAAGATGCGGGGTGGCACCTCGGAGATCCTCAACTGGGTAGCCTGCGCCGGCGCGGTGCAGGCCTTGAACATGACACTGGTGGATTACATCCCCGGCTACCGCTCGCGCCCCAGCACCGGCTGCGCCATGGCCTTCGCCTACTGGGACTAAGCCGCCGGCCGGCGGCAACGGCCGCCCGCGATGATCAACAGGAGCCCAGCATCACGCTGAGGCTCCTGTTTGTTCCTGAGGGTGACATTCAGTGGGGCCAGCCCAGATGACGCGCCAGCGCCGCGCCAGCGGTGAGGCCGGCTGCAGCCAGGGCGGTCAACTCCAGCAGCCGGGGGCGCACGCGGCGGCGTCGGCGCGGCGGCAGGCCGTACTGGCGAGGCAACTGCCGCGGCGTTCGCGGATTGTGCGCCCAGTCGTCTGCCATATGCCAGGGACGATTGTCCCACCTTTCGCCGGCAGATTGCGCTATGGCCTCCGAATCCTGTCCAGTAGTCCCAATCCACGGGTTCAGGGGATGCGGAGCGTTTGACCCACCTTCACCAGCGTCACGTCCGCCAGGCGGTTGGACGCGGCGAGCTGCTGGACGCTGACATTGTGGCGGCGAGCGATGCTGAACAGCGTATCGCCGGCCTTCACCACGTAGTTTTGCGAGCCGGTTGGCGTAGCCGCGGCGGCAGGGCTGGGTGCCGGCGTGGCCGGCGGTGCGCTCGGCGGCGCCAGCACCACGACCGGCCGCGGTGTGGCCGTGGGGAGTGGCGTCGGCGTGGATACCGGCTGGCTGCCAGCCTGGGCAGCGGCGCCCACGCCGACACCAGAGGCCAGGTCCAAGGCGGGGGTAGGGCTCGCGAGGGTGAGGGTGTTGCCGAGCTTTTGGAGCTGCTGAGTGGGAAACACGGAGCTCACCGGCAGCTTCACGATGGCCAGATAGAAGGCGCCAATGGTCAGGAAGCAGGCCGCGAAGATGCCGATGCGCGAGAGCTGCCGGTCCTTGACGAAGAACTCAAATGCCGGCGGATCGACGGTTGGTTCTTCATCCGTGGCTTGCAAGGGCGCCTCCCGGTTAAGCGTTCGTTTGTCTGGCGGCAGCGATTCTCGTGGCCGCCATGAGCAGGAACGAACGAGCGCGGCCATTGCTACGGCACGCGGCTCAGGTGAGCTGATGCTCCATACGGCGTAGGTGGAAGGTCCCCTGTTCAGGTGCGCGGGGCGAGATTGCGGTATGCTGCGCGCAGACTGCAGAAGCCGCCTAATTGTTTGAAAACAGCCGCCGCTTCACACCGAGTGCTCGTCACGGCAATGGCCTGTCTGCTGACGCTGGTCAGTTGCGGCCTGCCGGCAGCCCTGGTGCCGGGGGCGGGCTCGGCCCAGGCGGAGGCGCCGGCGCCTGGTGGCGCCAGCGAAGGCATCCACAACATTCGGCACATCATTGTCGTGGTCCAGGAAAACCATTCGTTCGATAACTACTTCGGCACGTTTCCCGGTGCCGATGGCCTGCCAATGCGCGACGGGGCAGCCACCAGCTGCCTGCCGGACCCACAGTTGCACCACTGCCTGCGGCCGTATTACGACCCAGCCAGCCCTACCTTCGATCCGCCGCACAAGGCGGTGGATGCCGCCACGGACCTGGGCGGCGGCAGCATGAACGGGTTTCTGGTGGCAGCATCGGCGCGCGCCCAGGCGCCGTGCACGCCAGCCAAGCGCTGTGCGACCAGCGTGGCCCCAATTGTGGGCTATCACAGCGCGCGCGACATCCCCATCTACTGGTCGTATGCGCGCAACTTCGTGTTGCAGGATCATCTCTTCGCCCCGGCGGCCTCGTACAGCCTGCCCAACCACCTGTACCTGATATCGGGTTGGGCCGCCAGTTGCCCTACGCCGGATCCGCGGGATTGTCGCGCCAACTCCGCCGCACCCGCGCTGCCGCCAGGTGTAGGGCGCACTGTCGGCGACCACTCGCCCTATCCCTGGACGGACATCACGTACCTGCTGCATCGGGCCGGGGTGAGCTGGGCGTATTACGATGGCAACCAGCCCGCGCAGGGGGCGGTATCGCCTCGGCTGCGCGGCTTCGACGCCTATGTGAACCCGCTGCGGAGCTTTCAAACGGTGCGTGAGGATGGCCAGCTGGGCAACATTCAGCCGGTGGGCAACTTCTACCAGGCGGCGGCCGCGGGATCGCTGCCGGCGGTGTCCTGGGTGGTTCCCGCCGCCGCGGTGAGCGAGCACCCGCCAACGTCCATCAAGGCTGGCGAGCGCTACGTGGCTGGGTTGGTTAACGCGGTGATGCGCGGCCCGGATTGGCCCAGCACGGCCATCTTCCTCACCTGGGACGAGTGGGGTGGCTTTTATGATCACGTGGCGCCACCCGTAATAAATGGCCAGCAGCTGGGTTTCCGCGTGCCTGGCATCGTCATCAGTCCCTATGCCCGGCAGGGCTACGTGGACCACCAGGTGCTGTCGTTCGACAGCTACCTGCGCTTCATCGAGGATGACTTTCTGGGTGGCCAGCGGCTGAACCCGCGGACGGATGGCCGGCCGGATGCGCGCAGCTTCGTAGGCGAGGCTTCACCCGCCCTGGGTAACCTAGCCGCGGATTTCAACTTCGATGCTCCGCCGAGGCCACCACTGATCGAGTCTCTTGAGCCGGCGCCCGAGTCCGCCCAGCCGATCGCTCCCCTGGGCCTTGCACCGCCTGCAGACGCGCCCAGACCCGGGTTGGCGTCCAAAGCCGCCGAGCCGGCACCCGATGCGGCGCTGGTGCATCCTGAACCCGCCACGGCCCCCGCGCAGCCGCGCATCCGGGCTCAAAGCGGACCGAGCCCGCCGGCTGCGCCCTGAGGCTGATCGGCTGTTCCGCGACCGGCCAGCGCCACGCGGATGACGGCACGGGTTATGCGGCTGAGCCGGCATGGCGGCGATTGGACAGATATTTCTCGCAGGCGAAAAAACCCCTGCGCCAGGCGTGTATAAGTGCACCGCGGGCTGCGAGCATGAATTCGTGGCGCTGGCGGCGGGCGAACCGCTGCCTCCGCTGCCGGCTGGCTGCCGTGGGGCCACGTGGACGCTCGCCGGGCGGCATCCCGCGAAGGAGGCGGTCAACCTGGGCCAGGAGAACCTGCCCATCCTCATGCAGAATGACAGCGTGACGCCAGCCGACAGCCGCGGCTCGCCAGCCCAGGAACAGCGCCAGATTCCGCCGGGCTAACCCGAGTGGGGCCCCCTGGCACCTGGCGTTCCACGGAATCAGGGTGCCGGGCGTCGTGACGTGGTGCGGGCTCGAATCAATGGGGCGGCGTGGGAGGCAAACGCGCCACGCAGCAGCCGGGCATAGAGCCTGGCGTAGCGCCGCGGTGACCAGCCTCTGTCGACCAGCAAACGCTCCAGCAGCTCAGTGGAGATGAGCGCCCACAGCATGTCCGTGGCGCTCGCCACGGTCCAGCCGGCCGCGAGGTGGCCTTCGTCGTGCAGCCGCTGGGCCAGCGCGCGGCAGTCTATCAGCTGGTAGTCGGCGATTCGTTTGCGCCATACGGCGGCATCCGGGTTATCGCGGCCCGCGTGCTCCAGCGCCCGGGAAACGGCCAGGATGCTGGCGTGGTAGGTCGCCTCGTGGCGCGCCCATTCATCCAGCGCGGCCAGCGCATCTGGGGCCTTTCGGACGCGACGCAGCGACTCCTGGACGCTCTCGGTTTCGGCTACGTAGTCGAACAGCGCCCCGATAACGGCACTGGGCGAAGCGAAGTGCAGGTACACCGCCCGGCGGGACACGCCGGCCCGCTCGGCCACCGCACCGATGTTCAAGGCCGCGAAGCCGCCCTCCTCGAGCAGCGCTCGGGCGGCAGCTAACAACGCTGCGCGGGTCCGACGGCTCCGTTCGTTGGCCGGCACGCGTTCAGGCTGGACTTGCGTTGAACTTCTCACAATGTATACTTCCTGGTGAACTGCACAGTATGTGAAGTTTAGAACGAAACCAGGAGGCGTGCAATGTCCATCCAACAGTTCTCGACGAGTGAGCGCCGGAAGAGACGAGCCCTGGCCGTGATGGCCGGCGTGCTGGCGGCGGAAACAGTGTGGCTCGTATCGGAGCTCGCGTTCGGCGTCCACCCGCGGATGCCAGCAGGGAATGGTCATGCGCTGGCGGAAATTGGGCCAGTGACCGTGGCGGTTGCTAGTGCCGTGTTGTCGCTGCTCGGCTGGGGTGTGCTGGCCCTCCTCGAACGGGTCACGTCCCATGCGCGCGGGATATGGCGGGTCATGGCGCCGCTGGCGCTCATCGCCTCGCTCGGTATGCCACTCAGCGGGACGGGCGTGACAGCGGCGAACCGGGTCGTGCTGGTGCTGATGCACCTGGTGGTGGCGGCGATCGTGGTGCCGCTCCTGTACCGGACGTCACCGCCAGCGAAACAACAACCGCGGCAGGCTGCCGGGGTCCCGCTCGGAGAAGCGGCATGAGCCCGTTCAGCGAAGCGGAGCTGGCCTATCTGACTGGCGAGCGGCGCCTGGGGCGCCTGGCTACGGTGGCCCGGGATGGTATGCCGCACGTGGCGCCGGTGGGCTGGTCCTATAACGCGCAGCTGGGGAC
>DATKQD010000194.1:0-6115 GCA_035532895.1 Chloroflexota bacterium
GGTGAAAGGCGCCGATCGCCTGAGGCACCACGTAGATGCCGGCGGTGGTATCCGCCACCACATGAATCTTGCCGCGCCGCACGCCTTTGAGCTCCTCCAGCACCAGCGAAGTCTCGTCCATGAGCGCGAAGATTTTCCGGCTGTACTCCTGGAGCGCCTGGCCGGCATCCGTCAGATAGTTGCGCTTGCCGATCTGCTCGAACAGCTCCGACCCAATGCTGCGCTCCAGCTGCTTCACCTGCAGCGACACGGAGGATTGGCTGAGGTGCAACTCCTCCGCTGCCCGCGTGAAGCTGAGGTGGCTGGCGACTGTGCTAAAAATCTTCAACTGGTGGAGGTTCAGGTCCATTGACTGCAGCCAATGATACGCGCGACTACCAGCGAGACTACGAGATCGTCCCTTCCACCTTGAGCGTGGACCAATCCCGCCTGGGCGACGAGCTCGCGGATCTCGAGCGGGCCGGCGCGGACGTACTGCAGTGGGACGTCATGGACGCCACCTTTGTACCCAACCTCACGGTGGGCTGGGAGGTGATCGCCGCCTGCCGCGGCCGCACCCGCCTGCCTTTTGAGGCGCACCTGATGATCGAGGAGCCCGGCCGCTACGTGGCGGACTTTGTACGCGCGGGCAACGAGCGGCTCATCGTTCACGCAGAGGCTTGCCGGCACCTGTACCGTGTGGTGCAGCAGATCAAGGCCGCCGGCGCGCAGGCAGGGGTGGCGCTCAACCCGGCCACGCCCATTCAGGCCGTGGCCAACGTGCTGCGCGAGCTCGATACGCTGCTCATCATGACCGTGAACCCCGGCTTTGGCGGCCAGCACTTCATTCCTGCCATGCTGGAAAAGATCGAGCAAGCCGCGGCGCTCATTGCCCAGCAGGGCGCCCAGGCGCGCATCGAGGTGGATGGCGGCATCTCGGCCGAAACCATCCGCGGCGCCTATCAGGCTGGCGCCCGCAAGTTTGTGTCGGGCACCGCGGTGGCCAACCACCCCCAGGGCCGCGCCGCCGGCATCGCCGCCCTGCGTGCCGCGCTGGCCTGAGCGCGCGAGCCGCGTGGCTTGCGACACCGCCGCGTGGCCGCTTACACTTAACCGGCAACGATGAACGCCGTGATCGGGGGCGTGGAAACGCCCTACCAGGTGGTGGCCATTACCCGCCAGCTGCTGAACCACCGGGTGCTGCCCAAAGCCATCAGCTACGTTTCCCTGTACGCCGAGGAGCTGGCCACACTGGTCGCCCCCTCCATTGAGGTAGCCGCGCCAGGTGCTGCCCACAACATCATCGACAACTGGATCATCCCGCAGCCGGAGCCCGCGCGCCTTACCCGCCGCTCGTTCGTTGAGGCCGGCCTGGCCGACCTCAACGGCCCCCAGATAGAGGGCTACGGCAAGCTGCTGGGCCATGGCTGGCTGCTGGCCGATGTGGCCGCCGCTGTGCAGCAGGGCAGCCCACTGAGCGACTGCATGGCCGCCTGCAAAGCGATTCTCGATGCGGGCCTTATCCTGGTTGGCTGCCGGCTCGATGCGTTCACCGCCGGCCTGGTCGTCCCCATCCTTCAAGAGCGCAGCGCCCGCCACATCGCCACCTTCGACGTCCAGCCCGCCCCCGCCTGAGCGCCCAGCCCCACTTCGCGACCCCCAACCCCCATTCCCAGCTGTGCCCCAAATCCCCACTTGCTCTGCAGACCCACGGATACAGCGCGGTTGCCGAAATCTCCCGCGTAGCTCATAGTTAAGTGTTGCTAGTTCGCGGAGGTGCAAAGGTCCTATGCCAGTGCAGCGCGACGAACCGGTTCAGCTCATTGCGCAGGAGCAAGTGCGGCTCTTTGCCGAGCTCCGCAAGCTGCCGGACGCAGCCTGGCAGCGCCCCTCCCACTACCACGGCTGGAGCGTCGCCCGGGTGGTGGCGCACCTGGCCCGAGGCGGCCAGTTCTTTCACCAGAGCATCGGCAAGGCCATGCGCGGGGACACACTGCCCCCATCACTGCCCGGAGGCCAGCGGATGACCGCCGAGGGCTTTCGAGCGCAGCTGGAGCAGCAGCAGGAGCAGCTGGCCGCCAAACCGCGAGGCGAGCTGTTGGCTCTGTTCGACAAAACTGGCAGCGATCTCGTAGACCTGCTGCGCAAGGTTCCGGCTCATCACATGGTTCGGCCGGCCTGGCATCCCGATGGCGGCTGGACCGTGGCCATGTTCGTGAGCATGCGTGTGTTCGATCTGGCTTTTCACGGCTGGGACATTCGCGTGGCCACAAGCCCTGCCGCCGTCATCCGGCCGCAGCTGCAGCCCCTCCTGGTGAGCCTGCAGTTGCAGGTTGCCAAGCGGCGGTTCAGGGGCGGGCCCGAGCTGGACGCCATGTATCGCTTTGACCTGGGCAGCCAGGCCTGGACGGCCCGCGTGTTCGCTGGCAAGCTGGAGTTCGGCCCGCCCGAGCCCAACCCGGACGCCACCATTAAAACGGACCCGAATACGTTCCTGCTCCTGTCCACAGCTCGGCGGCCCCTGGCAGCCCTCGAAGAACGCGGACACCTGAAGCTGGAGGGCGAACGCGACCTCGCCCTGGCCCTTCTCGGCGTGCTGTTCCCCACGCCCGAGCGCTGAGCTTCGCCATTTCGCCCCTTGCTGGGCGGCCTGGATCGCGCGAGCCTCAGTGGCCAAACAGCTGGTGCGTAAGGCCGCTCACGGGGCCGATCAGCAGATAAGCCAGCAGCGCATCAGCCATGAGTACGGCGCCCACAAACATGGCGCCCGTGATGCCGCGCACCGCGCCAATACCAAAGCAGATCAACGCCGCGACAACGAGCAGCACCACCAGTCCCATGCGTCCGGCCCCTACAGCCCCGGCCGCCAAGCCGGAAGTTCGGCCGGAAACCTGCCGCGGCGGCCGGGGTGGGGTTTCTCCAGGGCGTCGAGTAAGCTCGCCAACTGTGGCGACAGGGGATCGGCTGAGGGCCGCCAATGGCTTTTCGGCCGAACTTCCAGCCGCGGCGGAAGCAGCCGGCCGAGCCGTGTCAGCCCCAGACTTTTCGCGCCGTTTCGGCCACAAGCTCCAGCTTGCGCCGCTGCTCGTCCCAGGTGAGGAGGTTGCCCTCGGAGACTGAGGCAAAACCACACTGCGGACTCAGCATGAGCTGCTCCAGCGGGACGTATTTCGCTGCTTCATCGATACGGCGGCGCAGCAGATCCGCGGATTCCAACTGCCCGCTCTTGGTAGTCACCAGCCCAAGCACCACACTCTTGCCCCTGGGAATGTAGCGCAGCGGCTCAAAGCCGCCGGAACGATCCGAGTCGTACTCCAGCAGGAAGCGGTCCACATCCAATGTTCCGAACAAGCGCTCGGCAATGCGGTCGTACCCGCCGCTGGTGTGCCAGGCGCTGCGGCCGTTGCCGCGGCACAGGTGCGTGGCCAGGATGTGCTTGTCCCGGTCAAGTCCCTGCACGCTGGCGTTGTCCACCGCGATGTCTTCTTCAAGAGCCTGATCGGGATCGAGGCCCATGGCGCGGTACTGCTCCCGCCGGTCG
Source organism: Chloroflexota bacterium (assembly GCA_035532895.1). Classification (GTDB taxonomy): domain Bacteria; phylum Chloroflexota; class JAJPGV01; order JAJPGV01; family JAJPGV01; genus DATKQD01. The sequence continues at coordinate 3,521 of DATKQD010000194.1, forward strand.
TCTGGCAGGTAATCCGGGTAGTGCGGATTGTCGATCTGGATGTACAGAGCGCCCTCTCCTGCTACGGCGGCCACTTCAGCCCGGATGATCTGGGCGATGTCCATGCCCAACGCGCGGCGGCTCTCGTAGGCCTTATCCGACGTGCCCGGAACCCAGCCACGCGCCAGCACATAAGAGGCGGCCGGCATCGTGATCTTCCACGCACCGGGCGCGTGCTGGCTCAGAAACGCGGTTTCCTCCTGGGTGAGGCGCGACTTCTGGCGCAGCTTCTGGCCGATCACCAGGCCGCTCTGCTGCGGCATGGCGTGCATGGCGTTCGCCACTTGTTGTTCTGACGTCTGCGAGTTGAGCTGCTCCGGCAGCTGCCAATTGAACGTCACGGGCATGTTGCCCTGCACGTAGCCGTCCACCGCGGCGATGAAGTCGCCCGCCCAGTTCCCACGCCGGTATTCGCCATCGCTGAAGATCTCCAGACCAGCCTGGCGCTGCATGTTCAGGGCGGTGGTGATGGCCTCGTCTTCAGCCGCCCGCTTGTCGGCAGCACTGATGCGTTGCGCGGCGAAATCCGCCTGCACCCGCAGCAGCTCCGGCGGCCGAAGCAGGCTCCCAACGTGGTCCGCGCGGAAGGGCTGGCTCATGATCGGCCTCCCAATATCCAAAAGATGTGCGGAAGGCGGCGCACACGCCACGGGCTCGTGGCTGGCCGGTTCCGGCGCTCATTGTAGAGCAGGAGAGCAACAGGCCGGGCCGCAACCGCCCCGAACGGCCCGGCGCGGTAACCTGAAGTGCCATGGCCAACCAGCCAGCGCTCTCCCTCGAGGTGCCCGCGGGCCTGGAGGAGCCCGATCAAGCTCCGCCGGCCAGCGCGGGCGCCTTTCGCCGCGCGCCGCGGCCGCAGCGGCGCCGCGGCCTGCTGGTTGAGGACGAAGCCATGACCGCTGCCGCCACGCTCATCCAAGAAGCGTTCCGGGGCCTCCTGGCCACCCTCTTCTACGCGATCTGCAGCGCCACGCACGATGTGCTGGTGTACGGGCGCGAGAATATCAGCGGGCATCACCCCAGCATCCTCATCTCCAACCACAAGCGCGACATGGATTCCATGGTGCTGCTGGGCATCACCTACTTTGCCCGCGGCATCAGCCACCCCAACCGGCGGCTGGTGTTTGCGCTGCGGGAGGATGCCTTTTGGCCGGGCTTCCTGGGCCAGTACCTGCCCAACTGGCGTGGGCTGGTCTCGTGGATCGACGTGGGCCCGCACCTGCTGTTCGGCAAGGCCTTCCCCATGGGGCACCTGCACGGCCGCCGAGAGTTACGCCGCATACGCGGCCAGATCAGCCGCTTCGCCTGGCTGCTCGACCACGGGCGCGACCTGTTCTGGACGCCTGAAGGCGGCCTGGGATTGGACGGGCACTTCGGCCGCTTTCGCGCCGGGCTGTTCCGCGTGGTCCAGGAGAGCCGGGCCGAGCTCAACCTGGTGCCCATCGCCGTTTTTTACGACTTCATGACTACCCTGCGCACGCGCTGCTTCGTACGCATTGGGCCGGAGCAGCACATCGACCGTGCGATCGGCCGGCAGCAGTTCGAGCAGCAGGCGCGCGAGGCCATTCTTCGCCAGATCACGGTGAACGTGGGCCACCTTGCGGCCACCGTCATCCACGAGCTGCCGCCTCATGCGCGCCTTTCGCGCGCCGAGCTCGAGCAGCGTCTGAGGGATTGCGCAAGGCGCTACCGGAGCGCCGGCCTGGCGCTGGATCCGCGCCTGACCTCGGGCCACGGTTTCCACCGGCGAGCCGGCCAGTTCCTCGCTTACGCCCAGCGCCAGGGCATTCTGCGGCACGAAGGTTGCACCTGGTGCGTGGCCCAGGGCGAGCAGCACCCCGCCATCGCCTACGCTTTTAATGAAATATCCGAGGTCTCGCACCTGCTCGACCCCTGAGCTGGCGCCGCGAGACACGCGGGACGCCTGCTCATCCGGCTGCTGAACAGCCGCTGGCGAACGTTCGCCTGGCCGGCCGCCAGCCATTGGCAGCTGGCTTGGGACTATTGCTACACTTGCGCCTGGTCGTGCTAAGCGGGGAGCTAGCGGTGCCCTGTACCCGCAATCCGCTGCAGCGGGGCCGAACTCCTTCTCGAGGCTCGCTCATTCTCGGTGTTGCGCCGCGGACGACGTCGATAGTCGGGTTCTGCGCGGCGGGAGCCCTCGAACCCCGTCAGGTCCGGAAGGAAGCAGCGGTAAGGGGAGTCTTCCGGGTGCCGCAGAGTTACCTGGCTTGAGCTGCTCGCGGCCGCGGCCCGGGCGATGGGTACAGTCAACAGAAGGTGCACGACCAGGCCTCATCCCCGGTGGGGAGTGAAGAGCCGGCCAGCGCTTGACGCGCGGCTCTTCACTCCCCACCCTTAAGATCTCCATATGCCCTCGCAAACGCTGTATCGCAAATACCGGCCACAAACGTTCGGGCAAGTCCGTGCTCAGGAGCGCGTCACCAAAACGCTGCTGAACGCGCTGGCAGCGGGGCGCATCGGGCACGCGTACCTGTTCACCGGCCCACGCGGCGTTGGCAAAACCAGCATCGCCCGGCTGCTGGCCAAGGCAGT
>DATKQD010000195.1:0-10298 GCA_035532895.1 Chloroflexota bacterium
GTTACCTGCCTCTCGCGGCGGCGCGCTTCGCGGGCCGCGGATGGCTCACTTGCCGATAACGCCCGTTTCCTCCAGCAGGCGGCGGGGCGACATGGGCAGCTCCCGCACGCGCACGCCCAGCGCCTGGTGCAGGGCATTGGACACAGCGGCCATCGGTGGCACCAGCGGCACCTCGCCCACACCACGCACGCCGTAGGGATGGCCCGGGTTCGGCACCTCTACCAGCACGGCATCGATGAGTGGCAGGTCCAGGGTCGTGGGCATGCGGTAGTCCAGGAAGCTGGAGTTGCGCAGCACGCCCTTGTCGTCGTAGAAGTACTCCTCGTTCAGGGCCCAGCCTATGCCCTGAGCGGCGCCGCCCTGGATTTGACCCTCCACGTACGAAGGATGGATTGCGGTGCCCACGTCCTGCACGGCGGTGTACCGCAGCACGTCCACTTTGCCGGTCTCCGGATCCACTTCGACATCCACAATATGCGTGGCGAACGCGGGCCCGGCACCCATAGGGCTCACCGCGGCGCGCCCCACGACCGGCGCGCCGCGCCCGTTCACCTTGGCGGCCAGCTCGGCGAAGGTCATCTTAGAATCGCCGGTCTTCGAGCGGACCTCGCCGTCCACATACTCCAGGTCATCTGCAGCGCGCTCCATGAACTCGGCGGCGCGCTCTACCAACTGGCGGCGGATATCCATCCCCACTTCGTAAGCCGCCCAGCCAGAAGCAAAAGTCGTTCGGCTGCCGCCGGTCATGGCGTTGTAGCCCACGCTGTCCGTATCGGCCACGGTTGGCTTGACCTTGTCGAAGGGGATGCCCAGCGTCTCGGCCAGCTGCATACCAATGGAGGCGCGCGTGCCGCCGATATCCACCGAGCCTTCCACCAGGCTGACGCTTCCGTCCGCGTTCACCTGGGCGTAGGCTGAAGACTTAAAGCCGCCATTGAACCAGAAGCCGGAGGCCACGCCGCGGCCGCGCTTCTTGCCCGGAGCGGGCTGGCCGAGCGGGCTCGCGAAGTGGGCGCTGGCCTTGGCCGCTTCCAGTGTCTCGATGTAGCCGATGCGGCGGAAGGTCTGCCCGTTCACCTGCCGCGTGCCCTCGTGCGAGGCGTTCTTCAGCCGCAGCTCCAGCGGGTCCATGCCCAGCTTCTCCGCCAGCTCATCCAGCAGGCTCTCGGCAGCAAAGGCCGCCTGCGGCGCTGAGGGTGCGCGGTAGGCCGCGGTTTTCGGCTTGTTCACCACAGTATCGCGCCCATCCAGCAGGATGTTGGGGATGTCGTACGGAGCCAGCATGCACATGCAGCCGGCGCCAGCGCCGGCACCGGGATAGGCGCCGTCCTCATAGGCCAGGTCGGCCTGCGCGGCAGTGATACGCCCATCTTTTGTGGCGCCGATCTTGATCGAGATAGAGGTGCCTGGCGCGGGGCCGCTGGCTTCGAACACCTCGGTGCGGCTCATGAACAGCTGCACGGGCCGGCCGCTTTTCTTCGAAAGGAGCGCCGCTACTGGCTCTAGGTACACGCCCAGTTTGCCGCCGAACCCGCCACCGATCTCCAGCGGAACGACCTTGATCTTGCCGGTGGGGTGCTTCAGCAGCTCCACCAGGTTGTCCCGCACGGCGAAGGCGCCCTGAGTGCTGCACCACACGGTGAGGTTGTCGTCGGACCCCCACAGCGCGGTGGCGTTGTGCGGCTCGATGTAGCCCTGGTGCACCATAGTGGTGCGGTACTCGTGTTCGAGCGTCACGTCGGCCTGGGCAAAGCCCTTGGCCACGTCACCCAGCTCGAAGCGGATGTGGCGCGCCACGTTGCTGGGCTCGCTGGACTTGGTGCCCAGAGAATCCGTGAAGCGCTTGTCGTCCAGCAGAGGGGCGCCCGGTTTCATGGATTCGCGTACATCCAGCACCACGGGCAGCTGCTCGTACTCCACCTCAATGAGGCCCAGTGCTTTCTGAGCGGTCGCGTCATCCAGAGCGGCCACGGCGGCCACGGCATGGCCCTTGTACAGAACCTTGCCCACCGCCAGCAGGTTTTTGGCGAGGTCTCCCAGGTTCACTGTGTCCTCGCCCAGGTCCTCAATCTTGTTGGAAATGCCCGGCCAGTCCGCGCCAGTGACCACGGCCTTCACACCCGGCAGCGCCGCTGCCTTGGAGGTGTCGATGCGCTTGATGTTGGCGTGGGCGTAGGGGCTGCGCAGCACGCGCCCGCGCAGCATGTTGGGCAGGCGGATGTCCGCGCCGTAGACGGCCCGCCCGGTAACCTTGTCTGCACCGTCCGGGCGCACGGGCCGGGTGCCGATGACCTTATAGCTGCTGGTGGCGGCCGCGGGCTTCTCGGGACTTTTTATGGCCATCTCTCAAATTCCTCCCATGTGTTCTGAGTGTGGGGGCCTAGGACCTAGGCCTGTTCCGAGGCGCGCTTCACGGCGCGCACAATCTTGTCGTACCCGGTGCAGCGGCAAAGGTTGCCCGCCAGCCAGTGGCGTATGCGCTCCTCGCTGGGATGTGGCTCGCGGTCCAGCAGCGCTTTGGCGGCGACAATGAAGCCAGGGGTGCACACGCCGCACTGCAGCGCGGCCTCCTGCAGGAATGCCTCTTGGAGGGGATGCAGGTTCGGGCCATTCGCGATCCCCTCGATGGTGGTCACCGAGCGACCGTCGATCTCGACCGCCAGCACCAGGCACGAATCCACTATCTGCCCGTCCAGGATGACGCTGCAAGCGCCGCAGTTGCCGTTGTTGCAGCCTTCCTTGGCACCGGTGAGGTTCAGCCGGTAGCGCAGCAGCTCGAGCAGGCTTTCGCCCGCGTCGCACAGCGTGTCGACCGTTTCGCCATTAAGTGTGAAGTGAAGAGATTTCAGGGCTACCATCTACGCTGCGCTCCTGGCGCGCGCGAGCGCGCCCTCTAAGGCTCGTTTGGCCAGCACTCCGCTGAGATGCACGCGCTGTTTGGCCGAACCGCGCATGTCGGTAATGGGCTTGGCGGCGGCTCGCGCCAGTGCCATGGCCGGCTCGAGGTCCGGCGCATCCACCGGCTGGCCGGCCAGCGCCTCCGCGACCCCGCCAATGAGCAGTGGCGTTGGGGCCACCGCTCCTACCGCCAAGCGCGCGCCGGCGATGTGGCGTTGGTCCGCATCGAGCGTGATGGCCGCCGCGGCGTTCACCACGGCGATATCCATTTCGTTGCGCGGGATGAAGCGCAGGAAGAAGGCGCCGCTGTGCGCTGCCGGCGTCGGAAAGTCGAATGACACCAGCAGTTCGCCCGGCTGCAGCGCGTTCTGCCCCGGCCCGGTGCAGAACTGCTCCACCGGCAGGGTGCGGTTGCCATTGGGGCCGACGATGTTGCACGTGGCGCCCAGTGCGATGAGCGTCGGGATCGAGTCCGCCGCGGGCGAGGCGTTGCACAGGTTACCGCCCAAGCCCGCTCGGGACTGTATCTGCGTGCCACCGATGAGCGAAGCGGAGTCGATCAGCCCCGGATAATGGCTGGCGATGGTGCCGTCCTGATAGATGCGGTAGCAGGGCACCGCCGCACCGAGGTGCAGGCCGGCGCTGCTCCATTGCACAGCTGTGGCTTCCGGTACGGCTTTGATGTCCACCAGGAGATCCACCGTGCGGCGGCCCTCGCGAATCTGGACCACCAGATCGGTCCCTCCGCCCATCGCCCGCGCGCCGGCGCCGCCCTGTTTGAGGAGGCTGATAGCACCGGCGAGGGACGTGGGCTTTTCATATTCCAATGAATGCCCTCCATACCTGTTTGACACGAGTTTGCCCGAGATTTTCTCCGAATTCTACGCCATTCTCAGCCAGCTCCGCTCGCCCGGTACGTTTCCCCCAGGATCGGCACGCTCAATCCGCGCTCCGAGACTTACAGGCGCACCTCCCGCGGCCGGTATTGCAGCGCTTCGGCCACATGGGTGGGGGCAATGCTTGGAGCGGCGGCGAGGTCCGCGATAGTGCGGGCCAGCTTGAGGCAGCGGTGGAAGGCGCGCGCCGAGAGACGCAGCTTGGCCATGGCATTGCGCATCAGGCTTTGCCCCGCCGAATCGAGCGGGCACAGCTCGCGCAGCTCCGCTGGCCCCATGTCCGCATTGCAGCGCAGCTTGGTACCGGCAAAGCGCTCGTGCTGGAGGTGCCGGGCGGCCTCCACCCGAGCACGGACCGCGGCGGATGTCTCCGAAGGGTCCACGCCGGCCAGCTTCTCGTACTCCACGCGTGGGACGTGGGTATGGATGTCGAAGCGATCCAGCAGTGGCCCGCTGATGCGCTTGCGGTAGCGAATCACCTGGGTAGGCGTGCAGGTGCAGTCGCGCTCGGGATCGTCCGAGAAGCCGCAGGGGCAGGGGTTCATGGCAGCAATGAGCATGAAGTTGGCCGGCAGCGTGACGGTCCCGGCCGCGCGTGAAATGGTCACCTGGCCATCCTCGAGCGGCTGGCGCAGCACCTCCAGAGCGCTGGACTGAAACTCCGGCAGCTCGTCCAGAAAGAGCACACCACGATGAGCCAGGCTGATCTCGCCCGGGCGTGGCCAGCGGCCACCGCCGACCAAGCCGGTGGTGCTCACGGTATGGTGCGGGGCCCGGAAGGGGCGCTGGCGCACCAGCGGCGTGTCCTCCGGCAGCATGCCGGCGACGCTGTAGATCTTGGTGACTTCGAGCGCCTCGTCCAGCGTCATGGCGGGCATGATCGAGGGCGCGGCGCGGGCAATGAGGGTTTTGCCCGCGCCGGGTGGGCCGGCCATGATCATGTTGTGCCCGCCGGCGACGGCCACTTCCAGGCCGCGCCGTACGTGCTCCTGGCCGCGAATCTCACTGAAGTCGAGGCTGGCCGGCGGATCGACCCAGTCCAGGGTGGAGTTGAAGGGCACGGGGTCGATGTGCAGCGCGCCCCGCAGGTACAGCACCAGGTCGGCCAGGTGGCGAACGGGGATGACGGTCACGCCGTCCACCAGAGCCGCCTCGGCGGCATCGGCCTCGGGAACGAAAATGGTGCCCAGGTGCTTCTCTTTGGCCAGCGCCACCATAGAGAGAATGCCGGAGGTGTGGCGCAAGCTGCCGTCCAGCGACAATTCTCCCAGAAAGAGCATGTTGTCCGCCGCGATGCCCACCTGTTCCGACGCCGCGAGAATGCCGATGGCAATGGGCAGGTCGTAGGCTGGCCCTTCCTTCTTCAAGTCCGCGGGGGCCAGGTTGGCGGTGATGCGTTTCTCGGGGAAAGCCAATCCGGAATTGCGGATGGCCGAGCGCACCCGCTGGCGCGACTCGTTGACTGCCGCGTCCGGCAGGCCCACGATGGTGAAGGAGTGCAGGCCAGCGGAGATGTCGAGCTCCACCTGCACCAGGGCGCCATCGAGACCCACCACCGCGCCACTCAAGCACTTCGCGAGCATTGGCGGTTATTCTGCCACCAGGCAGCGGGTTTGCAAGGCCCCGGCGAGGGCAGCGATCCGATGGCCCGCTACCTCGCACGGCGCATGGGCAGTTGATATGCTTCCGCCATTACCCCAGTTGGCGCTAAGAGGGAGTTCCAGGAGATCTCATGAGCCTAGCCAAGACCCTCGGCGAGCTTCGCGAGTCGGGCTATCAACCGCGGTCCGTGAAGGCCGAGATGCGGGCCAACCTGGTGCAGAAGATCCGGGATGGGGTAAACCTCTTTCCCGGAATCATCGGCTATGGCGACACCGTCATTCCGCAGGTCGAGAACGCCATCCTCTCCGGCCAGGACATCATCTTCCTGGGCGAGCGAGGGCAGGCCAAAAGCCGCGTCGCCCGCGCCATGGTGAACCTGCTCGACGAGTGGACGCCAGTGGTCGCCGGCTCCGAGATTAACGACGATCCGTTCGCGCCCATCTCCGTCCACGCTCGCAAGCTCGTGGACGAGGACGGCGACCGTACAGCGATCGATTGGATCCATCGCGACCAGCGCTACGGCGAGAAGCTGGCAACGCCAGACATCACCATCGCCGACCTTATCGGCGAGATCGATCCAATCAAGGTGGCAGAGGGCCGTTACCTGTCTGACGAGCTGACTATCCACTACGGCCTGGTGCCCCGCACCAACCGCGGCATCTTCTGCATCAACGAGCTGCCGGACCTGGCCGAGCGCATTCAGGTGGGTTTGCTGAACATCCTCGAGGAGCGCGACGTCCAGATCCGCGGCTATCGCGTACGTCTGCCGCTGGATATCTACATCGTGGCCAGCGCCAACCCGGAGGATTACACGAATCGAGGCCGCATCATTACACCCCTCAAGGACCGCTGCGGCTCTGAGATCCGTACCCATTACCCCACCACGCCTGAGGATGAGATCGTCATCATGGAGCAGGAGTCGGTGCCGTTCGAGGACCCGGACCTGCGCGTTGAAGTGCCGGCACTCATGAAAGAGATCCTCGCGGAGCTCACCCACCTGGCCCGCAAACATCCCGATATCAGCCAGCGGTCCGGTGTGAGCGTCCGTGTGTCCATCTGCAACTACGAGAACGTCATCTCGAACTCGGTGCGCCGCGCCATCCGCTTGCGAGAGAAGGAAGCTGTTCCGCGGGTGAGCGACCTGCCGGCCGTCATCGCCTCCACCGCGGGCAAGATCGAACTGGAAACGGTGGGCGACACCAAAGAAGACCGGGTCATCGAAAAGCTCATCCAGGGCGCGGTGCTCAACACCTTTAACCGGCACTTTGATGTGACCGACTTCGACGATCTGTTCGAGGGCTTTGAGTCCGGCCTGCACGTGGACGCTGGCGACGGGCTGCCCAGCATGCGTTACGTGGAGCAGGTGTCCAATTTCGATGGTGTGAAGGCCGCCGTGGCCAAGCTGAACGCGACCGGCAGTGCTGCCACGGTGGCATCGGCGGTGGAGTTCGTGCTGGAGGGTCTGCACCTGAATCGCAAGCTCAACAAGGATCACGCGCACGGAGCCGCCCGCTATCAGCGTTAGCTGTCTGGCGAGTTGACGGGCGACCGGGAAGCGAGAAAACCAGTGCCCATCGTTCTTCGATATTCACGCTGGGATGGAACCCAGCAGGTGTTCCCCTTCGACGCGGACGACTTGATGGCTGCCCTGTCCGACGATTTCCTGGCCGAGGGCGACCTCTGGAGCGCGCTCGAGCGGATGATGCAGTGGGGTATGGATCGGCCCGACGGCGAGCGCCTGGAGGGCCTGCAGCAGATGCTGGAGCGCCTGCGAGAGATGAAGCAGCAGGAGCTCAACCGCTATGACATGGGCTCCGTGTTCGACCAGCTGAAAGAGAAGCTGGAGGAAGTGAAGCGCCTGGAGCGCGAAGGCATCCAGCGTCGCCTGGACGCCGCCCATGGCCAGCAATCACCAGAGGATGCGGGCGGTGAAAGCGCCAGCGCCTCGAGCCCACAGGACGCGGGCGACCAGGGTGATCCGTCCGACGGTGCCCAAGGCAGCCAGGCGCAGGGCGCCACCGCCACGGCATCGCCTTCCTCGCGCAGCTCTGAGAATCAGGGGGCTTCCACGTCATCCCGTTCCGCGGGCCAACCAGGCTCCCCGGCCCAGCCGGGCGACGCCTCTGACAGCATGCCGCCCGGTGAAGGCGGCGGCGAAGCGCCGGACCAGGCGATGCTGGACCTGCTGGAAAAGATGGCGGCCCGCAAGCAGCACCAGTTGGACATGCTGCCCGAGGATCCCGCTGGGCAGATCAAGCAACTCACGGATTACGAGTTCATGGACCAGGAAGCCCGCGAGAAGTTCCAGGAGCTGCTGGAGATGCTCAAGGGCCAGGTCATGCAGAACTACTTCGAGGGGCTGAAGAATGCCCTCCAGGGCATGACCCCCGAGGATATGCAGCGCATGCAGGACATGATGCAGGCGCTCAACCAGATGCTGCAGGACCGCATGCAGGGCCGCGAGCCTAACTTCGCCGATTTCAAGGAGAAATACGGCGACTACTTCGATCCCGGCATTGAGAACCTGGATCAGCTCCTGGAAAGCTTGCAGCGGCGCATGGCGCAAATGCAGTCGCTGATGGACAGCATGCCCTCGAACATGCGGCAGTCGCTGGAGGACATGATCCAGCAGATGCTGGGCAGCGACAGTATGCGCGATGCCATGGCTCAACTGGCCGCCGGGCTGGAAGCGCTTATGCCCATGCGACAGTTCCGCAATCGCTATCCGTTCCGAGGCGACGAGCCTATGAGCATGCAGCAGGCGATGCAGATGATGGAACGGCTGCAACAGATGGACGAGCTGGAGCGGGCGCTGAAGCGCGCTCATGACGGCGACTCACTGGACCAGATCGATCCAGACAAGGTGGGCGATCTTATGGGTCCCGAGGCGCGGGCGCAGCTGGAGCACCTGCAGCAGATCACCAAGGTCCTCGAAGATGCCGGCTACATCCAGAAGATGGGCAACAGCTACGAGCTCACGCCGCGCGGCAGCCGCAAGATCGGCCAAAAGGCGCTGCAGGACATTTTCACGCACCTCAAGAAGGACGGCTTTGGCCGGCACGCCGTGACCAGCAATGGTCGCGGCGGCGACCGCACGGATGACGGCAAGCCTTACGAGTTTGGCGATCCCTTTTTGCTGGATATTCAGCGTACGCTCATGAACTCCATCCAGCGCGAGGGCGCGGGCAAACCGGTGCACATTGTCCCGTCGGATTTCGACGTTTATCGCACGGAGCTCATCACCTCCTCCTCAACGGTGCTGATGCTGGACATGAGCCGTTCCATGCTCCTGCGCGGCTGCTTCCTGGCAGCCAAGAAAGTGGCGGTGGCCCTCAACAGCCTCATTCGCTCGCAGTATCCCCGGGACGACCTGCACATCATTGGCTTCTCGGATGCCGCGCGCGAGCTCAAAGCGGAGAAGCTGCCGCAGATCAACTGGAACGAGTACGTGTACGGCACCAACATGCAGCACGGCTTCATGCTCGCCCGCCAGATGCTGAACCGGCACAAGAGCGCCAATAAGCAGATCATCATGATTACCGATGGCGAGCCAACGGCCTACTTCGACCATGGCCGCGTGCAGTTCTCCTACCCGCCCACGTACCGCACCTTTCAGGAAACGCTGCGCGAGGTGAATCGCTGCACCAAGGATCGAATCGTCATCAATACCTTTATGTTGGAGCGCAGCCACTACCTCACCGCCTTTGTGAACCAGATGACCAAGATCAACAAAGGCCGTGCCTTCTTCGCCACACCCGACCGCCTGGGCGAGTACATCCTGGTGGACTACGTGGCCAGCAAACGCAAAATGCTCAACGCCTAGCGGGCAGGCTATCCATTCGGGCCATAGCCCTCCAGCCAGGCCTGCGCATGCAGTATGCTGGGGGCGATGAGTCGCGCGCGGGGTGGGGTTGGCGTATCGCCGGAATTGCGGCAGTTGCTCGGGCACATGGGTATCAGCACCGCGCTGCCGCGAGCAGGGCATTCGCCGGCTGGCCTGCTGGCCACCGCGCCTCTGGGCGCGCCGCTGCGGGCACAGGTTGCCTGGCAGCCGGATCCTAGCCTGTTTGCTCTCTGGAAGCTCGACGAGGCGCCAGCCTCGCTGGCCGCTATGCTGGAGGCTGCACCGCTTCTCCGGCACGATGATCCCATCGCGGAGGACGTGTTCAGCCTGCTGCGGCGCGTTGAGGAGGCCATCGTGCCGCCCGAGTGGGACGAGCCTCGTGTGGTGGATCTGCGGGCTTTCGGCGGGGAGCGCCGGCTCATTGAGGACGTGATCTCGCCCTTTTTCGATACGGAGGTGCTGGTCGCGGTGGCGCAAAGCCTGCCCTCCGAGCCGCGTCGCGAAGAGGGTGCCGGGGCGGCCCGGCCGCGCGTGGCGCACATTGGCTCCATTGAGCCACAGCCGCTGCCGCGCGCCAACGCTGGCTTTGGCGGCGCCCGCTCAGGCTCCGCTTCGGGCAGCGGTGCACCCGGAAGCAGCCGCTCAACGCTTACGCCTCGCTATCTGCCCATGCTTCCACCGCCTGAAGCGGGTCGGAGCTGGGGCAAGACCATCCTGCTAGGCACGGTAGTCACCGCCGCGGGCGTGGCTCTGCTCTGGGCCCTGCTGGGCCTGCCAGTGCCGGGCGCCGCTCCTCAGGCGCACCCGGCAACCGCCAGTCGGTCAGCCTCCGCCATGGCTATTTCGGGGCCGGCCACAAGCCCCGCGCCTGCCAGCAGCCACGCGGCGGCGGTAGCCGCGCCAGCTGCCGCTGCTCTGGGCTCGGCCCTCCCGGTCACCACTACGGCGTCCAGCCCGGCTGCGCCCACGTACACCACCAAGAATGGCCCCAAAACGCTGGACCAGATCCGCGCCGAGCTGCGCGCGAGCGGCTATCCGTTTGGCAGCAGCACGAACTC
>DATKQD010000196.1:0-12509 GCA_035532895.1 Chloroflexota bacterium
CTTCAGGCCCAGGATGGAGGCGCCGGCGCCGGCGAAGCAATCGATGTACACCAGCGAGGCGCCGCGGTCGACGACGATGAGTGTGCGTGGGAATACGGCCTCGGCGCCCTCACCGAAGCTGGCTACTAACGGCAGTGCCAGCTGCACGTCGGGCGGGACGTAGACGAAGGCTCCGCCGGCCCACAGGGCGGCGTTGAGGGAGAGGAACTTGCCGTCTTGATCGGACAGGTGCTCGCGCACCAGGTCGGGATGGTCTTTGACGGCCTGTTCCAGGGTCGTGAAGATGACGCCGAGGGGGAGGGTTCCCTCACCCCCGCCCTCTCCCGCTACGGCGGGCGAGGGGGTAAGTACTGGCGTGTTGGCGCCGTCTAGGGAGGGGGTGAAGGATGACAGGTCGAGCTTGGAGATGTCGGTTCGGCGCCAGTCCTCGTCCTTAGCGGAGTTCGGCATGGGGGTGGCTTCGAAGCGCTGCCAGGCTTGCAGGCGCGCTTCGCAGAGCCACGTTGGTTCAGACCGCTCCGAGCTCAGCCGCTCGACGGTCTCGCGGGTGAATGCCATGAGTGCTGCCTAGCCGACGCTTCCTGACATCTCGAGCTGGACCAGGCGGTTGAGCTCGACGGCATACTCCATCGGCAGCTCCTTGGCGATCGGCTCGATGAAGCCGTTGACGATCATGTTCGTGGCCTCCACTTCGGTCAGGCCGCGGCTCATCAGATAGAACAGCTGCTCCTCGCCGACTTTCGAGACCGTGGCCTCGTGGCCGATGTCGACCTGCTCGTCCTCGATGTCCATGTAGGGGTAGGTGTCGGACTGGGAGTCGTCGTCCATGAGCAGCGCGTCGCAGCGCACCTTCGACTTAACGTCGTGAGCGCCGTTGTAGACCTTGACAAGGCCGCGGTAGGTGGTTTGACCGCCGCTCTTGGCGATCGACTTGGAGGTGATGATCGAAGTGGTGTTGGGCGCCACGTGGACCATCTTGGCGCCGGCGTCCTGGTGCTGGCCGGCGCCGGCCATGGCCACGCTCAGGACCTCGCCGTGGGCGCCGGGCTCCATCAGGTAGACGGCCGGGTACTTCATGGTCAGCTTGGAACCGAGGTTGCAATCCACCCATTCGACGGTGGCGTCGCGGTAGGCCATTGCCCGCTTGGTGACCAGGTTGTAGACGTTGTTGGACCAGTTCTGGATGGTGGTGTAGCGGATGCGGGCGCCTTCCAGCGCAATCAGCTCGACGACGGCGGAGTGCAGCGAGTCGGTGGTCCAGATTGGCGCCGTGCAGCCCTCGACGTAGTGGACGAAGGAGCCGGGCTCGGCCACGATCAGCGTGCGCTCGAACTGGCCCATGTTCTCGGCGTTGATGCGGAAGTAGGCCTGCAGCGGGATATCGACCTTGACGCCGGCTGGCACCCACACGAACGAGCCGCCCGACCAGACGGCGCTGTTGAGCGCGGCAAACTTGTTGTCGTTGGGCGGGATGACCGTGCCGAAATACTTCTTGACCAGGTCGCCGTGCTCGCGCAGGCCGGTGTCCATGTCGGTGAAGATGACGCCCAGCTTCTCCAGGTCCTCGCGGATGGAGTGGTACACCACTTCCGACTCGTACTGCGCCGAAACGCCGGCCAGGAACTTGCGCTCGGCCTGGGGGATGCCCAGCTTGTCGAAGGTGTCCTTGATGTACTCCGGCACCTCCTCCCAGGTCTTGCCCTGGGCCTCGGCGGGCTTGATGTAGTAGTAGATGTTGTCGAAGTCGATCTCGCCCAGGTTGCCGCCCCAGGTTGGCGTGGGCCGGTTGAGGAAGTGCTTGTAGGCGCGCAGGCGGAACTTAGTCATCCACTCCGGCTCGCTCTTGTGCGCCGAGATCTGGCGGACGATGCCCTCGTTGAGGCCGCGCTGCGCCTTGAAGAAGTAATCCTCTTCGTCGTGAAAGCCGAACTTGTAGTCGGCGTTGCTCTGAAGTTCCTTGGGTGCGACTGCCATGATCTCTCCTTTAGGCCGCTGCCGGCTCTTCGGCCGGCGCATACTCGCGAATGATGTTGTCGTAGCCCTCGGCTTCCAGGCGAGTGACCAGCTCGGGCCCGCCCTCGTGGATGATCTGGCCCTTGTACAGCACGTGCACGTGGCGCGGCGTGATGTAGTTCAGGATGCGCTGATAGTGCGTGATGATGAGCACGCCCATCTCCGGCCCGGCCAGGGCGTTGATCCCTTCGGCCACAATCCGCAGTGCGTCGATGTCGAGGCCCGAGTCGGTCTCATCGAGGATGGCCATCTCAGGCTTGAGCAGGGCCATCTGGAGCATCTCGGCGCGCTTCTTCTCGCCGCCGGAAAAGCCGTCGTTCACGTAGCGGGTCACGAACTGGTTGTCCATCTTCAGGACCTTCATGCCCTCCTGGAGCTCCTTGCGGAACTCGCGGACGGCCACGTCCTTGCCGCGCACGCCGCGCAGGCTCTGCCGCAGGAAGTTCACCAGGGTCACACCCGGCACCGTCACCGGGTATTGGAAGGCCAGGAACAGGCCGGCCTTGGCCCGCTGGTCGGGCGGCAGGTCCAGGATGTCCTGCCCTTTCCACAGCACCGTGCCCTGGGTCACCTTGTACTTGGGGTGGCCCATCAGGGTGTACGCCAGAGTGCTCTTGCCGGAGCCGTTGGGGCCCATCAGGGCATGGGTTTCGCCGCGGGGGACCGTCAGGTCCACGCCGCGCAGAATCTCACGGTTCTCCACGGTCACGTGAAGGTTCTCGATGACCAGGGTGTCGGTAGGCATTTAGGCGAGTACTCCAATGGATACGAGCTGCCGTGCTAGTGGCTCTTCGTTGGCGATGAGGTGGGCCAGGGTCAGCGTGTTGAGGACGTTGTTGATGGCGTCGGACACCTGCTTCCAGACGCCGCGCGAGGTGCAGCCGGCTTCGCGCTCGCAGGCGCCGGCCTGGTAGCCCTCGGTGGTGCACTCCACCAGCGCGATAGGTCCTTCCAGCCAGCGGACCACCTCGCCCACGGTCACGTCCGAGGGATGGCGGGCCAGGCGGTAGCCGCCGTGCAGCCCGCGCGTGGCCTCGACCACGCCGGCTACCCGCAGCGGCGCGATGATCTGCTCCAGGTAGGGCAGCGGCAGATGCTCCGCCGCGGCGATCTCGGCCAGCGAGATCAAGCCCTGGTCATAGCGCCGCGCCAGCTCGGCGACAGCCAGCAAGCCGTAGTGGCCTTTACTCGAAATCCGCATTCAAAAATCCGACAGAAGTTGTCGGGTAAAGGATAGCAAATTCCGACCCTGTTTGTCGGGTTTGTCTAGCAGCAGGCGGGTGGTTCTTCGGTAACCACGCCGTCTATCTCGACATAGGCCGGCTGAGGCGTGGGCACGGCGTTGGCGTAGAGGTACATGCCGGCCGCCAGGACCACCGTGAGGATGGCGCTCAGGCCCAGGGCGGTGTGAATGCCGATGGCGCTGCCCACGACGCCGACGGTGACGCCGGCGCCGCTCTTCATGCCGGACTGAGCCATCGAGAAGGCGCCCACCAGCTGGCCGCGCTTCTCGGCGGGGGCCTGCAGCTGAACGATGGTTTGCGCCACCGAGCTGAACGATAGCTGGCCGATGCCGGCCACAAACAGGAATGCCAGCGCAGCAGGGAAGCTGTGAGTGAGGCCGAAGCCGGCCACGGACACGCCCCACAACGCGGCGCCGGCGATGGCCATGTTGACCGTTACCTTTCTCGCGCCGGTGATCTCGAGCGCCAGGCCGCCCAGCACAGCGCCCAGGCCGCCGGCAATCAGCAACATGGTGTAGGCGCGGCCGGCATCGGAGGTGGCGAAATCGCGCGCGAACTCAGGCATCTGCGGGGTGAAGCTGCCGATCAGGAAGGAGGCCATGCCGGCCATGGCGATCATCGTGAAAATCACCCGATTGCCGCCCGATTCGATGACTGTGCGCCAGGCGCCGGCAAAGCTCAGCTTGCGCGCCTCGGCGCCGTGTTGATGGCCTGTCGACTTGATGCGCAGCAGGCTGACGCTCAGGGGCAGATAGATCAGGGCATTGATCATGATGCCCCGGGCGGGCCCGGCCAGCAGCAGGATGATGCCGCCAACCGCCGGGCCCATCAGGATGCCCAGCATCTTGCCGGTGGCGTTCAGGCGGACGGCGCTGGTGAGCTCGTCTCGACCCACGATGTCGTGCAGCATCAACTGCTCGGGCGGGCTCCAGATTGCGCCGGCCATGCCGTGCAGGCTCAGCAGCACCATGGCGTGCCACATCTGCAGGTGGCCGCTGAAGAACAGCAGGCCCCAGCTGATGGAAACCAGCATGAACAGCCCTTGAGAGGCCTGGATCAGCCGCCGGCAATCGTATTTATCGGCCAGGGCGCCGAAGTACACCGACAGCAGCAGGAACGGCAGCCAGTGGCTGATCACGGCGAAGCCGGCCAGCAGCGGCGAGTGGAACGTCTGCCACAGCACCCAATAGGTGATGACGTGCTCGATGTTGTCGGCCATCATGGACAGCGTGGCCCCGGTCACGTAAAACCGGAAGTCGGGGTGGTGGAGGGCGGTGAAGCCCAGGCGTGGTCTGGGCCGCGCGGCCGCGGGGGCAATCATTGGTTGGTTCGTCCATTGTAGGGACCACCGCCGCGGGGAGCCCTGGCCGGTCGCGTTAGGCCAAAGCTCCTATTCCGCTCGCACGCGGCGGTTTTTGAGGTTAGCGTGGCGCCATGCGGAAACTCCCGAAGGTGGGGCCGCGGGCGGCCGGTTTCGGAATCCTCATGGCCGTTGCGGCTTCGCTGGTAGTGCCTGTGACCACCACTGCCTCAGCGCGCGCCGATTGCCAGTTCACGCTTGGCTTCAAGACGCTGCACAACCTCGACCCGGGGGATGTGGGCAGCTGCACCAACAACCAGACCAGCGCGGGCAATGGCGATGCCGTGCAGATGACCACGCGCGGCATGCTGGTGTGGCGCAAGGCTGACAACTACACAGCCTTCACCGATGGGTCTCACAGCTGGGTGAACGGCCCTTACGGGGTGCAGGAACGGCTCAACAGCGAGCGTTTCTCGTGGGAAGCGCCCGCGCCCGCCGCCGAGGTGAGCCCGGCGGTCTACACCGGTGTCGCGCCCGGAGCGGCGCAGTCGCCGCTGGAGGCGATGGCCCTGCAGTTCTTCGAGGACCTGAACACCGACCGCAAGCTTGACGGCCTGTCTCCGCTGGCCCTCAACAGCCAGCTCAGCTCGCTGGCCGAGAGCCGCGCCGAAGGCCTGTTGAAGGCCGGCGGGCCGTTGACGCACTACGACGCCAGCGGCCGCCTGGTGCTCAAAGAGATCATGGACGACAACCGCATTCCCTACCGCACGGCCGGGGAGAACCTGGCGGAAAACAACTACGAGCTGTCAGAAACGATCGAGGTGGCCAACACCGGCCTCATGAACAGCCCACCCCACCGGGCCAACATCCTCAATCCGGGCTATCAGCAGGTGGGCATCGGCCTGGCGGGTCCGAGCGCAAGCGGGCAGTTCTACTATGTCCAGATATTCCTGCAGACGGCCTAGCGGGCGACCTGCTTCGCGTACACCACCAGGCGCTTGTTGTAGTTCTTGGAACCGCGGTCGAACACGCCGTTGCAGGTCACCAGGTTGAGCATCGGCTGCGCGGCGGGACCGAAGATCTTCTGCAACGGGGCCTGGTTGTAGGGATAGACCTCGCTGCCCGCCACCTGGAAGGTGAGCTGCGAGCCGTCTTCGGACTTGAGCCGCACGTTGTCGCCCGGCTTCAGCAAGCGCAGGTCCCAGAACACGGCCCGGTCCGTCGTGGAGTCGAGATGGCCGGCAATCACGGCGCTGCCGGGCTCGCCCGGCCGGTAACCCAGGTCGAACCAGGCCACGTCGTTCCATGCGTGCGGCGCGTCCATGGCGCCATCAGGCGTGGTGCCCACGTGCTCCACCGGAGCGTCGACGTGGATGGCGGGGATCAGCAGCTCGCTCGGCAATGCCGGGCGCTGGCCCGTTGCGGGCGCCTTTGCAGCCGCGGCGGAGGGGGCAGCCGCGGATGATGCCGTGCCTGGCAGCGCGGGCTGCCGCCCGGCCCCGACGGCAGCGGCCGGTATCGGGCTGCCGCTGGCGGCGGCAAGCGCTGGGGCCGAAGGTGCAGTGCCGGCGCCGGCGGGATCCGCCGCGGGTGCATCCGCTATACCCGCCGGCCGAGCCGGACTGCCGCACGCGGCCAACAGCGAGAGGCTGAGCACCAGCGCAGGCAGGAGTCGCGAGAGCTCGATCATCCTTTGTTTGCGAGCGGCGCACATCCTGTGCCAGTGTAGCGGATGGCGAAAATAGTTGCACGCTGCAAGTAAGTCGTGCTAGCATAGTTGCTTGATGCAAGTAGTTGGCCAAGCGGCCGTGCCGGAGTTTGACGAGGATGTGCGAGGCATCGCGGCGGCATGGTCGACGCTGCTGCGGCGCTCGATGCTGCCGCGGGTGCAGGAGCATTGGATCCAGGCGGCGGGCCTGCAGCTGGATCGCACCAGCTACTGGCTGCTGCGCCTGCTGGGCGAAAAGGACAACCTGCGCTTGTCGGAGCTGGCCCAGCGTCAGGGCACGGATGTCTCGACGGCGTGCCGCCAGGTTCGCCACTGCGAGGAAGCCGGCCTGGTCGAGCGTGAGGGCGACCCATCCGACTTGCGGGCGGTGCTGTTCCGGCTGACCGACTCCGGGCGTGAGGCGCTGAGCCGGATGCAGGCAGTGCGCATGGCTGTGTTCGACAACGTGTTCGCCGAGTGGCCGGCGCGCGAGCGCCAGCAGTTCGCGCGCTTGACCACGCGCTTTGTAGACAGCTACCTGGCCGAGCTGGAGGCAACGTCGTGAGCCTCGCTTCCTCGCCCGCCGTGGCGGGCGAGGGCGGCAGCGAGGGAACGCGGAGCAGCCAGCCTCATCCTGTCCCGCCGGCGGGCGAGGGGACGGGGTCGCAGTACAGCTTCAAGCAGGTGGGCGTCATCTACAGCGGGCTGGCCCTGGGCATGATGCTGAGCGCGCTCGATCAGACCGTGGTGGCCACCGCCTTGCCGTCGATCGTCGGCGATCTGGGCGGCATCAACCACCTATCGTGGGTGGTCACCTCCTATTTGCTGACGGCCACCGCCTCCACGCTGCTGTACGGCAAGCTGGGGGACCTGTACGGGCGGCGGCGCATTTTCCAATTGGCCATCGGCATTTTCCTGCTCGGCTCGGCGCTGTCCGGCCTGTCCCAGAACATGTTCCAGCTCATCGCTTTCCGCGCCCTGCAGGGCCTGGGGGCGGGCGGGACCATGACGTCGGCGATGGCCATCATCGGCGACGTGGTGTCGCCGCGGGAGCGCGGCCGCTACCAGGGCTACAACGCCGGCATCTTCGGGCTGGCCAGCATCGGCGGGCCGTTGCTGGGCGGCTTCTTCGTCGATCACCTTGGTTGGCGCTGGGTGTTCTACATCAACTTGCCGATTGGCATCGCCGGCTTGATCTTGGCCAGCCTGGTGCTGCGGGTGCAGTCGCAGCGCAAGGAGCATGCGATCGACTACCTTGGCGCGGCGCTGATCGTGGCGGCGGTCACCAGCCTGCTGCTGCTCACGAGCTGGGGCGGCACCCAGTATGCCTGGAGCTCGCCGGTCATCGCCGGCCTGGCGTTGAGCGCGCTGGTGTGCGGCGGGCTGTTCGTGTGGCACGAACGGCGAGCGGTCGAGCCCATCCTGCCGCCGGAGCTGTTTCAGCGGTCCATCTTCCGCATCTCGACCACGGGCACGCTGCTGCTGGGCGTGCTCATGTTCGACGCGACCATCTTCCTGCCGGTCTTCCTGCAGCTCGTCACCGGGGTGAGCGCCACCAACTCGGGCGCGCTGCTCATGCCGCTGATGCTGGGCATGGTCTGCACCTCCATCGGCGGCGGGCGGTTCATCAGCGTCACCGGGCGCTACAAAATCCTGCCGATTGTCGGTTTCAGCCTGTGCACCGTGGCCTACCTGCTGATGTCCACCATGACTGCCGGCACCAACCAGCTGCACGTCAGCGCCTACATGGTGTTGCTGGGGCTGGGCATCGGGTTGATCCCGCAGGTTCTCACCACGTCGACCCAGAATGACGTGCCGCAGCGGCACCTGGGCGCGGCAACCTCCAGCCTGCAGTTTTTCCGCTCGATGGGCGCGTCCCTGGGCGTGGCTTTGCTGGGGGCGGTGCTCAACAGCCGGCTGGCCTACTGGCTGCCGCGGCTGCTGCCGCCGGGCGCCGGCGCGAACGGCATCGATCCGGCCGACATCCAGGGCAGCCCGAGCCATCTCGCTGCACTGCCGCCGGCGGTGCACGCGGCGGTGGTCGAGACGTTCGCCCGCTCGCTCCACTGGGTGTTCGTGGCCGCGGTTCCGGTTGCCGTGCTGGCGCTGATCCTGGTGCTGTTCCTGGAGGAGAAGCCGCTGCGCAAGACGGCTTGGGTGTCGCATGCGGTGGAAGCCGCCTAAATTCCGGATTCCATACAATCGCCGGAATGAGAAACGGCTTGATCATCATCGACGCGGACGGGCACATCATCGACGACGAGACCATGTACCGCCAGCGCATGCCCGAGCAATACCGCCAGCATCGCGGCGGCTTCTACCCCAGCGACGGCTTTGACCGGGGCCAGAACAACACCAAGAACTGGCGCCCCAACAGCGTGGAGAAGAACCTGGCCGACAACGACCTGGAGGGCATCGATCTGCAGGTGTACTATCCCACCGGCGGCCTCGGCCTGTCCTGGGTGCGGGAGGTGGGCTACGCCACGGCGCTGGCGCGGACCTACAACGACTGGGTGCACGAGTGGTGCCAGACGAGCCCAAAGCGCCTGAAGGCGGTGGCCATCGTGCCGCTGCAGGCGGATGTGCGGGCGGCCATCGAGGAGATGACGCGCGCGGTGGGCCAGCTTGGGGCAGTGGGCGTGATGGTCCATGCCTTCGATCACGCCCGCAACGTCGGCCACCGGGATTTCTGGCCGTTCTACGAGGAGTGTGCCCGCCAGGGCGTGGCCGTCGGCTTCCACGGCCATGGCAGCACGGAGATGAACGGCACGGCGCACTTCGACAACTTCCTGGGGGTGCACACCTGGTCGCACGCGCCCGATCAGCTGGTGGCCTGCACGGCGGTGATGTACAGCGGCATCCTGGAGAAATTCCAGGACTTGCGGGTGGCCTTCCTCGAGGCCGGCTGCGGTTGGGCGCCGTTCTGGATGGAGCACATGGACGAGGAGTGGGAGAAGCGCAAGTTCGACGCGCCGCTGCTGACGGCGCCGCCCTCGGAGTACATGACCAATGGCCGGGTGTGGGTGGCCTGCGAGCCGGAGGAGAAGACCATCCCCTACGTGTCGCAGTGGATCGGCGAGGACCACATCCTGTACGCCTCCGACTACCCGCACTGGGACGGCGGCTTCCCCCACTCGGTGGAGACCCTGGCCGGCCGCACGGACATCTCCGAGGGCTTCAAGCAAAAGATTTTCTTCGACAACCCGCAGGCGTTCTACGGCTTCAAAGTCAACCCCGCGGACTACGGTCCTACGGGGACGGGTCCTACGCGGACGGCGAGCGGAGAGGCCATCGCATGAGGCCGGCTGCTCATGCCATTCTGAGGCCCGCGGCGCCGCAGGCACAGGGAACGCCGGCGGTGACCTTGCCGGCCTGGTCCGAGTGCTCCAGCACGGTGTAGATCTCCCACGGGGCGGTATCCGGATCGCTGACCCACACTTTGTCCTGCACGGCGTAGCAGCAGGCCACGCCGTCCTCGTTCAGGACTTGCAGGCCGTCCGACTTCAGGCGGTCGTGCGCTTCCACCACGGCCTGCTGGCTGAATACTTCCACGCCCAGGTGGTTGAGCCGGCCTTCGGCGCCGGGATTCTCGATGAGCACCAGCTTGAGCGGCGGATCGGCTATGGCGAAGTTGGCGTAGCCGGGCTTGCGCTTTGCCGGCTGCGTCTGGAACAGCTTGCTGTAGAACTCGACCGCCTGGTCGACGTCGCTCACATTGAGCGCGAGCTGAACTCGGGCAGACATGCTTGAACCTCCTTGGATTTTTGGTGTGCCGGGTAGAGCAGCCGTATGGCGGCCAGGCCGAGGCCGCCGCCGGCGAGCTGCATGAGGATGAACATGGGAGCGCTGCCGGGCGCAATGCCGGCAAACGTGTCTGACAGGGTGCGCGCCAGCGCTACCGCGGGGTTGGCGAAGCTGGTGGAGCTGGTAAACCAGTAGGCGGAGGTGATGTAGGCGCCCACCGCGAGCGGCGCCCAGGCTCGCCGGTCCGAATTCACGACGCCATAGATCACCACCAGCAGTCCGAACGTGGCGACGACCTCGCCCAGCCACAGCCCGGCGCCGGCTCGCCGCTGCGCGGACAACGAAATGGCCGGAAGGCCGAACATGAGGTTGGCGACGACTGTTCCACACGCGCCGCCGCACACCTGCGCCGCGACGTAGGCCGGCGCCTCCCGCCAGGGCGTGCCGCCGAGCATGGCGTCCGCGACGCTGACCAGCGGGTTCAGGTGCGCGCCGGACACGGGGCCAAGGGCCAGGATGATGGCCACCAGCGCCGCCCCGGTCACCACGGCATTCTCCATGAGCTGGAGTCCCACATCCGTGGGCGAGAGCCGCTGGGCGGCGATGCCGGAGCCGACGACCGCGATCAACAGCATGGCCGTGCCGATGAATTCCGCCGCGGCACGGCGAATTGCGGCGCTCATGGTTCGACGGTCATCGAACCAGCAGGCCAAAAAGGGGGTCACGGGGCAAACTGCCTGACCATGGCCAGCGTTTCGGGGATGAGCCGGTAGAACACCCACAGGCCCCGCTTGTCGGCGGCCAGCAGGCCTGCCTCGCGCAGCACCTTGAGGTGGTGGGACATGGTCGAGTCTTCCAGCTCGAAGTTGGTGTTGATGTCGCACACGCACAGCTCGCCGGCGTCCGCCAGCAAGCGCACGATCTTGACGCGCGTGGGGTCAGCCAGCGCCTTGAAGGTGCTGGCGAAGCGCGCCGCCTCGACGTCCGCGAGCACCGGCCGCTCCGCGGGCGTGCAGCACGCGTCTTCGGCAGCCGCCAGTTCCTCGAATGCTGTGCCCACGGCGGGAGCTTACCACTAATTTGATGCTTGTGGAACTAGTCGCGGAGGCTGCGGCGCCGAGCCGCTGGCGAGGACCAGCCCCAGCTCGTGAGCGCGGGCCACGGCTTGCAGCCGGCCGCGCACCTGCAGCTTGCCGTAGATGGCGGTCAGGTTGCCCTCCACCGCTCGCGGGCTGAGGCATAGCCGCGCTGCCACGTCCTTGTTCCGGGCGCCGCCGGCCAGTTGGACAAGGACCGTCGTCTCGCGCGTGGTGAGCGCCTCGTAGTCCCATATACCCGCAATCGGGCTTGGCTCGATGTCAAGCTCCAGCACCGGCTCCGGCGCCAACCCGGCCCTGGCACGATCGACCAGCTCCAGGCCGCGAGCCAGCTGCGCCCCGTGCAGGGCCAGCGCGAGCACCCCGGCCAACGCTTCGAGCAAGTGGCCGTCGGCGTGGTCCAAATCCCCGGCGGGTAGAAACGCCCGCAACACAGCCAGCTCCAGGCCGCTGGCAGTGAGCGTTTGGCGGGCTGCCGCCGCGATCGTCAAGTCGGGAGGACCGCCGCGCCGGACCGTGGCCCGCGGGCTGGCCGACCGATGCCAGGCGTAGTGGTAGGGCTCGGGCTCGACGCCGGCAAGGGAGAGATCGGCGGACGCGAGCCGGAAGGTGATCGCCGATCAGCGTCAGTCCGCGCGTGGCGATGGCATCCACGCCCGCCTGCCGGTCCAACTCGGCTGTGAAGCGGGCGACCAACTCCAGGGCGGCGCCCCGCTCCCTCATGGCGTCCGGTGAAACAGTGGAAACGGAACCAATGGAATCCGTCGCGGTCCTCCTTGATGCGCGTCGTGGCGCATCGCCCCCGGTTGCTTCGTCTGCAAGACTCGTGCCAGCCACCCAGCCAGCTGCAGCTAGGGGCGAAATGAATGCCGCCCGCAAATGTGCGGGTTTCCGCATCCGAATGCAGGTAAAGTGTGCGGGTTTCCACGTTCCCCATTCACCTATCCAAGGTGCAGCATCTGAGGAAAGTTGCCATGGGTGACCTACCTAGGCCGTGCCGTTGGAGGACGTCGTGAACGCAAAATTCTTTCCGAATGCCATCGCCCGAGCGGTCGCCTTGGCGCTGCTGCTGACCAGCCTGCCCGCGGGCCAGCTTGGAACGCCGCGGGCCAACGCCGCCGGGACTGCGCCCACGCCGGCGGCCACGGCCACCTCGAAGCCGGCCGGCGCCACAGCACCGAGCAGTGGATCCCCCGTTTCGCCCGCCACGGCGTCCGCCGCGCCAAGCGTGGCGGCCGGCCCCGCGGTGCCGGCATCGCTGTCGCTGGGCAGCGTGCCCTGCGGCCCGGGCCTGTCACCGGCGGCCACGGCTACGTCGACCAAGCCGGCGCCGGGCGCGCGCGGTCCGGCCGAGCCCAACCCGTCAGCGCAGGGACCGAAGGGCCAGAAGGGCACGCGCCGCG
>DATKQD010000197.1:0-3878 GCA_035532895.1 Chloroflexota bacterium
GCCCCTTCCGCGCTTGCGCTCCCTCGCCCCTCACCATCGTCCTCTACAGCTGGCCGCTTCGTTGACCTCCCCGGCCCTCACACAAACAAACCAGGCTTGTTTTCTTCGTCTCTTCTGCGATTGGTAATGTACTCAGCAACCCCTTGCCGGGTCGCGGCGGAGGCTAAGTGTAGCATGGCCCTGCCGGGCGGAATCAGCGCTTTTCGGCAACCACGATGTAGAAGCGCGAAAGGTGCGTCTCCGCCAGCAGTCCGAAGCCCGCGGCGGCCAGCATGCCCTGGATTTCGGCTCTGGTGTTGACCACGTTGCCCCAGGTCATCTCGAACCACTGCGCCATCACCGAGAACGCCACCGCCGCATCGCGCAGCCCGGCCTGGCTGTCGGGGTAGGCCTCATCCAGAATGAGCAGCAGGCCGCCTGGCCGCAGCGCGGCGTGGCAGCGCCGCAGCACGCTGCCCTTGATGGCTGGGTCCAGCTCATGCAGCACCAGGAACATGGTTGCCAGGTCGAAGTTGTCGGGATACGGCGCATCGGCTGCCACCTGCTGCACGGCTGCCCGGTCGCCCAGGCCCCGCGCGGCGATGGCGGTGCGCGCTAGCTGCAGCGATTGCGGCTCCACATCCACGCCGAGGCAGTGCAGCGCCGGAAAGCGCGCGGCGAATTCGCACACCGCGGCGCCAGCTCCGCAGCCAATATCCAGCAGGTGGCCGCCGGCCTGCATCTTCTCCTGCACGCCCGGCAGCTCGGCCGCCAGCACATCCAGCAGCATCAGCGGCAGCGTGCGAAGGCCATCAGCAACGGCGCCGAAGAAGGCGCTGTCGTGCGCCTGGTAGGGCTTGGTGCCCCCATCCCGAAAGCGCTGGGCGTAGTGTGCGTAATCCTCGGCCACCCGCAGGTGGATGGTGGGGAAGCCACCCATGTAATAGGTATGGTCCGGGTTCGCCAGCAAATCGCCGATGTGCGGCCCGAGCAGGTAGCCCTGCCCCCGCGCCCATTCCAGCAATTCCAGCGAGTACGCGGTCTCGCACCACTTGCGCACGTAGAAGGGGTGCAAACCGAGCGCCGCGGCCAGTTCCTCCGGCTCGCGGGGCGCCGCGGCCAGAGCCGTGAACAACCCCAACTGTACGCCCAAATCCATGACATAGGTGGCATGCAGACCGCGGATGTAGCCGAACAGCCGCGTCATTACCTCAGTGCGGGAACTGACTGCCGGTGCTGCCGCGGCTTGCTGCTCGCCGGGAACATCGTTCAAGGGCATCTGCTCCCCAGTCTACTGCCCGGAAGCCCTCTTTATACTGAGGCAGTGCGCAGTGTGAGGATTGGATCGCGAGGGTCGCAGCTCGCACTGTGGCAGGCGGAGCACATTCGCCAGCGGCTGTTGGCCAGCTGGCCTGGACTGGAAGCGGAAGTGCAGGTGATCCACACCCGCCCCGACCGGTTGCCGGACACGCCTATGAATCAGCTGGGTGACAAGTCGCTGTTCGTTCGAGAGATTGAGGAGGCGCTCGCGAGTGGCGCCATCGACCTGGCCGTGCACAGCCTCAAGGATGTCCCCTGCGTGCTGGACGATCGCTTTCTCCTGGCGGCCGTGCTGCCCCGCGAGGATCCGCGTGATGTGCTCCTCACCCGCGCCGGCAGGCAGGGGCTGGCCGGTCTTCAGGCGGGCGCGGTCGTTGGCACCAGCAGCCTCCGCCGGCAGGCTCAACTGCGCGCGGAGGTGGCCGGCCTGCGGTTCACGGCATTGCGGGGGAACGTGGACACGCGGCTGCACAAGCTCGCTGACGGTGCGTGCGACGCGCTGATGCTCGCCGGTGCCGGCTTGCTGCGGCTGGGATGGCCGGTGCCCGACGAAGCCTGGCTGGATGCGTCAATCTGCCTGCCTGCGCCTGGGCAAGCGGCGCTGTGCGTGGAGACTGCTGCAGCCAACGACCAATCGCTGGACCTGGTGACGCCCCTGGACGACGTGGCCACCCGGCGCTGCGTGGTGGCGGAGCGCTCCTTCGCGGCGGCACTTGGTTTTGGCTGCGATGTTCCTCTGGGTGCGCTCGCCACGTTATCTGGCTCCGGCGAGGAACTGCTTTTGCGGGGCATGGTTGCCGCGCCCGATGGCAGCCGAGTGGTGCGCCTATCCGCCAGTGCCGCCGATCCCACGCTCCTGGGTGTTGAGCTGGCGGACCTGGCCCGAGCCCGCGGCGCCGCGGAACTGCTGTCCGCTTCGATATGAACAGCGGTAGGGGCGCAGGCACCGTCTACCTGGTTGGCGGGGGCCCCGGCGATCCAGGCTTGCTGACACTCCGCGGGCGGGAACTCCTGGCGCGGGCAGACGTGGTGGTGTACGACTCATTGATCGATCCGGGGCTGCTCAGCTTCGCTGCCCAGGCCGAGCACAGCTATGTGGGTGACGCGCACGACCGTCACCGCGTCCGCCAGGATGAGATCAACACGCGACTGATCGACCACGCAAGAGCTGGGAAGGTGGTGGTGCGGCTCAAGGGCGGGGACCCCTTTCTGTTTGGGCGCGGCGGCGAGGAGGCGCAGGCGCTGCGCGCGGCGGGCATTCCTTTCGAAGTGGTGCCGGGGGTGAGCTCGGCTCTGGCGGTACCGGCCTATGCCGGCATTCCGGTTACTCATCGGGACCTCGCCAGCTCGGTATCGATCATCACGGGAGTACAGGCCGCGGGCTCCGATGCCACCGATTGGGCTGACCAGGCGGCCAAGCCAGGGACGCTGGTGTTCCTCATGGGCATGTCGCGCCTCAATGCCATTGTGAGCGAGCTGCTGGCTCATGGTCGAGCCGGCGATACGCCTGCCGCCGCGATCCGCTGGGGAACGCGGCCCGACCAGCAGACAGTGACCGGCCCTTTACGCGATCTTCCCCGGCTGACCGAGGAGGCGGGCCTGCGGGCGCCCGCTGTGGTGGTGGTGGGCGAAGTGGTGCGTCTGCGCGATGAACTGCGCTGGTTCGAGACACGCCCGCTGTTCGGAGTGGGGGTGCTGGTCACGCGCGCTGCTGAGCAGGCCGGATCGCTTGCTGTCGACCTGCGCCAACTCGGTGCCGCTGTCTACGAGCAGCCGGTGATCGCGGTCGAGCAGGTGGACGGGCCGGATCCTGCCGGGGCGCTGGCACGCCTGCCCGAATACGACTGGGTGATTTTCACCTCCGCCAATGCCGTGCGCGCCGTATGGGCGCGGCTTCGTGCCTCCGGCCGTGATGCGCGCGCGTTCGCCTCGGCGCGCCTGTGCGCCATCGGCCCCGCCACCGCGGTGGCACTGGAAGCGCTGGGCCTGGCGCCGGACGTGGTTCCCGAGGAGCACGTCGCGGAAGGCGTGCTGGCGGCACTCCGCGAGCTGCCGATGCGCAAGGTGCTGCTGCCTCGCGCCGCCGGAGCCCGGGAGGTGCTGCCGCGTGGCCTGCGCGAACGGGGGGTCGAGGTGGACGCGGTCACCTTTTACAGAACGGTGCCGGCCGCTGCCAGCGCGGCCCCGCTGCGACTATTGCTCGCCAATGGGCAGGTGCAGCTCGTGACCTTCACCAGCGCATCCACCGTGGAGCATTTCATCGATTTGGCCGGTACGCTTCCGAGCCATGTGGCCGTCGCCTGCATCGGCCCGGAGACGCGGCGTGCCGCGGAGGCGCGGGGCCTTCGGGTGAGCGTGACAGCTGAAACCTACACCGCCGCCGGGCTCGTGTCGGCCATCGCGGCGCACGCGCCCGTATTACAGGCCAGGCGGTCGTAAGCGTGGCGGCCGTACACCTGGTGAAGCGCTATTCCAATCGCAAGCTGTACGACACGTTAGAGCGCCGCACCATTACCCTGGAGGGCATTGCCCAACTGGTGCGGGACGGGCAGGACGTGAAGGTGGTTGACAACGACAGC
>DATKQD010000198.1:0-21081 GCA_035532895.1 Chloroflexota bacterium
CACGTGCCACCCTGCCCCAGGCAACGCGCACGCGAGGGGGCCCGAGCAGTACGCTGCAGCCAATTCCGCGGAGCATCGGGGTATAGTAAACCAAGGTTCTGTTGGAGGTCATCGCGCCGTGGTTGAGATGCTGGTCGAGAGCGTTCGGGTCAGTCTAACCACGCAGCAACGGGTTGTGATCCTTAAGGACAAAGCAACCGATCGCTATCTGCTGATCTGGATCGATCCCATGGTCGCCTGGGCCATCGCCAGCGCCGTGGCCGGAGTGGCGCAAACGCGGCCCTGCACGCACGACCTGGTGAAAAGCGTGGTGGACGAGCTTG
Source organism: Chloroflexota bacterium (assembly GCA_035532895.1). Taxonomy (GTDB): domain Bacteria; phylum Chloroflexota; class JAJPGV01; order JAJPGV01; family JAJPGV01; genus DATKQD01. The sequence continues at coordinate 324 of DATKQD010000198.1, forward strand.
GGGCCAAGGTTACGCAAATAGTTGTGAACGACATGAAGGAGGAGGTCTTCTTCGCGCGGATAGTGATGGATATCAACGGCCGGCACGTGGAGATCGACTCCCGCCCGAGCGACGCCATCGCCGTGGCGGTGCGCACAAAGTCACCCATTTACGTGGAGGACGCCGTGCTCAAGGCGCACGGCATCACGCCTGACACCGAGGAAGCACCGGCGCAGGAAACCGCGCCCGCGGAGAAGCTGGACCTGGAGAAGCTGAGCGCCTTTAAAGACTTGATCAACGGCCTCGATACCCTGGACGACCTCGGGAAGCCCAAGTCGTGAGCGCCCAGGACCGGCTGGTGAAACGCGCCATCTCGCGCTTCCGCTGCGCCCACTGCCACTGCCCGCACCTCTACGACAAGGTGGGCATTATGGCCCGGTATGACGACGTGTGGGTGGTAGGCGTGGAGTGCACCGATTGTTCGGTGCCGGGCGTGTACGTGGTAGCCATGCACGAGCCCGCGGAGCCGCCAACGGACCTTACCGCCGCGGAATTGGCCCGTGGCGGCCGAACACGCGTTCGGCCGGGCGACGTACAGGCCATGCGGGCCTTTCTGCGCGAGTTCGATGGGGACTTCTCTCGCTTGTTCAACCCGCCGCCTGCCAGCTGAGGCCGTGCCGCGACAGCCTGAGACCGGCACGTTGCCGGCCGGCGACTACGACGTCATCGTCATTGGTGCAGGCCATGCCGGTTGTGAGGCGGCACTCGCCGCGGCGCGGATGGGCCGGCGCACGCTGCTGCTGACGCTCAACCTGGACAGCATCGCCCTCATGCCCTGCAACCCCTCTATTGGCGGTCCAGCCAAAGGCCACCTGGTGCGCGAGATCGATGCGCTGGGCGGCCAGATGGGCCGCACCACGGACGATACCTTCGTGCAGATGCGCCTGCTGAACACCAGCAAGGGGCCGGCCGTGCAGGCCCTGCGAGCACAGTCGGATAAGCGGGAATACGGGCGCGCCATGCGGCGAACGGTAGAGCGCCAGCCGAACCTCACACTTAAGCAGGCCGCCGCTGAGGACATCCTGGCAGAGGACGGGCAGGTGCGCGGCGTGCGAACCGCGACCGGCGTGTGCTTTTTCGCCCCGGCGGTGGTGATGACGACTGGGACGTTCCTCAATGGCAAGCTCATCCGCGGCGAGCACTCGGAGCCGGGTGGTCGAAGCGGCGAGGCACCCTCGCTGCCGCTCACGAACAGCTTGCGTGCGCTGGGGCTGGCCCTTGGCCGGCTGAAAACAGGCACGCCGCCGCGCGTAGACCAGAGGACGATCGACTTCAGCCTGACAGTGCCACAGCCGGGCGACATCGATCGCGCACTCTATTTCAGCTTCAGCAACGCCGCCCGGCCAGCTATGACGGACCAGTTGCCCTGCCACCTCGTGACCACTACAACCGAAACGCACCAGCTCATCCGCGACAACCTGCACCGCGCGCCCTTGTTCAATGGCACCATCACCGGCGTGGGCCCACGCTATTGCCCCTCGATCGAGGACAAGATCGTGCGCTTCGCAGATAAGACTTCGCACCAGCTGTTTTTGGAGCCGGAGGGGCGCGACACGATCGAGGTCTACGTTCAGGGCGCCAACACCAGCCTGCCGGAGGAGGTGCAACTGGCGATGTTGCGCACCATTCCGGCGCTGCGTGAGTGCGAGCTCATGCGCGTGGGCTACGCCGTGGAGTACGACTACGTGCTCACCAACCAGATCGACCCGTCGCTGGAAACAAAAGCCGTGCGCGGCCTCTATCTGGCGGGCCAGATCAATGGCACCACCGGTTACGAGGAGGCCGCTGCACAGGGCCTGGTGGCCGGCATGAACGCCGCCTTGCGGGCCGCGGGCGAGCCGCCACTGGCGCTCCCACGGGCAAGCTCGTACATCGGCGTCATGCTCGACGATCTGTGCACCAAGGAGCTCACCGAACCCTATCGACTGTTCACTTCACGGGCGGAGTACCGGCTGCTGCTGCGGCAAGACAATGCGGACCTGCGCCTTTCCGCGCTGGGGCGCGCGGCGGGGCTGGTGAGTGCCGACGAAATGGAGCGCGTGGAAGCCAAGCGACGCGGCACGGCGATGGCCTTGGCCGCGCTGCGGACCACGTATGTGGTGCCAGATACGCTCACCAACGAGGCGCTGCGCGCGGCCGGTCAGCAGGAGCTCTCCAAACAGCTGAGCGCGGTGGAGTTATTGCGCCGGCCGGGGCTCGACTACGAATCCGTCGCTCGGCTGACTGGCCTGCCGCGGGTGCCCGAGGATGTGCGTGAGCAGGTAGAGATTGAAGCCAAATACGAGGGCTACATCGCCAAGCAGCAGACGGAAGTGGAACGCACACGCAAAATGGAACAGAGGGCCATCCCCATGGACCTGGACTATGACGGCCTGAGCGGCTTACGTACGGAGGCGCGCGAGCGGCTCAAGAAGTTCCGCCCGGCCACGCTGGGGCAGGCGGGCCGCCTGTTCGGCGTGAACCCGGCCGACGTGGCCATCCTCATGGTGAAGCTGGAAAAGGTGCGCCCCGCGGCAGCGTAAACAATGTTGCCCGCCATGTACGCCGCAGCCTGTTCGGCGGCCAAAAAGGGTGACGCGGCGGCGCCGGGGTTGCTGCCGGATGTTATACGTTTGCAGCACATGAGCGTACCCCTCTGCCCGCGTAACGTCTGCTGCCCAGGGGACGTTACCGCTGACAAGTGGCAGTGCAAACGTCAACCGGCTCAAAGCGCCGCGCCACCTGTGTATCTGCCCCGATGAGACCTTCGTTGTCCGGTCGCTGGGCGGTGCTCGTTTCCGCGCTCATCGTGTGTTGCGCCCTCGCCGGCTGTGCGGCCGCGGCTGCGCCGTCCACCAGCGCTGGGGCGGCCCAGGGTGGCGGGCCTGGTGGCAACGCCAGCGGCGCCCCAGCCGGGGCCTCTCCAGCGCGACCCAGCCCCACGGCCACCGCCACCGCCACCGCGACGGCCATTCCGCCGACGCCAACCCCGACAGCCATCCCCGCGCCGCAACTCTCCCCAGCGCGCTTCTCGCTGTTCACCGTGAACCCGGAGTTCACCACGCAGGATGTGTCCTTCACTGTCTCTCAGCCGGCACGCGTGACCATCGAGATTGTGCCCGCCGGCAGTAATCAGCCGGTGCGTACGCTGGACCTGGGCAACCAGCCGGCCGGCAAGGTGCAGGCCAGCTGGGATGGCAAGGACGATGCCGGCCAGCTCGTGGCCGCGGGCGGCTTCAGCTACATCGTCCACGCCACAGGCGCTGGAGGCGCCACCGCGACCGCCAGCTATCACGATCTGGGCATCACGCACAAGCGAATGGTGATCTCGCTTTCCAAGCAACAGCTCACGGCGTACGATGGCAACCAGCAGTACCTCACCACGCTGGTGACCACAGGCAACCCCGCGCTGCCAACGCCGACTGGCGCCTTTCCCATCCTGGCCAAGTACCATCCCTTCACTTTCGTGAGCCCCTGGCCCAAGGGCAACAAGTTCTACTACGAGCCATCACCGGTGAGCTTTGCGCTGCTGTTCGATGATTCCGGCTACTACGTCCACGATTCGCCCTGGCGCACCGCCTACGGCCCTGGCACGAACGCCAAGCTGGGCACACCGGGCCTCAACTACACCGGCAGCCATGGCTGCGTCAACGTGCCCTTGGCCGCGGAGACCAAGCTCTTCAGCTGGGCCACTATCGGCACCATCGTTCAGGTGGTCCCCTAAGAACGCCAGCCGAGCTTACTGTCTACCACGCCCTGTGATTCCCTGAGGCTTCGCTGAGGGTCACCGACGCCTCAGGGAAAGCCGAAAGCGACCCGGGCGACGGACATCACAGGTGCACCTGCTGCCCACGCAGATCGAATCACGCTCAATCAGGCGGGCTTGGCGCTGTCCTCATCATCCGTAGCGGAAATGGTGGCCGCCTTGCGGCGGCGGCGCAGCTTCCAGCCGGCCTGCTGCATTTCCAGGTCAAGCTGCCGCTGCCGCACGTGCAGCACGTCGGCTCGGGTGCAGATGCCCACCAGCTGCCCATCCTGCAGCACGGGGAGGTGGTCCACCCCCTCTTGCAGCATGAGTTGCAGCGCGGTAGCAACGGACTCTTTCTCGGTCACGCTCACCAGCTCCTCGCTCGCCAGCTGGGAGATGGGCGCGTCCCCCTCGAAGTCCTCGCGCAGCATGTCGCCACGCGAGATGATGCCCGCCACGCCGCCCTGGTCGTTCAGCACCGGGTAGGCGCCGTGCTGCGACGTCGCGAACTCACGCCGCGCCTGGGCCACGGTGGCTGTGGCTGGCAGGGTGCGCACGTCGCGCGTCATTACCTCCCGCACGGGTGTGCTCTCCATGTAGTCCATGTGGTACTCGGCCAGCACGCGCAGGCCCCGCCGCGCCAGCTTGTCGGTCATGATCGATTCCGGCAAGTAGGTCCGGGCAATGAGGTCCGCGATGACGGTGGCCAGCATCAGCGGCAGGATGATCTGGTAATCATGCGTGAGCTCAAAGATGAAGACGATGGCGGTGAACGGGGCACGCGCCGCCGCCCCGAAGAGCGCGGCCATAGCCACCACGGCAAATGCGCCCGGGGCTAAGGCCAGCCCTGGGACCAGCGCCTTCAGGCCATAGCCCATGAGGCTGCCGAACGACCCGCCAATGAGCAGCAGCGGGGCCAGCGTGCCGCCGGACGTCCCGGAGGCGAGGGCAATCCACCACGCCACGAGCTTGGCGACCGCCAATCCGGGTATGACGTGGAAGGGCACCTTGTCGGCCAGCACGGCGCCGATCTGGTCGTAGCCCACACTCAGCGCGCGCGGCATGATGTAGCCCACCACGGCAAATCCCACTGCGCCGATCACCGGGTGCCAGAACTCAGGCACTGGAAGCTTGCGGAAGCCATCTTCCACCACAAAGAGGCCGCGGCAAACCACGATGGCCAGCAGCCCAATGGCGACACCCAGCAGGGCGAAGTACGGAAGGTTGGAGAGGCCCGCGTAGCTGTGCGGTGGCACCGGGAAGAGTGCACCCGGCCCGAATGCCAGGTAGTGCACGCCCGCCGCGATCGAGGAGGCGATCACCAGCGGCACCAGCGCCCTGGCCGAGTATTCGAACATCAGCAGCTCGATAGCCAGCATCACCGAAGCGAGAGGCGCGCCGAACGTGGCGGACATACCCGCCGCCGCTCCCGACGCCAGCAGGATCTTCCGTTCGGAAGGCGAGACCTTGAGTGCCTGGCCGATGAGTGAGCCGATGGCACCGCCGGTGACAATGATCGGCCCCTCAGCGCCAAACGGGCCGCCGGTGCCAATGGCAATGGCCGCGGAAAGTGGCTTGGCCAACGCGGCCCGCGGCGAAATGCGGCTCTGCCTGGTGAGGACCGCCTCCATCGCCTCGGGGAGGCCGTGCCCTTTGATGACGGGCGACCACTTGGCCAGGAAAGAGACGAACAGGGCACCGAGCGTGGCTGCGATGACCAGGCCCGGCCCAAAATGCGCGTTGGAGAATGAGGGCAACGCGCCCGCCCACTGTAGGCCAACCCGGTGAAATAGCGTTGCGTTGGTGATGATGGCAATGAGGTGCACCAGCACAAAAGCCGCGCCACCGCCGACCAGCCCCAGCACTACAGCCAGAGCCGAGAGGAATACCAGCCGCCGCGGTGTGGTACGGCCCACCCCGATCCCGTGGCTCCGTCGGCGCACACCGGCTTCAGGGTCGGAGGCCGCGGATGGCCGATGCTGCGCCCATTCCCGCGGACGGTCGCTCTCTATCTCGTCCTCCTCGCTCTGCCGCTGCACGTCCTCACCGAATCTCCTGCGCGGCCGTCGAGCAGCGATGGTAGGAACGCCATCGAGCTGAATCGGTGCGCCGAGCGGCAAACCCCTCGACGACCGCCCCGGCAAACGGCCAACCTCGAAGCCCGCAGCCCCGCGGTGCTCCAGACAAGCACAATGGCTACCCGCATTATCGCTCCACGAGTGTTTCGTTGCCTGGCGGACGTACACTTAAACGCGAATGCGCGTTGGAGAGGTGATGTCCCGCCCGGCTATCGTGGTGCCGCTCGATGCCCCGGTGCAGCATGTGGCCCGGCAGATGGTGGGCAGCCAGGCCCCGGCGGTCGCGGTTATCGATGCACAGGGAGCGTTGCGGGGCATCGTCTCGGAATCGGATCTCATCGTACGCAATGCCAAACTGCACTTCCCGACGTATCTCGGCATTCTGGAGAGCCTCATTCCCATTGGCGGCGACCGCGACCTGGATGATGAACTGCGCCGCCTGCTGGGAGCCACAGCCGGCGAGATCATGACCAGCGATCCGTACACGGCTGCCCCAGGTGATGACCTCGGCGAAGTGGTGCACGAGATGCTGCACAAGGGTTATCACGCGGTGCCCGTCGTCGAGCGGCAGCACGTGGTGGGCATGCTCTTCCCGTCGGACGTGGTGAAGATCATCGCCCGCGACGAAAACTAGCTCCTCGCGCGCCGCTCCTGAATCAGCGTTTTCTCCACAGGGGAGGCCTAACCAGGTTCTTCCTCCAGGCCGGCTGTCAGCTCATCTGGCACGTCGCCCGCCTCCGTGGGCTCGGCCGCCGCGGTGAGTGCCGACTCTTCGGCTGGCGCAGGGAGCTCTTGGCTCGTCAATGCGTACGTTTCCAGTACGCTATACACGGGACCGCTGGGTTCCAGTACCGACTTCACCAGTTGGAAGGCCGTGACTGGCATGAAGCCGAACGGGTAGGCGGCATAGCCCTCAACCAGCTGGTTGAAGTACAGCATCTGCACCCGGTTGAGCGGCTCCTTCAGCCGGCCCAGCGTGAGATGCGGTTGAAAGGCACGGTCCTCGGCTGGAAAGCCCAGGGCCTCCACGGCAGCCTGGACGTCACCAGCCAGCGCCGCCATCTCGCCCTCACCCTGGCCCAGACCCATCCACAGCATCCGCACGTTGCGAATGTTGGGAAATGCACCCAGCCCCTGGAAGGCGAGGTAGAAGGGCAGGTGCCGCGCGGCCGTCTCCTGGCAGACGCGCGACACGTTGGTTAGCTGCCGCTCGTCGAGTAGGCCGAGGAACTTGAGGGTCAGGTGCGCCAGCTCCGGTTCTACCCACTTGACGTGCGGCCGCGCCTGGCGGAACTGGTCCTGCACGGCGCGCATCTCCTGCCGCACCTCTTCGGTGACCTCGACCGCTAAGAACGCCCGAATGGTTGCCCCCACCATCGCACCATTCTAGAAGCTTGCCCAGCTGGGCGGCTCAACCAGCCGTACAGCGGAGCTAGGGGCGAGTGGCCGACCATCGACTTCGGCTAGAGGGATCTGGACGAAGGCACGTTCTGCCATGCGGGGATGCGGCAACTCCAAGCCCGGCTCGCGCAGCCGCAGCGCATCGTACACAAGAAGGTCGATGTCCAACTCTCGTGGGCCGTTGCGAAAACGTGGCTTCCTCCCCAGCCGCCGCTCAATGCTCTTGGCTAAATCCAGCAGTTGGCGCGGCTCCAGCCACGTATTTGCCTTGACCACCGCGTTCAGGAACAGGCCCTGATCGGCGAAGCCAACCGGCTGCGTTTCGTACAATGAGGACACCGCGATAATGCTGATGCGGCCCTGAATGAGCTCCTGGAGAGCTGCTCGCAGCTGCGCCCGCCGGTCACCCAGATTGCTGCCAAGGCCGAGGTAGACGGTGTTTGCGGGTCCGGCCGTATCAATTCGCGGCATCGGTCGAGCGCACGATAGCATCCGCAATACGCACGATGCGGGCCACTGGCGCCACGTCATGTACGCGAACAGCATCGGCGCCGTGGGCGATGGCCACGGCCACGGCGGCTTCGGTGCCCTCAAGGCGTTCACCTTCGGGAGCGCCTCCCAGCAACTCGCCCAGGAAGCGCTTCCGCGACGGGCCGATGAGCAGCGGAAAGCCCAAGGTGCGCAGCTCGGACAACCGGCGCAGCAAGGCGAGGTTATGCCGCGTTCCCTTGCCGAAGCCGATGCCCGGATCCAGGATGATGCGTGCAGGCGACACGCCGCGGCCCAGCGCCAGCTCGGCTGCGCGCTCCAGCGAGTCGCGCACTTCAAGGACGACATCCGTATAGAGGGCCTCGCGTCCATAGTGCATGATCACCAGTGGCGCCTGATGCTCGGCGGCAACGGCGGCCATGGCGCCATCGTCCCACACGGCCTCGACGTTATTCACCCAGGCTGCGCCGGCACGCAGCGCCTGCCGTGCCACCTCGGGCTTGCGCGTATCAATGGAGATGGGCACCGCGAGCTCGCCGGCCAGCCGCTCGATCACCGGCAGCACTCGCGCCAGCTCCTCCGTCTCGGTCACTGGCACGTAGCCCGGCTTGTAGTAGGCGGTGGATTCACCACCCACGTCGATGACGTCGGCCCCCGAGGCCGCCGCCTGGCGCGCGCGCTGCACGGCGGCCTCCACATCCCCTGCCAGGCCATCGCCCGAAAAGGAGTTGGGCGTCACATTCAGGATGGCCATGAGGCAGGTGCGCCGGCCCCAGGGGAACACCGGCGCGCTGTCCACAGCAGCACTCATCTCCCGCCCCGGGCCGGCTGCGCACGCAGCTCGTCGAGCAGGTGCGTCGTATGCAAATCGTGCTCCAATACATGGATGATGTGGCGCCGCAGCACGCGCTCCATTTCCGGCAGCGTTTCGGGCGGCAAGCGAAGTCGGCCAGCCAGGGTGTGGTTGCCATCCTGGAGCACGCGCAGCACTTTCACGGTTTCCACAGCGACCGGTACGAGCGCGGGCTGGCCCTCAGCGCAGGGTGGGCAGAGCAGGCCGCCCACAGCCGCGGCGAAGTAGTTCTCGATCGGTTCGAGAGCGCTGCCGCAACCAGTGCAGACGCGCAGCTGAGGGCGGTAGCCCAGGGCATTGAGCAGCCGCAGCTCGAAGAGCCGAACGGAGAGTTCCGGGCTCAAGCAGCCCCGGAAATCGTCGGCGTCGAGCTGGTGCAGCACCTCCAGCAGGGCCTGCCACACGTCGTAGTTTTCCAGCCGCTCCTCGCTGAAGCGGTTCACCAGCTCGACGACGTGGTAGCCAAGCGCGAGCCGCCAGAGGTCCTCGCGCAGCCGCTCGTATCCCCGCAGCAGCTCGCACTGCGTCACGATGTCCAGGTTGCGCCCGCTGGCCAGCAGCACGCGCGTGTGGGTGAACAGCTCAACGTGGCCGGCCAGCCGGCTGGTGGTGCGGCGCGATCCCTTGGCAATGGCGCGTACTTTGCCGCGAACTGGCGTATACAACGTGAGCAAGCGATCCGCTTCCCCGAAGTCGCGGCGCTCCAGCACCACAGCTTCGGTGGCGTAGAGGTGGGGGTTCAAGCTGGCTCGGCCTGGCCGTTTTGTCCCTGTTTCTCCACATCCGCCCGGTGCTGCCGCAGCACTCGCACCTTGCGAATGCGCCGTCCATCCGTGGCGATAACCTTGAGCTGCACCGTAAACTCTGCGTCCGCCACGGCAAACTCGTCACCCGTAACTGGCATTTTGCCCAGGTGGGCGTACACGTAACCGCCCAGCGTATCCGCGTCACCCGCATCCAGGCTGAGATCCAGCTGGTGGTTCACGTCCTCCACACTCAGCAGCGCGTTGAATTCCGCCTCGTCCTCGCTGATCTGTTGAATAGACGTCTCTTCGGCATCGAACTCATCCTGAATCTCCCCGACGATCTCCTCCAGAATGTCCTCGATGGTCACCAGGCCGGCGATGCCGCCGTACTCGTCGACCACCAGCGCCATCTGTACACGCTTTTTCTGAAGCTCGTGCAGCAGCTCGTCTACCTTCTTCGATTCCGGTACGAAGTACGCCGGCCGCACCGCGTCCTTCAAGGGCACGTCCGTTTGCCCTTCCCGCAGGTATTTGAACAGGTCGCGGTCGAAGACCAGCCCCAGAATGTTGTCCACTGTCTCCTGGTGCACGGGGATGCGCGAGTGGCCAACCTGGAGCATGAGGTCTACCACCTCCACCAGGGGCGTGTCGGCCGATACCGTGGTCATGTCCACGCGCGGCACCATCACCTCGCGTACCGGCGTTTCGCCAAACTCGAAGATGCTGTGGATCATTCGCTCTTCCTGCGGCTCGATGACGCCTTCTTCCTCGGCAGTCCCCACAATCATGCGGATCTCCTCTTCAGTGACGAAGGGGCTCTTGGGCGCATTCGGCGCACCGAATAGGTGCAGCACCAGCGGCGGAATGGCTGACAGCACGGCGATAAGCCAACCCAGCAACCACGAGGCGGCGCGCACCGGCCGTGCCAGCCCAAGGGCAATGCGCTCGGGGCGGCGGATGGCAATGGTTTTGGGCGTGATCTCGCAGAAGACGAGGATGACCACCGAAAGCATGGCCGTGGCGGCGGCATCGGCAGGGGAAAAGTGCCACACCTTGACGGTGATGAGCGTCGTGAGTGTGCTGGCCACGATGACCGCCACATTGTTGACCACCAGGATGGTGGACAGGAAATGTCCGGGATCGTCCAACATGTTCAGGAGCAGGCGCGCTGAGCGGGAGCCCTCTTCTGCCAGGTGCCGGATTCGGATCTTGCCGAGCGACGTCAGCGATGTTTCCGCCAGCGAGGCGAAGGCCGCCAGCAGCAGGCACAGTACCAGCGCCACGATCTGCCATGAGGTGCCGTCAGAGCTCACGGAATCAACCGGGAAGGGGGCTGCCCTCAGCGGAGGGACGGCCGGCTGCGCCCGCGCCCATCACTCTGGAGCATAACCGGCCGCGGGCTAATTGAACAGCTCACTCACCGAGCGATTGTCATGAATGCGCTCGATTGCCTGGGCCAGCAGGGGGGCGACCGTGAGTACATGGATCTTGCTGTTGCGCCGCTCGCCCGGCACCGGCAAGGTATCGGTCGTGATCACACCCTTGAGGGGCGACTTCTCGATCAGCTGCACCGCCTGACCGGCGAACACGGCGTGGGTGGCGCAGGCGTACACCTCGCTCGCACCCCGCTTGCACAGCTCGTCCACGGCAACCATGAGCGTGCTGCCGGTGGAGATCATGTCATCTACAATCACGGCGCTTTTGCCGCGCACGTCGCCCACCATATCCAGCACTTCGGTCACATCCGTAGTGGGGCGTGTCTTGGAGATGATGGCCATTTCCGCGCCCAGCCTTGCTCGAAACTCGTTGGCGCGAGCCACGCCACCAGCGTCCGGCGACACCACAACCAGGTCGCCCGTGAGCGGCAGCTTGCGGAAGACGCCGGCCAGCAGCGAAGCAGCGCGCAGGTGATCGACGGGAATGTCGAAGAAGCCCTCGATGGCGGGGGCGTGCAGGTCCAACGTGAGCACGCGGTCGGCCCCGACCGTTTCAATGAGCTTGGTCACCACCTTGGCCGAAATCGGCTCGCGCCCGGCCGTCTTCTTCTCCTGTTTGGCGTAGGCGAAGTAGGGAATCACGGCGGTCACGCGCGCGGCGGAGGCGCGCCGCAAAGCATCGATCATGATCAGCAGTTCCACGATGTGGTGATCGACCGGACTGCACATGGTCTGCACCACGAAGACGTCGGCCCCGCGCACGTTCTCTTCGATCTGCACGCGCGTCTCTTCGTTGTTGAAGGTGCCCACGAAGGCGCGGGACAAGGGCAGCTCCAGCAGCTGGCAGATCTCGCGAGCCAAGGCCTGGTGGGAGCTGCCGGAAAAGACCATCGCCTGGCCCGAGGTGTGGTTGGTCTGCTGCGAGTCCATTCAGCGCGCTCTCTGGCGCACGTCGCGCGCCACGCGGGCCGGCACGCCCTTTACCAGCTTGCCGGGGGGCACATCGTGGGTGACTACCGAGCCAGTCGCGGTGACAGCGCCAGCGCCTACTTCCAGCGGCGCCACCAGCATGGTGTCCGAGCCAATGGACGCGCCATCGCCCACACGGGTGCGCGATTTGACGCCGCTTTCCGTATTGAGGTTGACCGTCACTGCGCCTGCGCCAATATTCACGCCGCGGCCAACTTCCGCGTCGCCCGTGTAGCTGAAGTGGTGGATGTCCGTACCCTCCCCAATGCTGGAATTCTTAATCTCCACGAAGTTGCCCAGCCGCGCGCCGCGGTGCACCAGGCTGCCGGGGCGCAGGTGCGAAAACGGCCCAACGGTCACGTCGTCTTCCACAGTCGACCCCTCGATCACCGAATACTGGATCGTGCAGTCGCGGCCGATGTGCGCATCGCGCAGCATACTGTTCGGGCCTAGAGTGCAGCCCTCGCCCACCTGGCTGCGTTGCAGCAGCGTGTTGGGGTAGATGATGCTGTCGGCCCCCACAGTACTGTCCGCGTCGAAAAACACCGACCGGGGGTCGATGAGGGTGACGCCCTCAGCCATGCAGCGGCGGCGCAGGCGGCGCTGCATGGCGCGCTCGGCATCGGCCAACTTCTCGCGCGTGTCCACACCGATGCAGCCATCCAGGCAGGTGGTCGGCACGGCTTCCACGCGCCTGGCGCGGCCAATCAGTTCGGTAAGGTAGTACTCGCCTTTGGGGCTGAGGGTCAGGCGCGGCAGCTCTCGGGCCAGCCAGCGCGCATCGAAGCAGTACAGGCCGGTGTTCACCTCGTGCCCGGCGCGCTCCGCCGCAGTCGCGTCGGCCCACTCCACCACGCGCACACCGGCCGCGTCGCGCTGCACCAGCCCTAATCCCTCTGGGTCCGCTACCAGGGCGGAGAGCAAGCTCACCTCGGCGCCAGCAGCTGTGTGATGCTCGGCCAGGCAGCGCAACGCCTCACCTTCGACCAGGGGTGCGTCCCCATTCAACACCAGCACGCGATCCACCACGGCCGAGTTTCCCAGGCTTTCAATGAGGGGCAAGGCCTGCTGCACCGCGTGCCCAGAGCCAAGCTGCTGCCGCTGCTCCACCAACTCAAGCGGTTGACCCTGGAAATGCTCGCGCAACTGATCCGCCTCGTGGCCCACAACCACGACCATCCTGCTGGCACCGGCTTCGGCCGCGGCCTGCACCACGTAATCCACGGCTGCCCGCCCGGCAACACGATGAAGGACTTTGGGGAGACGCGACTTCATCCGGGTCCCCTGGCCTGCCGCCATGATCACCGCCAGGAGATCAGACATGCGCCGCCATTCTAGCACCGGCCAAGCGCCCCAAACGGGGCAAACTAGGCCGAAAGCGCACCTTGCGAAGTCCACCGGACCCGCCTACCGCATAGCGCAAGAAGCAGACAGCGAGGATGCTCCGCGACCTACAAGACGGTTCCTCTCCCCTGGCGAGCTGAGCGTAAGGGCGCCCTCCGCGTCCGCGGCTCGCCCGTGCGCCCGCATGGTTGAGCTGCCAATCGGGGCCTAGTGAGCGCCTAGACGGCTCCCTGCTGCTGGAGCGCCGCCACTTCGGCCTCGCTGTAGCCGATCTCGGACAGGATCTCAGCCGTGTGCTGCCCTTGCTCCGGTGCGGGGGTGCGAATGCTGGCCGGCGTGCGTGCCAGATTCACTCCGGGCCCCATGAGCGTAATGTCCCCCAGCATGGGGTGATGCACCATGGCGCGCACGGGCAGCGTTTGCACTTGCTCGTTCTCAAAGCACTGCTCCACATTGAGGATGGGCCCGGCCGGGACACCCACCTCGGCCAGGAGGCGCATCCAGTCCGCCATGGTGCGCATGCCGATGCGCTTGTCAATCTCGGCGTCCAGCACAGCGCGATGGGTGAAGCGGTCGCGCATATTGGCAAAGCGAGGATCCGCAAGCAATTCCGGCGCTTCGATGGCATTGCACAGCCGGGTGAACATGGTTTGGCCTGCCGCCTGGATGATTATCCTGCCGTCGCTCGCCTGATACACTCCGGTGGGTGCCTGAATAGGGTGGTTGTTACCGACTTGCTGAGGGACTTCATCCGCCATGAGCCAGCGCACCGCCTGAAACTCCATGGTGTGGATCATCGCCTGCAGCAGCGAGGTGTGCACCCACTGTCCGCGACCGGAGCGTTCGCGCTCGAGCAGCGCCACAGCCACGCCGTAAGCCGCCATGAAGCCGGCGCTCAAGTCGGCGATGGGCAAACCCACCCGCATCGGCCCACCGCCGGGCGCGCCATTTACCGTCATCACGCCGGACATGCCCTGTGCGATCTGATCCAGCCCCGGCCGGTCACGATCCGGCCCAGTTTGGCCGAAGCCGGAGATGCTGGCGTAAACCAGCCTCGGGTTGACCTCAGCCAGCGTGTCGTAGTCGATCTTCAGCCGGTGCTTTACATCCGGCCGGAAGTTCTCCACCAGCACGTCTGAGCGCTGGACCAGCCGCAGCAGCACCTGGCGCGCCGCTTCCGTTTTGAGGTTCAGCGTGAGGTTGCGCTTGTTGACGTGCAGGTTCTGGTAATCGTAGTGATGCCGGCCGGTCATGATGTTTTCTTCCGTGCCGGGGACCTCAATCTGGATGACGTCCGCGCCCATCTGGCTCAGCAAGCGCACGCAGGTGGGCCCCGAGCGGGCCCGCGTCAGGTCTATAACCTTAATGTGGTCGAGCGGGAGCATCGACTCGCTCACGCGCTGGCCCCGCGGCTGGGATGCCACAGGCGGGGGCAGGACATCCTCGCCTCTAGCCCTCCACCAGCCGCGTGCCGGCCTGCACGGGCGGCTCGCGCCGCACCATGTGCCGCTCCATGAGTTCTTGCCAAGGGATGGCGCGATCCGCGGTCATGGCCAGCGAGCGGATGTTGAACGCTTGCGGATTGCGTGGCTCGGCCGGCTCCGCACCCTGTTGCAGCCCCTTGAGCTGCTTGAGGAGCCGCTGCCGCGTGGCGATGACGCCCAGGTCGCTGGTGCCCAGATGCTCGGTGGTCCGATCGGAGATAGGGCCCTTCTGGTCCTCTTGAACGGCCATATCCTGGACGCGAATGCCGGGGATGCCGGTGAAGGACTTGGTCTTCTGGTCGGCGCGGCTGATCCCGTACTCGTTGGCTTTGTTCTGGACGGGGTTAAAGTGCTCGTCTGTCTCTACCGCCGGCCCCATGTGAATGGCGCCCTCGGGGTTGAAGAACACGGTCATGCCGATCATGTTGGTATCGTCCACGGGCACCGCGCCAGTGAAGATGTAGCTGCCGCCCGCGGGTCCCTGCCCCGTGTAGCCCATCGGCCCCGGCACGATAGTGAAGCTGGGCAGCATGTAGGGCGTGATGCGCCAGTAATACTGATCCGGGCCAGCATCGCGCCGGGCGGCGATCGCCAATCCCCAAGCCGTTTCCAGCACGCTGAACACGGGGTGCGTATCGCCGTTGCCGCCGACCGCGCGTTGGCCATCGGCTCCGAGGGTGCTGTGCAGGAAAGAGACGTGCGAGGAATCGACCTCACCCTCCAGGTTCTGCAACCAGTTGCAGTACTGCATGCGCTTGGACGCCACGCGATGGTCCGCGGGCAGCCGCATCCACTCCATATCGGGTAGAGGCGGCGTGTCTTCGCGGGCGCCCATGTAGATCCAGATCACGCCGCCGCGATCTTCCGCCTGGTAGGCCTTGACCCGGATCTTCTCGGCGAAGCGGCTGGTGGGCGGCTCGTTGGGCATGTCCACGCACTGCCCATCCGCGGCGAACTTCCAGCCGTGGTAGATGCAGCGCAGGCCCTCCTCCTCATTGCGGCCCCAGTAGAGGTTGGCATTGCGGTGTGGGCACCACGTTTCGATGACGCCTACCTTGCCACTGGTGGCGCGGAAGGCCACCAGGTCCTCGCCCAGCAGGCGCACCTTCGCCGGCGCACAATCCGGCTCGGGCAGCTCGGTGGAAAGCATGGCCGGCAGCCAGTAGCGGCGGAACACCTCACCCATCGGCGTCCCTGGCCCTACCTGGGTAATGAGCTGGTTATCTGCGCGGCTCAGCATCTCCCGACTCCTCTGGCAACAACGTTGAATGTGGCGTGTGCCCGCACTCTAGCACACGCTTCCTGGCCCTGGTTTGGCGGGCAGCGCTCTCCATCTGATGGTGATTTCATCGGGGCGGCCGCCCCTGGGTCAGGCTGGGGTGCGGAGGCGATCGAGGTCGGGCGCGGGGCGGGCCGTCCCCGGGTCGCGGGCGAGGTGGCGCTCCAGGGCCTGAGCGGCGGCCAGCAGGAAGCGATCGGCGCCGGCGCGCGCGCAGAGCTGCAGGGAAAGGGGCGTGCCGCCAGGGGCCAGGCCGCAGGGCAGGGCAAGGCAGGGCTGGCCGGTGAGCGAAAGGTAGTACGTGGGTGCCAGCCAGGCGTAGTAGGTGGGCAGATCGCGGCCGCCAACGCGCTGCGCGTAGCCCTGCTCGATGGGAAAGGGGGCGACGCCGACCGTGGGACTGATGAGCAGGTCCACTTCCTCGAAAAGCGCCTCCAGCGTTCGATACAGGCGGGTGGCGGCGACATGGGCCTGCGCCACGTCTGCCGCCGTCATGGCCAGCCCTTCCTCATAGTTGGCGACAACGTAGCGGCCCAGCTGGTCGCGCCGCCGCTCGTAGTGCTCGCCATAAGCGGCCAGGAAATTCTGGGCGCGCGTCACGGCGAAGGCGCGATCCGCGGACGAGAGATCCAGCGAGGTCCAGTCGCACGAGCGAACAACGCTCGCCAGTGACTGTACGCGTGCGTGGAACGTCTCCCGGATGGGAACATCCAGCGGGGCGCCGCCAAGGTCGTCCGACAGGGCGATGCGCAGACGGCTGAGGTCCGCCTCGTCCTCGCCGCTGGTGGACCATTGGCTGGCGCGGCCGGCCAGTGGATCGCGGCTGTCGGCGGAGGTCATGGCGCGCAGCAGCAGCCTGACATCCTCGGTAGAGCGAGCCATGGGTCCCTGCACGGTGATGGGCGTCCAGCCCAGGGGTCGTCGCTCGCTGGGTATCAGGCCCGGTGACGGCCGGTAACCCACCACGCCGCAGAAAGCCGCGGGCACGCGCAGCGATCCGCCGGTGTCCGAACCCGTGCACAGCGGCAGCATCCCTGTCGCCAGCGCCACCGCCGACCCTCCGGACGAGCCGCCGCAGGTGAGCCGCGTATCGAACGGGTTGCGCGTCGCCCCGAACACGGGATTCACCGTGTTGGCGCCGGCTCCGAATTCGGGGGTATTGGTTTTGCCCAGCACAATGCCGCCGGCCTGCCGGATCGCGGCGACCAGCCGCTCGTCGCGCAGGGGGACGTTATCCGCGAAGATGGGCGACCCGAAGGTGGTGCGTACGTCTGCCGTTTCCTGCAGATCCTTGATGCCGATGGGCAGACCGTGCAGCAGGCCCAGCTCGTCCCCGGCGAGCACGGCACGCTCGGCCGCCTGGGCTTCGGCCCATGCCCGCTCTTCACAGAGCGTGACCAGCGCGTTCACCGCCGGATTTACCGCGCTGATGCGTCCCAAGCAGCTGTCCAGCAGCTCGACCGGTGATATCTCGCGCGCGCCGATGAGCCGCCGCGCATCCGCCGCGCCGAGGTCACACAGCTCGTTCACAGCAGTGTGCTCAACGATCCAGGACGGCGATGCCTTCGATCTCTATGAGCGCGGCGGGCTCGGCCAGGGCCACGCACTGCACCAGTGTGCTGGCAGGTGGCGTGCCGGGCGGAAAGAGGGCGGCGCGAACCTCGCCCTGGGCTTGCTGGTAGCGCATGTCCGTGAGGTAGACCGTCACCTTCACGATGTCGCGCAGGCTGCCGCCAGCTTCCCGTAGCACAGCGGCCAGCCGATCCCAGGCGCGCTGCGTCTGCACCCGAATGTCGGGCGACAGGCTGCCGTCCTCGTTGTAGCCGATGGCGCCAGCCAGGTAGACGGTGTTGCCGAGCTTCCAGCCCAGGCTGTAGCGCTCCGGATCCTTGATGCCGGCCGGTTGGATGCGAACTTTGTCCATAGCGTGGGTAATTCTAGGCCGCCCGAGGCCATCGGTTCGAGGGAGCAAAGCCGTTCCTCATTAAGCATTACTACTGCGTTAGACGCCCTTTTGCACTTTGACGTAATGGCTCGCCTTGGACTAGCATCCCGGTATGGCAGAGTCAGCCGAACGGCAGAACCGCAGATTGACCCAGCCCCTCGTTCGCCGCGACGGGCAGCTGGTGGAGGCGGGGTGGGATGAGGCCCTGAAGATCGTTGCCGAGCGCTTCAGCCGGCTGAAGGCCGAGCATGGAGCCAATGCCTTCGGCTGCTACAGCTGCTCCAAGTCGACCAATGAGCTGAATTTCCTCGCCGGCAAGTTCGCTCGGGCCGTCATGGGCACCAACAACGTCGACAGCTGCAACCGTACCTGACACGCTCCCAGCGTCTCCGGTCTGGGGACAGTGTTCGGCAGCGGGGGTGGTACGGGTTCCTATACGGACCTCACAACCACTCAGCTCATCATCCTGTGGGGCTCAAATGCACGTGAGACGCACCCGGTCATGTTCCTGCACATGCTGCAGGGCATCAAAAATGGGGCGAAGCTGGTAGTTATTGATCCGCGCCGCACGCTCTCGGCGGAGGCCGCCCACGTGCACCTGCCCATCAAGGTCGGCTCCGACATCGCACTGGCCAACGCGGTCGGCCACGTGATCATTGAGGAGGGCTTGGAGCGGCGCGACTTCATTGAACGCGCTACCGTGGACTTCGACGCGTACCGGCGCAGGGTGGAGCAGTACACGCCGGAATACGCCGAACCGTTGACCGGCATCGCCGCCAACCAGATTCGCGAGCTGGCCCGGCTGTACGCAGCCGCCGGCAGTGCCATGCTCTGCTGGACGCTGGGCATCACGGAGCACCACAACGCCACGGACAACGTGTTCGCCCTCATCAACCTGGCGTTGCTGACTGGCCACGTTGGCCGGCCAGGCTCCGGCCTGGCGCCGTTGCGGGGGCAGAACAACGTGCAGGGGGGCGGAGACATGGGCGCCATTCCGGATCGCCTCTGCGGCTTTCAGCACGTGGGCGATGACCAGCGGCGCAAGCGCTTTGAGGAAGCGTGGGGCGTGACTATTCAACCCGAGCCTGGCATGCACCAGACGGCCATGATGCACGCGATGGAGCGCGGTGACCTGCGAGGCCTGTTCGTCATAGGCGAGAACCCCGTCCAGTCTGACGCGGATGCGCACCGCGTCCGGCGCCTGTTCGCCAACCTGGATGTGCTGGTCGTGCAGGACATCACGATGACGGCCACCGCCGAGCTGGCCGATGTCGTGCTGCCGGGCAGCGCGGCCTGGATCGAAAGCAGCGGCACCTTCACCAACAGCGAACGGCGGGTCCAGCTTGGCCGCAAGCTGCTGGACCCACCAGGCAATGCTCGGGACGATTGCGACATCCTGAAAGACCTCGCCCGCCGTATGGGCCACGACTGGCGCTACGGCTCGTCCGAGGAAGTGTGGGACGAGGTGCGATCCCTGGCGCCACACATGTTCGGTGGCATGACCTACCGGCGCCTGCACGAGCACGCCGGGCTGCAGTGGCCCTGCCCCGATGAGTCGCACCCTGGCAGCCCCGTCCTCCATACCCGTTTGTGGGAGACGGTGGTCGAGCCCAAGGTGGCTTTCCGGCCCACGGATTACGCTCCGGTGGCGGAGCCCGTGGATGACGCCTATCCCTTCGTGCTGACTACTGGCCGGCGGTTGGAGTTTTTCAACACCGGTGTGCAGACGCGCTTCTATCCTTCGGCTCGCCGCCAGGAAGAAGTGGTCCACATCCATCCCGCGGACGCCGCCGAGTACAGCATTCACGAAGGTGATCAGGTTCGGGTCACGTCCCGCCGCGGCGAAGTCACGCTTCGGGCGCGCATCGATTCTGGTGTCTCGCAAGGCCTGCTGTTCATGACCCTGCACTTCCCGGATCAAGCGCCCACGAACTTCCTGACTATCGAAGCGACGGATCCGGCGTCGGGTACCGCCGAGTTCAAAGCCACAGCCGTAGCCCTCGCCCTGGTTGGCCGCGCGATAGCCGCCGCGGAGCCGCTGGTCGCCCGCGCCAATGCTTGACCGTTCGGAGGTCCGGCGGCGCCGGCAAATGGTCGGCGAAGCTCCTCGCCCCAGCTCAACGGCAACATCCGCCGAGCGCCAGGTTGTGGACGCCACAATGAGCGGATCCTTTTCCACCTTCGAGCGGAGCCAGCTGCTGCCGCTGCTGTTGGCGCTTCAGGCGCGACTGGGCCGGCTCACCAAGGGCGCGCTCGGCTATACGGCGGAGCGGGTCGGCCTGCCCTTCTCCGACGTCTATGGCGTGGCCAGTTTCTACGCCTTGCTCAATACCACGGATAGCGCGCCCAAGGCCATCCGCCTGTGCGGCAGCGTTCCCTGCTTGCTGGCGGGCGCTCGGCGCATCGCGCAGGCCCTCGAGCAGGTTCCGAACGCCTCGTGGCAGTGGTTCCCCTGCCTGGGGCAGTGCGACCGCGCACCGGCAGCGCTGGTGGGCGAGGAGGCCGTGTGCAACTTGACACCGGAGCGCGTGGCCGAGCTGGCGGGGGCGTCGTAGGTGCCCGCCGCCAATTTCTTGCTTGCCCGCTGTGGCCAGGTCGATCCGGATCGCTTAGCCGCTTATAAGAACGCGGGCGGCCTGGCTGCCATGGAGAAGGCGCGCCAGCTGGGGCCGAGGCGGGTGATCGAGGAGCTGGAAACGTCCGGTCTAGTAGGGCGTGGCGGCGCAGCCTTTCCATGTGGCCGCAAGTGGGCCGCGGTGGCCGCGGCAGATGCCCCCAGCAAATACGTCGTCTGCAACGCCGACGAGAGCGAGCCAGGCACGTTCAAAGACCGCAAGCTGATGGAAGAGGACCCCTTCGCCATACTGGAGGCGCTGGTCATCGCTGGCTTCGCTGTCGGCGCCACTCGCGGCTACATCTACATCCGCGGCGAGTACGCGGTCGCGGCGCGCCGGCTGCAAAGCGCCAT
>DATKQD010000199.1:0-6091 GCA_035532895.1 Chloroflexota bacterium
CCGGGCTGCGCATGAGGTGAAAGGTGCTCATGACCAGTCCCGGCACGCCGCAGAGGTCCAGATCGGCCGCGTCCAGACTGCGCACCACGCCGAAGGTGGCGTCCGGCAGAAAGGCGGGGTACGCAATGCGGCCAGCCGGCACATCGAGACCGCCGTCCGTTTCCGGGCCTCCCTGGCCAGCCGTACCTGGAGCGCCGGCTTCACTTCGCCCTCCCCGGCCGGGAGAAGAAGCCGCGGGCGGAGCGCTCAGTGGATTCTCGCCTGGGGTGTGCTCAACGTTTCGTCGGCCGATCTCGCAGCGCCAGGCAGGCCCTCGATGACGAGCGTGAATTCACCCTTGGGGGTTTGATCCCGAACCGTGGCCAGTGCCGCTGAGAGGAGGCCGCGTTCCACGCTCTCGAAATGCTTGGTGAGGTCGTTGGCCAGGGCGCAGCGGCGATCGCCGTACACGGCCAGGGCGTCCTCCAGGCTCGCGGCCAGCCGGTAAGGACTCTCGTAAAAGACCAGCGTATGCGGTGAGGCGGCGTCTTCGGCGTAGAAGCGGCGGCGGGGCCCGCTGCGCCGCGGCGGAAAGCCACGGAAGGTGAAGCTGTGCACCGGCAGGCCTGAAAGCACCACGGCCATCACGAAGGCCGACGGCCCGGGCAGCATGCTGATCGGCACGCCGGCAGCAAGAGCCTGGTGGACGATCGAGTAGCCCGGATCGGAGATTCCGGGCGTGCCGGCGTCCGTGACCAGCCCCACATCCTTGCCTTCGGCCAGCAGGCCCATGATCTTCTGTCCGGCAGCTCGCTCGTTATGCTCGTGGAACGACATCTGCCGCGCCTTGATGCCGTGCCTGGCCAGCAGCATGCCGGTTTTGCGCGTGTCCTCGCTGGCCAGCACGTCCAATCGTGCCAGCACCTCCAGGGCGCGCAGCGAGATATCGGCCACGTTGCCGATGGGCGTGGCGATGAGGTAGAGCACGCGATCAGCTGCGCACGGGATGCGCATTCAAATGAGGCGCCGAAGCCCGGCTTCCAGACGTGCCGGAGTATACTCCAGAAGCTTCGCCCCCGTCGTCCAGAGGCCTAGGACACGGCCCTTTCAAGGCCGCGACACGGATTCGAATTCCGTCGGGGGCACCCAAGCTCTTGGGATGGACCGCGCGCATTCGGATCGAGCGGCTAGCCTGCTCGCAGAGCGTCGGCTCGCTGGAAGGCGACGGCTTGCTCGTAGACGGCGGCGTAGCGCGCGGCGGAGGTGGGCCAGGAGAAGTCGCGCTGCATGTTGTGGCGCTGGAGACGGCGCCACAGATCGCGGTGCTTGTAGGTTTCGGTGGCGCGGATGATGGCGGCGAAGAGTTCCATCGGGTCGTAGCTGTCGAACACGAAGCCGCTGCCCTCGCCGGCGGAGGCATCGAAGTCCTGTACGGTGTCAGCCAGGCCGCCCGTGCGCCGAACGATCGGGACGCTGCCGTAGCGCATGGCCACCAGTTGTCCCAGGCCGCAGGGCTCGAAGCGTGACGGCATGAGGAACATGTCGCTGCCGGCATAAATCTTCTGCGCCAGCCGTGTGCTGAAGGTGAGGAAGACTGCCAGGTTGGGGTGCCGCTTCTGAGCGGCCAGGAGCAGGTCGTGGAAGCGCTGCTCGCCTGTGCCGAGGATGGCGAGTTGTACCGGTTGTCGCAGCAGCGGCTCGAGAATCTCGGCCAGCAGGTCGAAGCCCTTCTGCGTGGACAGCCGCGACACCATGCCAATGAGTGGGATGCGTGGGTTCATCGGCAGGTTGGCTTCGCGCTGCAGCGCGAGTTTGTTCTCCGCTCGGCGGCTGGTGCTGTCCGGCCCAAAGACAGCGGCCACTCGACCATCGACCATAGGGTCGAACTCGTCCTCATCCAGGCCGTTGAGGATGCCGAAGATGCGATCTTGCCGGCCGCGGAGCAGGCTATCCATGCCCTGGCCGAACTCCTCGGTCAGAATCTCCCGCGCATGTGTTTCGCTGACCGTGCTGATGGCATCGGCAAAGTGCAGGCCGCGCGCCAGGAGGTCCACCTGCTGGCCATCGTCCTGCTGGCGTGGTACCAGGAAGTCGAATGGCTCCAGCCCGGCGACCTCCAGCACGCGGTGGCCGAAGACGCCCTGATAGGCCAGGTTATGGATGGTCAGCAGCGTGGCCATGTGGTGGTAACGGGCATCGTCCCGGTACACGGTTTTGAGCCAATTGGGTACGACGGCGGTGTGCCAGTCGTGGCAGTGCACGACGTCAGGCAGCCAGCCGATAGCCGGCAACAGTTCCAGAGCTGCCCGGGAGAAAAAGACGAAGCGCTCGCCATCGTCCGGATATCCATACACGCCCTCGCGCCCAAAATAGCGCTCGTTCTCCACCAGGTACACGGGGATGTCGCGTTCACCGGCGAGCGGGATGCGGCCCTGCTTGATGCAGCTTGGCTCGTGGTGCGAGTTCATGGGCACCGGCAGGTGCGGCACGATGGTGGTGAGGCCGAACTGCTCGTCCTGAATGCGTTGGTACTTGGGGATGACCACCCGCACATCGTGCCCGAGCCGTTGCAGCGCCTTGGGCAGCGCCCCGGCAACATCCGCCAGGCCGCCTACCTTGGCAAAAGGTACGGCCTCGGCGGCCACGATCAGAATCTTCAGGCTCTTCCCTCCGGTGCTGGTGTGTCTCCCCGCGCGGGCATTCTACCTACCCGCTGGCAGCAGATCAAACTATCGTGGCCGTAATGGGATTGTTGGCCGATCTGCACGGTTTCGCGTCCCTGACCTGATGTTCGGCCGAACCTGGCCGGGCTTGATCGACAGGCGCGACGCGAGTGGCCCGGCCGTCAGGAGACGGCAGTGGCCAGCGCAGGGCTGCTGATAAGCGACAGGTAGGTCGTGTGGAGCTGCCGGGCCACAACCGGCCACTGGTAGCGCTGCGCCCGCTCCACGCCATTGCGGCCAAAGCGCGCGCAGAGCTCGGGCGAGGCCAGCAACTCGGCGATGTACGCGGCAAAGCGCGCGGGATCGCGCCCCTGCACCAGGAAGCCGGTTTCGCCATGCACCACGGTGGAGCGCAGCCCGCCTACGTTGGCCGCCACCACGGGCGTTCCACAGGCCATGGCCTCCAGCGCTACCATGCCGAATGATTCCGTGTACGAGGGCACCACGCACACGTCCGCCGCCGCGTAGTGCACGGGCAGATCCGCTTGCTCCCGCGGACCAATGAACTTCACGGTTTCGCGCAGGCCCAGCTCAGCCACTAGCGCCCTCAGCCGCAGCAGCTCGCGCGCGGCATCATCCAGCACGCGCACCTGCCGGTCGCCACCGACGATGAGCAGCCTCAGCTCGCAGGCTGGCTGCGCTCGCAGCAGCTCGCACGTGGCGCGCAGCAGGGTCTCCACGCCCTTGATCCGATCCATGCGGCCCACGAAGAGCAACACCGGCCGGCCACTTACGCCCAGGCGCTGTTTGGCCGCTTCACGGTCCAATGGGCGGAAAAGGGCCAGGTCCAGCCCGTGTGGGATGACGGTGACCTTGCTCGGCGCCGCGCCGTAGAAGTCCACCATCTCCTGCCGCTCGGTGGCGCTGGCGGCGATCACGCGATCGGCCGTGGCCATCACGTGCGCTTCAATGGCGGCGCGACGTTCCGCTTCGGCGGAGGCGGCGTGTGGCAGCACCGCGTCCTTCACCCGGGCCAACGTGTGAAAGCTCTGCACGTGCGGCAGGCGCCAGCAGTGGGCGAGGACGCTGCCCGCCCAGCCTGACAAGTAGTAGTGGCTGTGGACCAGGTCGTAGCCCTGGGACTCGCCGTCCGCGAAGCGCTTCACGCCGGTAACGAACTGGGGCAGATACTCTTCCAGTTTCTGCTTGGCTACGTAGCGCGGCGGGCCGGCCTTGATCTGGACGAGCCGGGCGTTGCGGGCAAACGGCACCACGCTGGGCCCGTGTGATTCCGAGCGGCGGGTGAACACGTCCACGCCTGCGCCCATGCTGCCTAGCTGCTCCGCCAGCCGCCGGATGATGACGTTCATGCCACCGGCATCGCGGCTGCCCAGCCTCGCCAGGGGTGAGGTGTGTACGGACAGGACGGCCACGCGGAACCGTGGGGGGGACGGCATTAGGGCAAGCTCAGACATGGTCAAGGTCTATTATCGCAGCTTTGGCGCCAATACTTCTCAGAATGAAGTGATGGGCGGGCGGCGCCGGCGCTAATGCCTGAAATGGCGCTCGCCGGTGAAGACCATCACCAGGCCCGCCGCGTTCGCCGCATCGATGCACTCGGCATCACGTATGGACCCACCCGGCTGGATGATGGCGCTCACGCCACCCTTCGCCGCGGCCTCCACGTTATCCGCGAAGGGGAAATAGGCATCCGAAGCCAGGACCGCTCCCTGGGCGCGATCGCCCGCTTTGCCAATCGCGATTTCCACCGCGCCCACGCGGCTTTGCTGGCCTGCCCCGACGCCCAGCAACGCGCAGTCACGCACCAGCACGATGGCGTTGGACTTGACGTGGCGGATAGCCTTCCAGGCAAAGAGCAGATCGCGCCGCTGCTCGGGGGTGGGCTGTGCTCGCGTGGCCACCTGAAAGCCAAGGTCGGGCGAGTCGAAGTCCAGCGTCTGCACCAGCACACCGCCCCGGACGCGGCGCAGATCCAGATCCTGGTAGGGCGATGGCTGCTCGGCCCAATTCCCCGGCGCCTCCAGCACGCGCGTTCGCGCGCGTTTGGCGAGTCGCTCCAGCGCATCGGGCGCGTAGCCGGGCGCGACCATTACCTCCACAAAGGATTTGGCCATGGCCGCTACCGTCTCCAGATCCAGCGGCCGGTTCGCGCCGAGGATGCCACCGTAGGCCGAGACCGGATCGCCTGCCAGCGCCTCGCGGTAGGCATCGAGCAGGCGTGGGCGCGTGGCTAGGCCGCAGGGATTGCCATGCTTGATGAGGGCGATGGTCGGCTCGCTGAAGGCAGACGCGACCTGGATGGCCGCGTCCACATCGAGCAGGTTGTTGAAGCTCAGTTCCGGCCCGTGCAGCTGCTTGAGCCCGGCGATGCTGGGGTACCCGGCGCCGGGACGTTCGAGCTGGTAGAAGGCGGCCTGCTGGTGGGGATTCTCGCCGTAGCGCAGATCGCGTGTGCGCTCGAGCGGCACGGCCAGGCGGGCGGGGAAGAGCCGCTCCTCCTGCCGGTTGAGCCAGGCCGCGATGTGCGCATCGTAGGTAGCGGTCAACCCAAAGGCAACGGCGGCCAGCCGCCGCCGGGTAGGCTCGGTGACGGCGCCGTACAGCTTGATCTCGGCCAACACCGGCTCGTAATCGGCACGGTCCACGACGATCGTCACAAACTCGCGGTTCTTGGCCGCGGCGCGGATGAGGGCCACTCCGCCGATGTCGATCTGCTCGATGGATGGTTCGGCGCGAAAGGGATACAGGTCCGACACGACCAGATCGATGGCCACAATGCCGTGCTCCGCCAGCGTAGCCAGGTGCTCCTGGCTGTCGCGCCGCGCGAGGATGCCAGCGTGGATGGCGGGGTGGAGCGTCTTGACGCGCCCGTCCAGGATCTCAGGGAAGTTGGTGACGCTGGCCACATCAAGCACGCTCAGCCCGGCGGCGCGCAATGTAGCCGCGGTGCCGCCGCTGGAGACGAGCTCCGCGCCCAGAGCGGCAAGCTGTGTGGCGAACTCCGCTATCCCGGTCTTATCGTAGACCGAGATAAGCGCCCTCACGACTCGAGCGCCTCCGTCAGGGCCGCGCGTTCGCGCCGCGCCACCAATCGCACCTGGCCGATGCTCGAGGCGGACTTCGCCAGCACCAGCAGAATGCCAGCCTCGCCTATCGGCTCCATAATCACCAGTCCGCGTTCGAATTCGAGGATCGATTGCACCAGATGCCCGCGAGTCACCTCCTGCGCCAGAACCTGGCTGGCGCCGAGGCTGCTGGTGGCAATGGCGCCGACGGCGTCCACGTCGTACTCATGGCTGCCGGCGCTTTCGATCACCAGGCCGTCGCTGCCAACAACCAGCGCCAGGCCGACCCCTTCCAGCGCCAGGAAACGATTGAGGATGGGCTGCAGATCGGCAATCATCCGCGTAACTCCGCCACTGGTAGGT
>DATKQD010000200.1:0-2423 GCA_035532895.1 Chloroflexota bacterium
GCCCGAGTGGCAGCCATCCAAGGCTTCGGCAGCCGCACGGATGGCGCAGTGATGGCACTGGTCGAGGGCGGCGAACATCGGGGCGCGCTGCTGTCCGGCGTGGCCGACGACACGCTTCGGCGAGAGTGGCTGGCGTTGCTGGCTGACCGGCCGGCTCAGACGCGCACGTTCAACGTGACCATCGGGAACGACGACGCGATAGCGGCCGGGTTGGGCTGCGGCGGGTCGGCGCAGGTGGTGTTGCAGCGGACGAGTGCATTGCCGCCGGCTGTCTGGACGGCTGTAGAGCAGGGCCGGCGGCTGGCGCTGGTGAGCGGGCTGCATGGCGAGGGCTGCGTGTTGCTGCGCGAGGGCGACGAGGCAGCGGGCCAGCTGGGTGATAGCGAACTCGCGGAGTCCGGCGTGGCCCGCGCCCGCGAGCTCTTGCGCCATACGCGGACGTGCGCGGAGGTAGTGGAGCAGGGCAGTGGCCAACTGCTGGTGGAGGTATTCGCCCCTCGGGTGCACCTGGTGGTGGTGGGGCGCGCATCTCTCGCCGATGCGCTAGCGGCGCAGGCCAGGCTGCTGGACTGGCGCAGTTCCACTGTGGATGGCCTGACCCAGGCTGAGGCGCTCGTGGGAGGGCTGCGTGCTTCGGACGCACTGGTCCTCCTGACCCATGACAAGACGATTGATGCGCAGATACTGGCCAGCGCGCTGCGGCAGGGCGTCGGTTACGTGGGCGCGCTGGGGTCGCGGACCACGCAGACCGGTCGCCGCGAACGGCTGGCTACGCTGGGAGTGGAGGAGGCGCTGATCGCGCGGCTGCATGGGCCGGTAGGGTTGGACATCGGGGCGGCCACGCCCGAGGAAACCGCGGTCAGCATCGTGGCCGAGATTCTGGCTTCGATGGCGAGCAGGGCCGCGGCGCCGCTGACCAGCTCGGCCACGCGAATCCATGGCTGATCCACGATGCCACTCGTCTGCTGTCTGGTTCAGCAGTTTCGGATTGCCCGGCCGATGAGCTTCACCCTCCCATCTCACGCCGGCTGGCGTTCGGATGGCTCCGATTGCGTTGATTGCGCTGGTAAGAGCTAAGCAGGATTATCGTCGTAACTGATAATCCTCATGGCGGATCGCACGAGCTTGGCTCGGGCGGGCGCGTTACTTCAAGTGCGGCAGCGGCTGCTCCCTTGGGACAGGTGAAGCCGCGAGCGCCTGGAGGCGCAGTCAGACCGTTCGCGTTGGAGGTGGACCTGGCGCTGGAGCTAGGCAACTTTCAGCTGGCCGTACGTTTGGAGACGGCCGCTCAGCGGCTGGTGCTGTTTGGCCCATCGGGATCTGGCAAGAGCGTTACGCTGCGCACCATCGCTGGGTTGGAGCAGCCAACCCAGGGCCTGGTGCGGGTGGAGGGGACGACACTGTTCGACGCTGCCCTGGGCGTGAACGTGGCGCCGGAGAGGCGCGGCATCGGCTATGTACCGCAGAGCGCGGCGCTGTTTCCCCATCTGACGGTGGCAGGCAACGTGGGCTACGGCCTGCGGCGACTGCCTGGCTGGGAGCGCCAGCGGCGCGTGGAGGAGCTGCTGGCGCAGGTGCACCTGGCCGGGTACGGGGGGCGGTACACGGGCGAGCTGTCCGGCGGCGAGCAGCAGCGGGCGGCGCTGGCGCGGGCGCTGGCCACGCGAACGCGTCTGCTGCTGCTGGATGAGCCGTTTTCCGCGCTGGATACACCGGTGCGGGCGGTGCTGCGAGAGGAGATGTTGTCTCTGCAGGAACGGCTCGATTTCGGCTGGGTGTTCGTGACGCACGACTTGGAAGAGGCGTACATGCTGGCGGATGATATCGCCGTGTTCGGGCAGGGCCGGGTGCTGCAGCTTGCCCCACGCGATGAGGTGTTCCACCGCCCGCTGAGCCTGGAGGTGGCGCGCCTCGTGGGCATCGACAACCTGCTGCCCGTCACCGCCAGCGGACCCGATAGCGTGCGTTTGGTGGGTACGGAGCTGGAGTTACAGGTGGCGGGTTGCGTCGTGCAGCCGCGCTGTCAGTACTGGGCCTGCATCCGGCCGGAGGACATCCGCGTCATCCGCAAGGATCGGGGGCGGGCGGAGCTTGGCCGCGGCGCTCTCCTGTCCGGCACCATTGAGCGTGAACGCCAACTGGGTCTTACCGCGAGGCTGCACTTCCAGATAGGCACCAGGCCGGCCGCCGGCATGGTGGTGGACCTGCCGCGCCAGGCCTACCGCTCACTCGGCGTGGCGCGGGATAAGAGCTGGCAGCTGTTCATTCCAGACGGGGCCATCCACCTCATCCCGGGTGAGCCAGCCACGTAGCCTGGATACCTTCACTCAGAGGGAGAGTGTTCCGACTGAGAGCACGGAGGGCCAATTCGCGGCCCAACCTACCGCTAGAACTTCGGCCGGAAAGGTGGCGTCCTGGGATTG
>DATKQD010000201.1:0-3096 GCA_035532895.1 Chloroflexota bacterium
CCCCTACAACTGGGCCGTGCGGCACAGCTGACGCGTGGCTCAGCCGGCTTGCACCAAGCCTTGGCGGCGGGCTTGCATGACAGCCACGCGCCAAGCCTCCAGCAGTGGCACCACCAGAGCGCGAACTTCGGCCACGATGGCCTTGTCCTTGGCGACGTTCGCGGCCACTAAGCGCTCGATCATGTAGTCGTACAGGCGCGCCAGGTTCCAGGCCACATCGCCCTGCTCAAAATCCAGGCTGGTGGAGAGATCTCGGAGGAGCGTTTGGGCGTTCAGCAGCCCTTCATGTGCCCCCACCAGGTTGCCGTCTCCGACGGCGGCCTCCGCCCGGTTCAGCCACCTGACGATGGCCTCGTACGTGAGCAGCAGCAACTGCGCCGGATCGGCCGTCTGCACGGACGTGCTCTGGTACCGCTGATAGGGGTTTGCAAGGGGCATGCCCATGACGCTCCTGGTTCACGATTTCGGCCTGGAGTCCGGCTGGTTCATTGCTTAGCCGGTGGTGGAGGCTTGCGCCGCGGCCGCGGCTGTGGCGGCAGCGGTGTTGTTCAGCGAGGTGAGTGCAGCCGTGCCGCTGGACGCCTGCGACTCAATCTGCGCTAGCATGGTCTCCATCTGGGTGAACTCGTCGTTCAGCGAAGCCTGCTCCTGCTGCAGGAACTGCTGCTGATCGCTGATCTGCGTCTGCAGGTCCTGGAGCGTGCTCGTCTCGCCCTGGATGGCGCTGTCAATCTGCCCAAAGGGTTGGGTGATGTTCATGAGCTGCGAATGGAAGCCGCCCATAACCGTGGTGACCAGCTGCGTCACCGCCGAGGGGTTACTGTTCATTGCGCTTTCAAAGGTGGTGGTGTCGAAGTGCAGATCGGTGGTAGTGCCGGGCGTGCTGCCTATGGGGCCGGTATTGAGGCCAACAGCAGTCACATCCGTGAAGCCACTCGGCAAGCCCAACGAGCTTCCATTCTGAATAAACAGGCCCGTGTCTAGCTGCTGCTGCAGCGTTTCCGCGGTGGGATCGCCAAGCAAAAGGCCGGCCGTATTGTTGGTCGAATCGTAAGCGGTATCGGTTGCCAGAGTGTCGACCACGGCATTGTAAGCGCTCACGAATCCCTGCATGGCCGTCTCGCCCACGCTGGGATCCTGCTTGATGGTGACGGTGACCGGTTGCGCCGGGCTGGTGGGCGTGGGCTGCGCCAAGGTCAGGTTGACGCCCGGGATGATGTTGTTCACGGTGTTGCTGGTGCTGTACTGGAGCGCGCCGCCATTCACTTGAAATTCGGCGTTGTTGCCATACTGCTCCGCGCCAGCGCCGGTGAGATTCAGTGAGGCAAGCAGGTTGCCACCGCCATCGGACACGGATATGGCGGCGCTGCCGCTTTGGGTTGCCAGGAAGGTCACCGTGTCCGACTGCGCGTTGTAGGTCGCGCTGACGCCAGCGGACGATGCGTTAATGCGGTCCAGTACGTTCTGAAGGGTATCGGTCGCGGTGTTGTAGTTGATAGTCACGCCGTTGACCGCGAGGCTGCCAGAGGTGGTAGAGGTAAGGCCGGCAATGTTGGCACTGTCCAGCGCCACGCCGGGGTTGGCCGTGCCGACCGGGCCCGTGCTGGTCATGGTGGCAGCGGCCGGCGGGCCTAACAGCTTGGTCGCCGTCAGGAAATTGCTCGAATCGCCGCCGGCGCCCAGATTGATGACGTTGGTGTTGCCGCTGGGCCGTGTGAGCTGGATGGTGTTGCCCACGATGCTGGCCAGCACGGGGTCACCCGCGGCGGCCGTATCGCTCTGGATGTTGTTCAGGATCGTCTGAAAGCTGTCCCCCGCGGTGACGGCGATCTGCGTGTTGTCGATCGTGAAGGTGCCGGCGGTTACCGGGGTCACCAGCTTGCCGCTGAGCGTGGCGATGTCGCTGCCGCTGATGGCCTGGCCAATGGTGGTGGTCGAGTTCAGGCTGGTTTGGGTAGCGATCTGCTGAATGGTGAGACTGAAGCTGCCATTCGCGGCCGCCGCGTTGGCGATGCCTGTCGCATACGTCCCCGAGGGGCCCGAGAAGTCCACGGTTTTGGCGCCGGTAGTGGCTTGCAGCGATAGCGTATCGGCGGTGTTCTGCAGGGTCTGCAGCTTGGTCTGGATATCCTGCCAGGCTTTGAGCTTGTTCTGCTCGGTGGTCTGTTCGCCCTGCAGCAGCGTGAGCGGCGCCTGATCGGCCGCCATAAGCCCCTGTATGAGCGACTGTGTGCTGAGGCCAGAAACCAAGCCGCCGAACGAGACGGGCGGCTGGGAATTGGGCGAAAGCAGCGAGGTTGAGCCGTTGCTGGTGCCACCGAGCAGCGCCTGCAGGAGGGCCGCCGTGTTACTGCTGCTGGAATTGTTGACCGGAGTGCTCATCTTTCCCTTACCACCCGCGTTCCCGCTTGCATCCCGCGCTTCCGCCCGAGGGTAGCTACCCTCGATCTTCGACGTCGAGCGGGCAGAACTTTAGCACTCGCAGCTGGGAAACGCGGCCGCCTGCACCCTGCCGCGGTGGTAGCTCCGCCGACTCTCTAAGCGAGCCGCTCCATGAGGCTGCCGGGAAAGTACTCACGTGTATCCGCCAGCTGTCCCAAAGCACTCAACGGCCAGGCCATGAGCACCTCACCAGTGGCGCTGCTGCGCACGGCAAAGGTGATGCTGTGGGTAGCCGGATCGAGCTGCACCTCTGAATAGGTATGCACGATGCCGGCGCTGCTGGCAGTGCTTGCCGGGGCACTGGCGGCAAATTCCGCGGCAGCCCCGATTCTCGGCTTGGGGGCCGCTGGGGCTACGCGCTGGCTTGCTTCTCCCGAGGGCGGAGGGCCAGTTGGGACGCCCCCGCCGGCTCCGGACACATTGCTGATCTCCATGACTCTCTCCTCCCCCGGATGCGCCTTCCGGGCCGGGGATTACCCAGCCCGGAAGGCGGCAACCGCTGTCTGCTACCGCAGCAGGGTCAGCATATTGCTGGACGACTGGTTCGCCTGCGCTAACACTTACGTCCCCGCCTGCATCAGTATCTGGTCCCGCGTGAACTGCACCGTCTCCTGGGCCACGTTCACATCCGTGATCCGCGACCGCGCCGACAGC
>DATKQD010000202.1:0-2550 GCA_035532895.1 Chloroflexota bacterium
GGCCAGGGCTGGCTGGCTGGCCCGCCAGGGCGTCCTCCGGAATCTTCTCATCCTTTCGCAGCGACTCCAACGCGCCAAGCTCGCGCGCCATGAGCCTGGGGGCTTCGCCTATCGCAAGCGGAGCCATCAGCCGGCGTTGCCTTTCCCAGGTGGTTCTCCGCTGCGCCACGGTGCCGCTCAGGTCCTCTGCAGTAGGGCTGGCCGCGGCGATCAGCAGCTCGTCCCGAGTGAGGAAGAAGGCGTCCTCGGCGATAGCCACGGCGCCATGCTGCTGAGCCAAGTCGCCCAGCCGCTGAATGTAGAGGCGAAGCCGCGGCCAGGCGAGCGTCCAGTCGGTGGCCTGTTGCTCCCGCAGGCGCCCATAGCGCTGAGCAAGGGCGAGCAGATCATCAAAGCGCCGAAGCAGGCGCTGCCTGCCGCGC
The DNA here is from genome assembly GCA_035532895.1 of Chloroflexota bacterium. Classification (GTDB taxonomy): domain Bacteria; phylum Chloroflexota; class JAJPGV01; order JAJPGV01; family JAJPGV01; genus DATKQD01. The sequence goes on from DATKQD010000202.1 coordinate 423, forward strand.
AGGGCCGCCCGGCAATCGGCCTCGGCCCGCAGACGCCGGGCCTTGGTGTGATCCAACCGGCTCGCTTTCACCGGCTCACGCGCTACGGGCAGCTCGCCCAGCGTGGGTCGATACCAGTCAGCCGATTGCACCGCGTGCGGCGGAGCACCGGAAGCATCTGCCACCAACCCGGCCAGCAGCTCGGTTACCTCGGTCTCCACTCGGCCGGCCAGATGCGCACGGAAAAATGCGGCCAGGGCAGCCTCCACCTTCCAGGCCGATCCGCCCACCCCAGCCAGGGACCAGAAGCACTCACCCGCCGCCGCTCCCAGCAAGCCAACCACCTCCGCGAGCTCGGCCGGCGACGCGGCGTCGATCCTTGCCCCGCAGTCATCCACCAGGGAGCGATAGCGCGGCAGCAGCTCGTCCTCCCAGCGGGCGATCAGGCCGCGAATGAGCAGCCGATCGGCCAGCCTGGGCCGGCGGGTCTGCGTCGCCAGACTGATGATGGCGCCCATCAGCGTGGCCGGATGCCGCGCCAGGCCCTCGGCCAGCATCTTGAATCCCCCGCCGGGGATGGGGCTGGTGTAGTACCAGCCATTGACGTTCACGTAGTGCGGGGCGTATTCCACCCCCACGTCCTGGATGGTGGCGTGAGCAAAACCAGCGTGGATGCAGGGCAACAGCCAATCCTCAAACAGTGGCGTGACTGGTTCCGGCAGCCATTCGCCCAGGCGGAAGTTGCGCATCCAGTATCCGCCGCCGGGCGCCTGCCACACGGCCGGCTCCGGCAGCGAGGTGATGGGGCGCGACTGCAGCAGGTACAGCTGTGACGCTTCTATGGCCCACTCGATATCCTGGGGCGAACCGAAGAGCTGCTCGGCACGACGTGCCAGCTCGGCAATGGCCACGGCTTGAGCCGCGGTGATGGCTCCCTCGGATGACCGCCGGCACACGGCCGCATCCCCCTCAACCAGCCAATCGTCCGGCACGGCCTCGCCCGAGACGAGCCGTTCACCCAGCCCCACAACCGAGGTGACGATCACCTGGCCGCGCTCACCCGTGAGGGGGTTGGCGCTGAAGGCCACCCCCGCCGCCTCCGCGGCGACCATGCGCTGCACCAGCACCGCCATCTCTTCGGCAGCGCCGGCGGCCCGCTGCCGGCGGTACCGTTGCACGCGCTGGCTGCCGGCCGACTCCCGACACTGGCGAATGGCCTGGCGCAGTTGATCCACCCCGCGGACGTTGAGCACCGTTTCGTACTGGCCGGCGAACGAAGCGTCCGCCAGGTCCTCGGCTGCGCCGGACGATCGCACGGCCACCGGCTGGTTGCCCAGGACACTGAGTATCTCGGCCAGGTGGGCTTCCGCATCAGCGGTGAGGACAAAGCCGGCAGGCACAGGCAAGCCCGCCCGGAGCAGCTCACCCAGGTTGGCCGCCTTCGCCCCGGCCCAGGGAGCGTCCTCCCGGCTGAGCTGCATCAGCGGAACGCAGCCGCTCGTGGCCATAGCCTGGCCTGACTCCGCTGCTGAGGGCATGGCCTCTCCCTTCATCTCACGAGGGCTCGCTGGTGATCGCGCTCTTCTCGGCGCATCTCCCCGTTCACCCGGGACAGGATGTCAAAAGCGTCGACCACGGTCGCGAGCTCGCCCTCGTTCAGCCGCGCCAGCGCGGCCAGCAGACGCTCGTTGCGCACCAGCAGGGCGCTGTCGATGAACGCGCGCCCTTTCGGCGTGAGGTCCACGATGGTGACGCGGCGGTCGTCCGCCTGCTCGCCGCGGCTGAGCATCTGCCGCCGGACCAGCTGATCCACCACCGGGCTGACGGCCGGCGCGGTGACCTTGAGGCGCGCCGCGAGATCGCGCACGGCCAGTGGGCCCGCGGCGCGCAACTGAAAGAGGATGCGTGTTTGCGCCAAGGAGGTAGCCTCGGCGCCGCTGAGCCGGGTGCCGAAGTGGGCGAAGGCGTCTTCACGCATCGCCTCCTGCACGCTGAGAACACGATGGATGAGCGCCGAGCGCGCCGCACCAGCAACTTCCGAGCCAGTTCCTTCCATTTCATGAATAGTACAGATCCTTTAAGTATTCAGCAAGATTACCCTTCTCCTCAGTCGGCGAAGGCTCTCTCACTTCCCCGGCCGCGCTTGCCG
>DATKQD010000203.1:0-12948 GCA_035532895.1 Chloroflexota bacterium
GCAGACGCATGACATGGCCCGGCATGGGGTTGCGCTGGTCATTGGCGTTACTCAGATGCAGGCCAATGTTGGCGCGGGCCGCGGCAATTACACGCTGAAGCGCGACTGACTCCCTGTTCGCCCGGCCGTCAGGCGTTGACGCGGTGTGGGTCGAGCGCCTCGCGCAGCGCGTCCGACAGGAGGTTCAGTCCGAGCAGCAGCAGCGCCAGCGCCACCCCTGGCCAAATGGCGATCCAGATGTCCGTGCGCAGATAGTCGCGGCTGTCACTCAGCATGGACCCCCACGAGGGCAGCGGTGGCTGCGTGCCCAGCCCCAGGAAGGACAGCGCTGCTTCGGCCAACACGGCGATGCCCATGAACAGCGATAACTGCACCAGCAGCGGCGCCACGCAATTGGGCAGAATGTGCCGCACCATGATGCGTCCTGGTCGGAGGCCAACCGCCCGACCAGAAAGCACATAGTCGCGGTTCTTCTCGGCCAGCACAACGGATCGCGTCAGCCGAGCGAATGACGGCAGGCCGCTGATGGCCAGGGCATAGGCCACGTTGAGGCTGCCTGGTCCCAGCACCGTGAGGACGGCGATCCCGGTCAGGATGGGAGGAAAGGCGAACAATGTGTCGCAACCGCGCATCAGGATGGTCTCGACCCAGCCGCCAATGTAGCCGGCCAGCAGCCCGACGGCGATCCCCGCGCCACCGCCCAGCAGCACGGCCAGCACGCCCACCACAATCGACGGTCGCGTGCCGTAGAGTATGCGGCTGAGCAAATCACGGCCCAGCGAGTCCGTGCCCAGGAGGAATTGGCTGGTGGGCCCGAGCAGTTCTTTTCCGGGATGCTGAACCAGAGGATCGTACGGCGAGAGCCACGGCGCCAGCAGCGCGGTGAGCATCAGCGTCAGGAGAATTGCCGCGCCGATCAGGCCCATGGGGTTGCGAATGGTGCGCCCCAGGGCGGCCGCGGTGGGACTCGGGGGATTGTTCCACCTGGCCCGCCCTCTCGTTACCGGCCCGCCCAGGGCGGATTCTGCACCTTCCAGCGGCTGAGCAGCCACCGCCTTACCCGCTTCCTGAGCGGATTCTGGGATCGAGGAATCCGTACAGCAGGTCCGTGACCAGATTCAGCAGAATGAACACGATGGCGAGGTACAGCAGGCCGGCCTGAACGACGACATAGTCGCGATTGCCTATGGCATCCAGCATGAGCGTGCCGAGACCGGGCCACGAGAACACTGATTCGATGATGACCGTGCCGCCCAGTAAAAAGCCGAACTGCAAGCCCAGCACCGTCACTACCGGCAGCAGAGCGTTACGCAAGGCATGCGCATAGATCACGGCCCGCTCGGCCAGTCCCTTGGACCGCGCGGTCCGAATGTGATCCTCGTACAGCACCTCCAGCATGGACGCGCGGATGTAGCGCGAAAGGCCGCCCGTGAGCGGTAAGGCGAGGGCGATGGCGGGCATCGCCAGGGATTTCAGGGAAGCGCCCAGATTGGACCCGCTGGCTACGCGGCCGCCTGGCGGCAGCCAGCCGAGAACGACCGCCAGCACGATGATCAGGAGGATGCCCATCCAAAACTGCGGAATGGCCAGGGCCAGGCTGTTGAAGACCATGATCACCCAGTCCACGGCTTTGCGCTGGTTCAAGGCCGCCACGATCCCGGTCACCAGGGACACCGCCAGCGAAAGCACCATCCCCGCTAACGCCAGCTCCATGGTGGCCGGGATTCTCTGACTCAGCAGCAGTGAAACCTGCTGCCCACTCAGAACAGAGCGGCCCAGGTTGCCATGTGCCAGGTGCTGCAGCCAGATCCAATATTGCAGGGGCAACGGCTCATCCAGCCCCATGTCATGTCTTACCGCCGCGAGCTGACGCGGCGTGGCATTGCTGCCGGCGACGGCCATGGCTGGGTCACCGGGCAGCAGGTGCAGCAGCAGGAACACCAGCACGGTCGACAGGAAGACCACGGGAATGGCCTGCAGGATACGCCGGGTCGCATAAGCCCACATGATGGAGGGCCCTTTCTCCTGAATTGGCGGCTCATTCTACAGCGGTACCGCTTCCGCGGACTGTCGGCGTCGGATGAGCGCGGGATGAGCGGGAGTTGCCCACAGGGGTGCGGCAAGCGGCGGCACTGCTGGCGTGTTCCCGCCCAGGCCCGTAGCCGGAGGTGGACAGGGAGACGTCCCAGGGCGATCCAAAGCAGTAGGATGGAGTGCATGTCATTTATGGCGTCGCGGGGCATTCGCGGCCTGCAGGCCATTCCGCTGTGGATCGTGGCGCGCGTACTCACTGTGGCCGCGCTGGCGGTGCTGGCGGGCAATGCCATGTTTGCTGGACCCCGTCCGCTGGAGTTTGCCGGCCTGGCCGCGGCAGCGGCCGGCATCGCCCTCTCGGCCATGGCCTACAGCCGCAACCGACGCTGAAAAGGCGCGTCCGCCCGCATATACCGACAAGGTCAGTCGCGATTTCTCCTCCGAGGCGCGGCGCGGGTTCAGAGCCAGGTGGCGCCCGTCGGTGGGGGCGGAAGTCCCTTCGCCCGAGCTGGCTACAGGTTGGCGGCGAACATGCCGGCCAGGGAGATGGCGGCGCCCAGCCATTGCAGCGCGCTGAGGTGTACGCCCAGGATGAGCCAGCTCAGCAGGCTGGCCACCACCGGCGCCAGCAGCAGCGGCATGCTGGAGCGTGAGGCTTGGCCGCGGCGCAGGCTGTGGTTCATGGCCAGATAGGCCAGCCCGCTGCACAAGATGCCCAGCCAGAGCACGGCCAGGCCACTGTCCAGCCTGTTGATGCCGAGGCCGCCGTGCCCGGCGAGCAGCGCCAGCGGCAGCATCACCGGCGCGGAGAAGACTGGCGAAAAGAAGGCGATGGTTCGCGCGTCCAGATCAAAGGCGTGCGTCCAGCGGCGCGTGAGCACGAGGTAGAGCGCGAAGGAGAGGCTGGCCCCCAGGCCGAGCCCACCACCCAGGACAGCCTGTGCGCTCGCTTGGCCGCCCAGCGAGTGCGAGCCTCCCAGCAGCAGAAATGCGCCGCCGATCGATACCAGCGCGGCAACCGTGCGCCGCGGCAACACCGGCTCGTGCACCACCCACGGCGCCAGCAGCAGCGCGAATACGGGATAGGTGGTGACCAGGAAGGCTGCCATCACCGGCCCCGCCTGCTGGATCGAGAGGTTCAGGAAGGTGAGGAAGATAGCCGTCGAGAGCAGCGAAAGTAGGCTCAGCCGCCACCACTGCGCCAGCCGCAGCCGCCGAGGGTGAATAGGCGACGCACCGAACCCAAACGAAACCAGGGCCAGGAAAACGAGTCCAACCAGCGTGCGCCAGAAGCCGGCCGCAAAGGGCGAGAGCCCCCGGAGCGCGATCTGGGTGGCTGGGTAAGACGAGCCCCAGATGATGGCCGCCGTGGCGGCGAATGGCTCCAGCGGCAGGCGTGGCTTGCGCCGTGGCAACGGAGCCGGGGCCGGCTCGCTCGTTGAGGATGGCGGCATGCGGCGAACAGCGTAACACTGGCAGCTGGCCAATTTCGATTACAATCCGCTGGCCGCCGCGAGCAGTCTGGCCGGAGACATGCCGCGGGGTGGTCGAGGGCCGCTCAGCGATCCGCGGGCAAACTTCCAGGGGCCTGGTCCGAAAATCGCGGAACCAGGTGTGTCGACACAAGCGATTGTCAAAGGAGGGGTTGTGGCCAGCAACAGCGGCGAAACCGAAAGCAACATCCTGCCCTGGCCTCGCGAGCGGGCGGCGGAGGCCATGCGCGCCGCGCGGGCCCAGCAGGTGGTAGGCCAGCTTCGTACGGTGATGCATCAGGCCCTGGAGCGGCCAGTGATGGTACTCGCCGCGGCGGTGCTGGCTGGCTTCATCTCCGGTCGGTTGGTTGGCCGATGAGCCTGCCGCGTGCGGACGGCTCAGCCGCTGAAACCGAGCATACCGGCCTGCGCGACGCAACCTCGCTAGTCGATCTCGGCCGGCTGCTGCTTGACGATGCTGCCAAGCTGGTGCGGCAGGAGATCAGCCTCGCCAAAGAGGAGGTGATGGAGCTCCTCCTCACCAACGTGAAAGGGCTGGCCTTCGTGCTGGCGGCAGCTGTTCTCGCGCTGGTGGCTTTCATCATGCTCCAGGTGGCCGTGCTGTTCACGGTGCCCGTTGGCGTGCGGCTGTACCTGGCCTGGAGCCTTTTCGGCTTCTGGCTCATCGCCATGCTGCTGCTGGCGCTCCTGGGCAAACGCCGATTTGTATTGCGGCCGCCCGAGAAGACGTTGGAAACCATCAAAGGAGATATCGCATGGGCCAAAGGGCAACTGCACTCGAACGGGAAATAGTCAGCACCCGGGAGCACATGACCCGCACCATCGATCTGATGGAGCGGCAGTTCAAGCGCACCGTGGACTGGCAGACCAAGGTGCGCGCCAACCCCCTTCCCTACGTGCTGGCGGCGCTCGCCGCCGGCTTCATCCTGGCCGGAGGCCCCAGGCGCACCTTCGCGACGCTGGCCAAGCTGCGGCCGCCCAAGAAAACGCGCCTTGAACGTCTGCTGGAAAATCTGCCCGAGGGCGTGGCCGATGCACTCCTGCCGCCGGTCAAGCGCCTGCCGGATGTGGCGGGGCTGCCCGCCGAGCTGCAGAAGCGGATTCGGGAGGCCGAGCGCGAGCACGAGCGCCAGCTGCGCCGGGACGATGAAGAGCGGCTCCGGCGGGTGGCGCGGGCGAGCAGTTTCGAGCGCATCGCGCTGAAGCTGGCCGAAACGGTAGGTACGGCTGTCGCCGGCATCTTGGTGAAGCAGCTCATGGAGCGGATGGAGCCGAAGGAGGACGCGGGAGGCGAACGAGGCTAACGCTGCTGGGCGTCGTCCTCCGAGATGGTTTCGCGCGTCGGCTCCAGCATCGCCCGCAACTTGCTGGTTTCCATGATGCTGATGGCTTCGGTGAGTATGGAGTCGGTGTCCAGCGCCGGCTCAATCACGTAAACCACTTTGGGCCAATTCACGGCTCGCCAGCAGCGCTGCAGGCACTCGCTGGAGCAGAAGCGCATTTCGCGACACTCTTTGTTCTTGCACGATTCTTCGTACGACTTACAGTGATACGCATTCAGGGTGATCTTTTTTCCGCAACCAGGGCAGGTCAGCATGGTGGTGACATCACCTTCAAGTGGGGCTGAGTCGAGCATAGGTGCGGGCGGTCCAGAGCGTCAAAATGGCTAGTACTTAGGTCCTCGCAACGATGGCAGGCATGAAGAGCTCGATCACGCTGGAACTGGAAGGCCGCCGCGTGGACGTGACGAATCGGGAGAAGGTGCTCTTCCCGGAGGATGGCTTTACCAAGGGTGACGTGGTGGACTATTACCAGCGCATCGCTCCTTACCTGCTGCCGGCGATCGCCGACCGGCCCATGAGCATGCATCCCTTTCCGGATGGCATCACCGGCAAGCGGTTCTGGCAGAAGGACGTCCCCACCTACGCGCCGGCCTGGCTGCGCGTGTTCCGCTACGAGGCTCTGGAGGCTAGCAAAGTGCTGCGCTGGGGGTTGATCAACGATCTGCCCAGCCTGGTGTGGGTGGCCAACCACGCCTCACTCGAATTGCACCCGTGGTCCTCGCGTTACGACAAGCCCGAGTACCCTGACTGGGCCATCTTCGACCTCGATCCGTCGGAGCCCGCGGGGTTTGAGGAGTGTCGGGCGATCGCTCGGCTGCTCAAAGTGGTACTGGACCGGCTCGAGCTGCGATCGTGCATCAAAACCACCGGGCAACGGGGCCTGCAGATCTACGTGCCCATCGTGCGCCAGTACACCTATGCGGAGGTTCGCGAGTGGGTGCAGGCTGTGGCGCTGCTGATTGCCCGGGCACGGCCCGACATTGTGACCATGGAGTGGGACAAGAGCCGCCGCGGCGGCAAGGTGCGCATTGATTACACGCAGATGGTCATCGGAAAAACGCTTGTTGCGCCCTACGCGATTCGCCCGCACAACGGTGCGCCGGTCTCCACGCCCATCGCCTGGGAAGAGCTGGACGATCCCGAACTGCGGCCGAACCGCTGGAACATCCGCGGCATCTTTCAGCGCCTGGAGGAGAAGGGCGACCTGTTCGCCCCCGCCCTGCAGTTCGACCAGGAGCTTCCGGCCCTGAGCGGAGAAGAGGGGGCTCGCGCCGCCGCGGGGGCTCAGCGCGCGGCCACCGAAGCTCAGAGTCGCACCATTTCGGTGCCGCCGAGCCATGAGCCGGCCATTGATGGCGCGGATGGGCCGGTGAGCGCGGCCAGCGACACCGCCGCGATCGCCGGTGACACGCCAACCGATGGGCCCGAGGATAAGCTGGCACCTTACCACCGCAAGCGCCGCTTCAACGTCACGCCGGAGCCAGTGGGCACTGTGCAACCTGCCGGCCCGGCGCTCCGCTTCTGCGTGCAGAAGCACCGGGCCTCGCACCTCCACTACGATTTCCGATTGGAGGCAGAGGGCGTGCTGCGCTCCTGGGCTGTGCCGCGTGGCCCCTCGCTCGATCCCAAGGACAAGCGCTTGGCCATGCAGGTGGAGGATCACCCGCTGGAGTACATGGAGTTCGAGGGCACCATCCCCAAAGCTGAGTATGGCGGCGGCACGGTGATGCTGTGGGATGTTGGCACTTATCAGGAGCAGCCGGGCTCCCACGACGGCGACCTGAAGTTTGTGCTGCACGGCCATAAGCTGCGGGGCGAGTTCGCGCTGGTGCGCATGCACGGCAAGGGCAAGGAGTGGCTGCTCATCAAGAAGACAGATGAAGCCGCGGGCTTGCCCGTGGACGATGAGCACTCCGTGAAGAGTGGGCGCACCATGGAAGAGATCGCAGCCAGCGTGGACGCGGTGTGGCTGAGCGATCTTCCGGCGGCCGCCGCGGAGATCGATTACGCGACGCTGCCCGAAGCGCCGCTGCCGAGCGTCGTCGAACCCATGCTGGCCAGTGTGGCACCCAAGCCCTTCTCCGATCCAGACTGGCTGTTCGAACCCAAGTGGGACGGCATTCGCGCCATTGCGCTGGTCGATCGCGGAAAGGTGCGGCTCATCTCGCGCCACGGGAAGGACCTCACGGCGCAGTATCCCGAGCTGGCCAGCCTGCCCAGCGGGTTGGCGGCCGATCAGGCTGCACTGGATGGCGAGATTGTGGCTTACGACGATCGCGGTCTGCCCAATTTCCACACCCTGCAACGCCGGATGAACCTGACTGCCAAGAGCGAGATCGATCGCCTCCGCCAGGAAATCCCGGTGGCGTACCAGGCCTTCGACCTGCTGCACCTGAATCGGCACGACCTGATGAGCCTGCCGCTCATCCAGCGCAAGGCGCTGTTGCGACGCACCATCCAGCCGCACGCCTTCATCTTCTTCTGCGGCCACGTCGAGGAGCAGGGCGAGGCATTTTTCCGCGGCGCCATCGAGCAGGGGCTGGAGGGGATGGTGGCCAAGCTCAAGCGCAGCCCCTACCTTCCAGGCAAGCGCAGCCGCTCGTGGCTGAAGCTCAAGGGCGTGCAAACTGTCGACTGCGTTGTTGGTGGTTGGACCGATGGGCAGGGCGCCCGCAGGGAGCTGGGCGCTCTGGCGCTTGGAATGTATCTGCCGAATGGGCAGTTGCGCTACATCACCAACTGCGGCAGCGGCTTCGACGATGCTTCGCTGCGGCAAGCGCTGGAGCTGTTGCGGGCTGGCCAGCAGCGGGACATGCCCTTCGATGCCCCGCCCGATGCGCCTGGTCACTACCACTGGACGGCTCCGCGGCAGGTGTGCGAAGTGAAGTTCAGCAACTGGACGCCCGATGCGCATCTGCGGCATCCCGTGTTCGTGCGCTTTCGGTCGGATAAGCAGCCGGGTGAGTGCCTGCTGGCGGAGGCATACCCACAAGCCCCGGCGATCGCCGCCGGCGCGGACGCGCAAATGGCACGCGCCTGAGCCTCTATACTGGACAGTGGATGATTTCCACGGTTCCAAGCGGCCATCTCGATGCCAAGCTGCACCAGTTGGAGGCGCTGCTGAGGGAGATGGGCAGCGTGCTGATCGCCTTTTCCGGGGGCGTGGACAGCACGCTGCTGCTGAAGGTTGCGCACGACGTGCTGGGCGCTAACGCCCTGGGCGTGACCGGTGTGTCGCCCAGCGTATCCGCGGCGGAGTTGGTGGACGCGAAGCAGCTGGCTGCGCGCATTGGGGCGAGGCACCTCCTGGTGGATACCCAGGAGATGGAGAACGAGCAGTATGTGGCCAATCCCAGCAACCGCTGCTACTTCTGCAAGAGCGAGCTGTTCACTAAACTCGGGTCAGTGGCACGCGATCAGCAGGTAGCGGTGATGCTCGATGGCTTCAACGCGGACGACGTGGGCGACTGGCGGCCCGGCATGCAGGCCGCGCGCGAAATGGGCGTGCGCAGCCCGCTCCAGGAGTCCCAGCTCACCAAAGCCGACATTCGCGAGTTGTCGCGCCGCTTCGACCTGCCCACAGCGGACAAGCCGGCCATGGCTTGCCTGTCGTCGCGCATCCCCTACGGCAGCCGGGTGACCGTGGATAAGTTGAGTCGCATCGATGCCGCGGAGCAATTTCTCAAGGGGCTCGGCTTTCGCATCCTGCGCGTGCGCCACCACGACGGCTTGGCCCGTATCGAAGTGGCTCCGGAAGAGCTGCCCCACCTCGTGGACCCGGCCGTCAGCGCCCGAGTGCGCGAGCGGTTTAAGGAGCTGGGCTTCAGTTACGTGACCGTGGATCTTCAGGGTTACCGCTCCGGGTCGCTGAACGAAACTCTTCCCGGCGCCTGATTCCGCGGCTGGCCGTGCCTGCGTTGGATGTCTCGGCTTCGCTCCGGGCCTACGGTGTCTTGTGCTGCCTGACCGTGGCCCAATGAGTAAGCATGCTCGCTGATCTCGCGATGGGGCTGCCAGCGACCGGTCCTGTCGCCTATTTCGATTGCTTCTCCGGCGCCAGCGGCGACATGCTCCTGGGCGCCCTGGTGGATGCGGGCTGGACGGGGCTGGAGGACACGCTGCGACTCCTGAACGTCCCCGGCTGGAAGGCGAGGGTGCGCCCCGTAGTGAAGCGCGGCATCACCGCGACGAAAGTGGACTTCGAGCTGGCCGAGCAGCATAAGCCGCGCCACCTGGCGGAGATGCTGCAGATCATCCACGGCAGTGGCTTGCCGCCGGCCGTGCAGCGCCACGCCGAGGCAGTGTTCCAACGCCTGGCCGAAGTGGAAGCCGGCATCCACGGCACGGCCATCGAGGACGTGCACTTCCACGAGCTTGGCGGGCTGGATACGCTGCTGGACATCGTTGGCGCCTGCGCCGGCTTTGTGCACTTCGGCTTCCAGGCGGTGCATCTGTCAGCTATCGCCGTCGGCTCCGGGACAGTCAACACCATGCACGGCCTCCTGCCGGTGCCGGCTCCGGCAACCAGCAAGCTGCTTGAAGGCTGGCCGATTGTTGATGGCGGGGTTGCCAAGGAGCTGACTACGCCCACGGGAGCTGCGCTGCTCACACACTTCGCCAGCGGGCGGGGCCTGCCGCCCATGGTCCCGCGAAGCGTGGCCTACGGCGCCGGCACGCGTGAGCTGGAGCGCCCTAATGTGCTGCGCCTGATGATCGGCGAGCAGACAGCCGACGCCGCAACCACGTCCATCGTGGTGATCGAGACACTGGTGGACGATATGTCGCCCGAGCTCTGGCCTGCTGCTTTGGAGAGCCTGCTCGCCGCCGGCGCGCGCGACGCCTTTCTCACTCCTGTGCAGGGCAAGAAGGGCCGCCCCGCGACATTGCTCAGCGTGCTCGCCGTTCCTGGCGACGAAGAGCGCCTGGGAGAGGTGATCTTCCGCGAGACGAGCACCATCGGGCTGCGTTGGCACACGGAGCAGCGTCGCGTGCTGCCGCGGCACGAGCAAACCGTGCAGACGGAGTTTGGACCAGTTCGCTTGAAGGTCAGCGGCAGTGGCGATGTGCGTAAGGCGAAGCCCGAGATCGAGGATTGCCTGCGCCTCGCCCGCGAGCGGAACGTCCCCGCCTACCGCGTCCAGCAAGCTGCCCTTCGCGCCGCCGAGAGCACCCTCGCCTAGCGCCGTCCGGGGCGGCTTGGAACCCCGCGGCGCCTGCGTGGAGTGATAATCAAGCCATGATGACAGCAGAAGCAGCCAGCGCGGAGTTCACTCCACGGAAGAAGATGATGGCCTCCGCTCGCCATGCCTTCCCCATGATCGATCGCATTCAGGGCATGTTCGAGCGAGCGAAAAAGGGGATTGAGGAGCCCTTCACAGGAGTCACCATCGACGGACAGGTCCAGCCGGGGCTGTTCGGCCTTCAGGAAACTGGTGTTCCCACCAGGGGCATTCGACAGGCGGCCGAGCGTTTCCTGAGCTTGATCAGCGCCGAGCAGCGAGCGCAAGCCTGCTTCCCTTTGGACGCGAATGAGTGGCGGATGTGGAACAACACCCACCCCTTCGTGATGCGCCACGGCGTGCTCATCGAAGAGCTGGGCGATTCCGCGCGAGACGCTGCGCTGGGTTTGCTGCGTGCTTCTCTAAGCGCCGGCGGCTATTCGCTCGCGCGCGACATCATGCGCCTGAACGAGTTCATCGGCGACATCTGCAACGGCAACTGGGACGAATACGGCGAGTGGCTGTATTGGGTGAGCATCTTTGGCGATCCAGCTGGCGAGGCGCCCTGGGGCTGGCAGATCGACGGCCACCATCTCAACGTGAATTGCGCGATCGTTGGCGACCAGCTCGTGCTCACGCCCCTGTTTATGGGATCGGAGCCGGTGACCGGCACCCGCGATAAGTGGACTGGCATCAGCGTCTTCTCCGAGGAAGAAGCGACGGGCGAGGCGTTGTGGGCGTCGCTCGACGCGGGCCAGCGGGAGCAGGCGAGTCTGGGCCAGGAGCATCCATCCGTCAGCACGATGGGCGCTGGGCTGGACAACCTCGTCGTGCCCAGCGCTGGCCTGCTCTATCCAGATATGACCGCGCGCCAGCGGGCCCTGCTGGAGGAGGTGATCGACGTCTATGTGGGTCGCATTCGCCGCGGCCACGCCGCGGTTCGCTGGCAGGAGGTGCGCCGGCATCTGGACGGCACCTCCTTTGGTTGGATTGCGCGGGCGGATGCGGATGACACTTTCTATTACCGCGTCCAGAGCCCTGTGCTGCTGATTGAGTTCGACCACCAGTCGGGTGTGGCGCTGGCGGACGATCATCCCACGCGAAAGCACATCCACACCATCGTGCGGACACCCAACGGTAACGACTACGGCAAAGATCTGCTGCGGCAGCACTACCTCACCAGTCCGCATCATCACCAGCTGGCAAAATGAAGCCGATGTCAGCGTCATGTGACGGGCAGTTCGGCGCTGGACATGTTGGCAAGTGGGCGACCCTGATGTCGCCGGTGGCGAGCGAGGAGGCGTTGTGGCGGCTCATCGGCTGAGCGCGGAAGATCGGCTGGATATTTTGGACTTGATCGCGCGCTATACCCACACGCTGGATTCGGGCGATCTGGATGGCTATGTGGAGAACTTCGCGCCCGACGCCACGCTCTTTGAGCGCTGCCATGGTCGTGAGGAAATTCGCGCCTACGTCGCCCAGCTTATGAAGGAGGGACGCGCTGGACCGTTGCCCAATGGGGAGGTAGTCTACCGGCATTTCGCGCAGATGCCGACAATTGATGCGAGTGATGCGGAGCACGCCACCGTGCACTCCTATCTGCTCTGGGTGAACCGCGGCCCCGAACCGCCTGTTTCCTCAGCGGCCGAGTACCTCGATACATGCATCAAACTGGATGGTCGCTGGTACTTCCAAACGCGCTCCCTCAAGCCGCTCGCCGGCCGCGTCCCCGGCCCGGAACCAGTGACGCAGTAAAGAAACAGCCCAGGGTGCGGCTGCCTGGCGAGCCGCGAGGCGGCACAATGCAGAGATGCACATCCCACTGCCTGGCCGCGCTCACGCGGCTCGCCTGTCGTTTGCCCTGGCCGGGACCGTCCTGGCGCTGGCCGGTTGCAGCTGGCCAGCCGCGCCGGCAGGAGCACCGGTAACGCCGAAGTTCCTGTTCGATCAGCAGTTCAGTGGGAGCGGTGGTCCATATCTCGTGACGATCGACCGCGAAACTTACCCGCCCGGCTTCACCAGCGGCTGGCACACTCACCCCGGTCCCGGCAGTTTGTGCCTGCTGCAGGGGCAAGTGCGCATCGATGTGCGGGGCCAGCCTTCCGTGACGTTGCAGCCCGGACAATGCTGGACGGAGCCTCCAGGCGTGGCACATCGGCCCACCAACCCCGCGGGTACGCCTGCTGTGTGCCTCTTCTACCTCTTCGCGCCCGCCGACCAGCCGCGCCTTCAGCCGGCGCCGTCAAGCTGAGCGCGCGGGATGGCCGCCGAATAGGATCAGGGCAGGAGGATCAAGCCCTGGGGCTGCGGACCAACCTTGACCGTCTTGGCCAGCTCCCAGGTTCCCGTGTCTACGACAGCCACGCTGTTGGCCCCGGTGAGGGAGATGTAGGCGAACTTGCCGTCTGGCCGGAAGGCCACGTTGGAAGGCCCCTGGCCCACCGTGATGGTGCGCACAGCCTTATACGTCTTGGCGTTGAAGAGCGTCGCCGTATCATCGCCGGAGTTGGTGACAATGGCCCAGGCGCCGTCGGGGCTCCAGGCATTGCTCACAGGCGCCTTGCCCACCTTCTGAGTGGACAGTACCGAGAGGTCCGCCGCCTTGAGCACCACGTTGGTCCCGGCCTTGACCGTTTGCACCCATACCGTGGCACCGTCCGGCGATACACGCAGCATGTGCGGGTTGCTGCCGGACGGAAACGCTACCCGCTTTGTCAGATGCAGGGTCGCGGCGTCGAACATGGCCACAGTGTCCTGGTCGCGCTCGGGTGTGTAGAGCTGGCTGAAATCCGCCGAGTTATCCAGATCACACGGGAACTTGCCAGTCGCGGCGCTGCCCGTCACCTTTCCGCTGGCGGT
>DATKQD010000204.1:0-3379 GCA_035532895.1 Chloroflexota bacterium
CCGGGCGTGGAAACCACCACCGGTCCGCTGGGCCAGGGCGTGGCCACCAGCGTGGGCATGGCCATGGGACAGCGCTGGCTGGCGTCGCACTTCAACCGGCCGAATCACACCGTGGTGGACTACAACATCTTTGCCCTGGCCGGCGACGGCTGCATGATGGAGGGCATCTCCTCCGAGGCGGCGTCCCTGGCAGGCCACCTGAGGCTGAGCAACCTGGTGTGGATCTACGACAACAACCACATCACGATCGAGGGCAACACCGCGCTGGCTTTCTCGGAAGAGGTGGCCACGCGCTTTCTGGGCTACCACTGGAACGTCCTGCGGGTGGGCGACGCAAATGACTTGGACCAGCTGGCGCGCGCCATTGCCACGGCCATCGCCGAAAACCAGCGCCCGTCGCTCATCGTGGTGGACAGCCACATCGCCTACGGAGCGCCCCACAAGCAGGACACATCCGCCGCGCACGGTGAGCCATTAGGCGAGGACGAGATTCGCGCCACCAAGGAGCGCTACGGTTGGGATCCGGACCAGCACTTCTTCGTGCCCGACGCGGTGAAAGCGCGCATGGCCACCATGCGCGAGCGCGGCGCCAAGCACGAACTGGCCTGGGAGAGCGCGTTCGCGGCGTATCACAAGGCCTATCCGGAGCTGGCAGGGCAGCTGGAACAGCTCCGCGAAGGGCGCCTGCCTGACGGGTGGGACCGCGGCCTGCCCGAGTACCCGGCAGATGAAAAGGGCGTGGCAGGGCGCGATGCCGGCGCCAAGGCGCTGAACGTCCTGGCCGGCAACGTGCCCTGGCTGCTCAGCGGTTCGGCGGATCTCGCACCTTCGACCAAGACCCGGTTGACGCTGGAAGGCGCAGGCGATTTCAGCGACGAAGCAGCTGGCCGGAACCTCCACTTCGGCATTCGGGAACACGCCATGGGCGCGATCATGAATGGCCTGGCGCTCTCCGGCCTTCGCGTGGCAGGCTCAACCTTTCTGATCTTCTCTGACTACCTGCGACCCACGCTGCGACTGGCAGCTCTCATGGAGCTGCCAGCCATCTTCGTCTTCACGCACGACAGCATTGGCGTGGGGGAAGATGGGCCGACGCACCAGCCCATCGAGCAGTTGGCGTCGCTGCGAGCCATTCCCCATCTCACGGTCCTGCGCCCGGCGGATGCGAACGAGGCTGTGGAGGCGTGGCGCGTGGCCATGGAGATCGAGCGCTACACCAAAGGCGAGCGTGGCCCTGTGGCGATGATCCTCAGCCGCCAGGCGCTACCAACGTTCGATCGAAGCAAAGTGGCCGCGGTCGAGGGGCTGCGACGGGGTGCTTACGTGCTGGCTGGGGGCGACGGTGAGCCGCAAGTCATCCTTATGGCCACCGGATCCGAAGTGCAGTGGTGCATGGCCGCGCACGAGCAACTGGCGGCCAAGGGCATTGCCTCGCGGGTCGTATCCATGCCGTCCTGGGAAATCTTCGAACACCAGCCCAAGAGCTACCGCGAAAGCGTGCTGCCGCCCGCCTGCCGGGCTCGCGTAGCGGTAGAGATGGCCTCCACCTTCGGGTGGGACCGCTACGTCGGCCTGGACGGTACTATCATCGCGCGGCCGGACTTTGGCGCGTCGGCTCCGCTGAAGGAGCTGCTCAAGGAGTTCGGCTTTACCGTGGACCACATCGTGGGCCAAGCGGAAGCGCTGGCTCGGCACCATCACCCAGCCAAAGACAGCCAGGGGGCACATGCATGATTTATGAGTACCGTCGCTACACTGCCATGCCGGGCCGCCTGGGCGACCTGAACGCACGCTTCCGCGATCTAACGTTGAAAATCTGGGAACGGCACGGCATCAAGACCGTGGGCTTCTGGACGGCCGACATCGGCGAAAGCAACGTTCTGCATTACATCATCCAGTGGCAGGACCTCGCTGAACGCGAGCAGAAGTGGAAGGCCTTTGGCGCGGACCCGGCCTGGGCGGAGGGCCGTGCCAAGAGCGAGGAGCACGGGCCGCTGGTGGAGCACATTGAGAACGAGCTGTGGAGTCCCATGCCCTATGCCCAAGCGGCGGTAAAGGGACTGGTGTAGACCTGCCGCGGGGCCAGGCGCGCATGCGGGTGCCCCCGGTGCCACAATAGTCTCGTGGCAGCAGGCAAGGGCACCAGCGCGACGGTGCACAAGGAGGCGCGGGAGCGCGCCATCCAAATACTGGCGCTCGCCAGCACGATCATCTGGCTGGCAGGCATGTTCTGGATCATGTGGACCGTGCGCGACGTGAACGTTTACCGCATCGGCGGTGAGTGGAGCGTGCTGTTCATTGTGCCCGCCGCACTCCCCTGGCTCGCTTACCCTTCGCTGGTGCGCCGCGAAGAAGCGCGCCGATCCACCGACCACTGATCTGAATCACTGGCCTGACCTTTGGCCGAGGGGCGCAGGGCCATGCTGGTCAGCCGGCATTGCTCGCACCCTGACTGCTTCGCCGTGAGCGAGCTCAGCCGGCCTGGTATTGGGGCAGGAGGAGGAGCGAATCTTGCGGTTGCAGCTCGCTGCCCCGGGAGCGGTGAATGCCAAGCACCCCTCCGCGGCCAATGGAATGGTCCTCAACGCGGCATCGCGGCGCGGGGTCTGCCGCTGAGACCGGGGCGATGTCGACCACCAGGCTGCATTAGAATCGGGAGCGGCTGAACCGAGCCATAAAGTGTGAGTCGGTGTCTGAAGGAGTGTGAAGGCGTATGGCCGCGATGATAGAGGCAAGCGGATTCCGCTACGAGTCGTTGCAGGATTGGGCGAAGCTGCCTGAGGGGTGGACGTTTATCGAGGTGTCCGGCGTGGCGGTGGATTCCAAGGACAATGTGTATGTGCTCTGCCGCGGCCAGCACCCGGTGGTCGTTTTTGACAAGCAGGGGAACTTTCTGCGCTCCTTTGGCGAAGGCGAGTTCAATCATCGCGCGCACGGCATCCACATCAGCCCGGACGACTTCGTCTACACCGTGAACGACGACCAGCACTGCATCAAGAAGTACACCACCGGGGGCAAGCTGTTAGAGACGATCGGCAAGGAGTACGACCCGGCCGAGAAGTGGAGCGGCAAGCCCTTCAACCGGCCTACCAATATGGCGGTTTCACCGGCCAATGGTGACGTGTATGTGACCGACGGCTACGGCAACGCTCGCGTGCATCGCTACTCGCCCGAGGGGCATCACATCCTCTCCTGGGGTGAGGCGGGGGTGGCGCCGGGGCAGTTCCAGGTACCGCACAACGTCGTGGTGGACAGGGATGAAAACATTTTTGTGACCGACCGCGAGAACAACCGGTTGCAGGTATTCGACAAGAACGGCAAGCTGCAGGACGTGTGGCACAACATCTACCGGCCGCAGGCGCTGTGCATGGATCGCGAG
>DATKQD010000205.1:0-3028 GCA_035532895.1 Chloroflexota bacterium
CTGAGGGGCATGCAGGGACCGCGCTTCCTCAATGATACGCAGAAGCTCCGGAACGTTACTGACGTCGATGGGTGCTAATTGTCGTGCCATAGATGCCGCCCCTCCTTTTAGGGACAGCTGAATTATCCCACGCCATAGCAAACAGAGTCCGAGAAGGCGCGCCAGAACAGACCGTCTGGGTCTTTGATGGGACCGTTTACTGTTGGGCGAACCCTGAGCAATGGCTGGCGCGAGTTTGGAGGTGAGTCGGCCCGCGTTACCCCCAGCGGCGGAGCCAGGCTTCGAACATCAGTACGTCCCACAGCTGGCTGTGCCAGTTGCGTTCGCCGGCCAGGTGCTCGGCCCAGCACTGGCGGATGGGCGCCGGCTGAAGAATGCCTTCTCCCGCGATGCGGCGCTCGTCGAGCAGGTCCTCGGCCCAAGGGCGCAGCGGGCCGCGCAGCCAGGCGCCCAGGGGCACTCCGAAGCCCATCTTTGGGCGCTCCCAGAGGGCTGGCGGCACATAACGCGCGAGCACCTGGCGTAAGGCCCACTTGCCGCGCCCATCGCGCACCTTCATCTCCGGTGGCAGCCGCCACGAGAGCTCCACAAGGCGATGGTCCAGCAGAGGCACGCGCGCTTCGAGCGCCACGGCCATGCTGGCGCGATCGACCTTGGTGAGGATGTCGTCCGGCAGATAGGTGAGCTGGTCCCGCAGCTGCATGCCGGCTACACCCTGCACCGGCCAATCAGCGACTGCGTTTGACGTTTCGTCGCGGCCGGCATCCGCGAGCGAGGGGTCGGCCAGCGCGATCCCGGAGGGCCAGTGCTCGGTAAGGCAGCGATAGATGCCGGGCAGGCCGTCCTCGGCCAGAATGGCTGCCACCTTGTGCGCCTTATCGCCGACCGCTGGCAGGTGCAGGGGAGCAGCCACCGGCGCGGCGAGGGTATTCCAGGCAGCGGGCGAAACCGATCGAATCATCCGCGCACCGACGCGCCGCAGGCGGCGAGGAAATCGCCTCGATTGCCGCAGGATGCGCGTGGCCCAGAAGTAGCGGTTGTAGCCGGCAAACAGCTCGTCGCCCCCATCTCCAGAGAGGCTCACGGTCACGTGCCGGCGTGCCAGCTGGGACACCAGGAACATGGGAATCTGGGACGAGTCGGCGAAGGGCTCATCGTAATAGTCCGGCAGGTTGGGGATGACGTCGCGGGCCTCGCGCGGCGACACGTACAGCTCGGTATGGTCGGTTCGCAGCTCAGTGGCGATGGCTCGCGCCTGCTGGGCCTCGTCGTATCCCTGCTCTTCGAAGCCCACGGTGAAGGTTCTGATCGGCCGGGCCGATTGCGCCTGCATCTGCGCCACGACCAGTGAGGAATCGATGCCGCCAGAGAGGAACGCGCCCAGTGGCACGTCAGCTACCATACGCCGGCCCACGGCGTCGCGCAGCAGGCTATCCAGCGCATCCACCACCTCGGTATCGCGCAGCTCCTCCGGATGCGCTTGCCCCTCCCCGGACAGGCGCTCCACGTCCCAGTAGCGGGTGAGTGTCATGGCCCCAGCGGCGTCGATCGCGAGGAGGTGGCCGGGCGGCAGCTTGCGGGCGGCGGCGTACACGCTGCGTGGCGTCGGCACGTAGCCGTAGCGCAGGAATTCGGCTACCGCGGCCGGATCGATGGTGGCAGGAAAGCCCGGCGCCGCGCGCAGCGCCTTCAATTCCGAAGCGAAGAAGCAACTGTTCCCAGAGGCCGCGTAGTACAGCGGCTTGATGCCCAGCCGGTCGCGCACCAGGTGCAGCGTGCGCTGCTCCCGGTCCCACAGACCAAAGGCAAACTGGCCGATGAGGCGTTCTACCGTGGACTGCACGCCCCAGGCCGCGCAGCCCTCCAGGATGACTTCCGTATCCGAGCTGCCGCGGAACGCGTGCCCCTGGCGCTCCAGCTCATGTCGCAGCTCCTTGAAGTTGAAAACTTCGCCGTTGTAACTGATGACGTAGCGGCCGGAGGCAGAGATCATGGGCTGGTGCCCGGCCGGCGACAGGTCCACGATGGCCAGCCGGGTGTGTGCCAGTGCCAGCCCTGCCGGCGCATCCAGCCACGTGCCGCGATCGTCGGGACCGCGGTGGGCGAGGCTGAGCATCATGCGCTCGGCGGTGCTGGACAGCGCATCCGCGTGTTCGCCTGCTCGGTACCAGGCGCCAGCTATGCCGCACATGCCGTCGCCCTCCCGGCCGAGTGGCTCAGTTGGTTTGCACCGGGGTGAAGAACGAGCCCACGGCAAAGGTGCCATCGCCATAGCGGTTGACGATGAAGGCCATGCCGCCCAGGACGCCGGTGCCGCCGTGAGGAATGGTGATCCTGGCCCAGTTGCCACTGAGACCCAGCACGTACACTGGCGTCCGCGCGTGGGCGCTCTTATCCGTGGCGCTGAACTGCACCCCCGTGGTCATGGGGATGAGCTTCACCTGAATCGCGCCGTCCTCGCTGTCGCAGGTGGCCCCACCGCTCTGCGCTCGCCCGGTGCAGGTGTAGAAGGTTACCCGTCCACTCGCGGAAGGCCCCGGCTGAGCGCCAGCCCCGGCGGAGCTCGCCCTGCTGGTGGCCGGCGAGGACGCGATGAGCGTTTGCGCACCACTCGGCGCGCCTCCGCAGCCGGCAAGCAGAACAAGCAGTGCACCCACGGCCGGCAGCAACTTCACACCAGCAGCTTACCGTAATGCGACTCGGGCGAGCAGTGGACAATCATGAGCAATGGCTCAAGGCAACGGAATGGGAGGAGAACCACAAAGAGGCAGTGAAATGAAGCAATCACCGGCAACTCTGGAAGCCGCGTTTTTGCACGTTCGCCAGGGAGAGCAGGCAGCGTTCGAGGCGGCGTTTCGCCAAGCCAGCTTGCTGATCGCTGCCAGTCCCGGCCACGCCGGCCATGAGCTGCAGCGCTGCCTCGAAGTGCCCGGCAAATACCTGCTTCTGGTCCGCTGGGCTCGCCTGGAGGACCACACCATCGGCTTCCGCCAATCCGGCGACTATCAGCGCTGGAAGGCGCTGCTGC
>DATKQD010000206.1:0-5284 GCA_035532895.1 Chloroflexota bacterium
GGCTGCCCCGGCGCGTGGGCCTGGCGCGCGCGAAAGAGTTGATCTTCACTGGCCGCACCGTCGCCGCGGAGGAGGCGCTGCGCCTTGGCCTGGCCGATCGCCTGGCCCCCGCGTCTGAGTTGCTCGCCTCGGCTACGGCATGGGCGGGGGAGCTGGCGAGCCAGCCCCCAGCCGCGCTGGCACTGAGCAAATCCATCCTGGACCGCAGTTTCGAACTGAGCGCGGAAGCAGTGTTTGCCCTCGGTGCGCAAGCCCAGGCCATCAGCTACAGCACCGCGGACCACCGCGCATCGGTGGAGGCGTTCCTGGCACGCGGGCGGCGGAGTGGCTGAGGGCACCCCACCAATCGCCGCCGAACATCTGGCCGCTCTCCGAGCGCTGGTCGCCCCGCGCCACGTGGCGCTGGTAGGCGCCTCGGGCAATCCCGAAGGCACCGCCGGCCGGCCGCTGCGCTACCTGCTGGAGCATGGCTACCAGGGTGTGATCTACCCGGTGAACCCGCGCTATTCCACGCTGGGTGGCCTCCGCTGCTACCCGTCCATCGAAGCGTTGCCGGAAACACCTGATGTGGGCCTGGTGCTGCTGGGGCCGGATCGCGCGGCCGCCGCTGTTGGGCAGCTGGCTCGGCGGGGCACAGCCGCCGCGATTGTGCTGGCCGGCGGCTATGGTGAAATAGGGCCAGAAGGCGAGGCGCGCCAGCGCGAGTTGCTGCAGGCGGCTGGACCCATGCGCCTGCTGGGCCCCAACTCGATGGGCGTGGTGAACACGGCGCTGGGCGCGGCACTGTCCCCCAGTGGCGCCCTTGAAGCACGGCCGCTGCCGAGAGGCGGCATCGCGCTGATCTCCCAGAGTGGGGGCATTCTCGGCTCACTCCTGTCCCGGGGCGGAGCACGTGGCATCGGCTTCTCGACTCTCGTGGCCACGGGCAATGAGGCGGACCTCGAAGTGGCGGACTTTTTGGAGTTGCTGCTCGAGGATGCGAATACTCGGGTGATCGCGCTGTACCTGGAGGGGCTGCGTAATCCGGCGCGCTTCGCACGGCTGGCGCGGCGGGCCAGGGCCATCGCCAAACCGCTGGTGGCTTACAAGGTGGGACGCTCCGCTGCCGGAATGCGGTCGGCGGCCTCGCATACGGGCGCCATGGCCGGCTCGAACCGCGCCTACGACACCTACTTTCGCCAGCTGGGCGTGGTGCGCGTGGAAGCCTTTGGCGAGCTGCTGGACGTATCCTCCGCGCTCGCGGCCGGCCGGCCCATGCAGGGCAACCGTCTCGGCGTGCTCACCTCAACTGGCGGTGCCGGGGTGCTGTTGGCGGACGCCGCTGGCGCGCGCGGGATCGAGGCGCCCCCGCCGGATGCGGCGCTCACGGAAGACCTGCGCGGCCTGCTGACGGATGAGGGCGCCGTCGCCGGGCGCAACCCGGTGGACATCACCCTGGCGGGGCTGAAGCCGGAGGTGTTCGCCTCCGCGACGGCCAGCCTGCTCGGCAGCCCCAGCTACGACGCGGTGGTGGTCGTGGTGGGCGCCTCTGGCTTGGCCAGCCCCGACCTGGCCGCGAAGCCGTTGATCGAGGCCGGGCGAACAGCGGCGAAGCCACTGCTGGGCTACGTCAGCCCGCATGCGCCGGACATCCTGGCGCGCCTCAACCGTGGCAACATCCCCACCTTCGATTCGCCCGAGGGCTGCGCCGCCGCCCTGGCCGCCCTGAGTCAGGTCGCGCGCTGGGCCGCGGCCGAGCCAGGCAACAGTGCAGCTCCAGCCAGCACAGGGTTCACAGGAGCCGGCGAGCCGAGCCAGAGAAGCGCGGAGGGGCAAACCCATGTCGCGGCTGGCGCGCCCGCCCAGCTGTCCTTGAGTGCTCTGCCAGGCGGGATGCTCAACGAGGTACAAGCCGCGGCGGTTTTTTCGGCCTTTGGCATTCCCGGCGCGCGGTCTATCAGCGCGGTGGACGCGGCGCAGGTGACGTCCGCCGCTGTCACACTCGGTGGCGAGGTCGTGCTCAAGGTTCTCTCGCGGCACATTCCTCACAAGTCGGACGCCGGGGGCGTACTGGTGGGCCTCACACCAGAGCAAGCGGGAACCGAAGCGGCAGCACTGCGGGCGCGGTTTGAACGCGACCTGCCTGGCGCCTTAGAAGGCTTCCTGGTTCAGGAGCGGTTGGTTGGCACCGAGATCATCCTCGGTAGCACCCGCGATGCGCAGCTCGGCCCGCTGCTGTTGATCGGCACTGGCGGGGTGGCGGCCGAGCTGCTGGGTGATACCGTGCTGCTGCTGCCGGAAGTGAGCCCGGCCGATGTGCGCGCGGCCCTCGAAAGCCTGCGTGGCTACCCGCTGCTCAACGGCTTCCGTTCGCGCCCGTTGGCAGATGTCGATGCGCTGGTAGAAGCCGTTTGCTGCTTCGCTCGGTGCGTGCTGGCCCTGGGTGAGCGATTACTGGAAGCTGAGATCAACCCGCTGCTGGTCCTCCCAGCCGGCCAGGGCGTACGAGCAGTAGACGCGCTCCTCGTTCTGAGCGATGAGCCAGGCCTGGGCACAGTCTGGCCGTAGGTGGTCACAAGCAGGCCGAGCTCTGCCTTGCTAAGAACCGGCCAGTAGTAGCGCGATTCTCGTGCGCAGCTCCCGCGCTCGCGTTTCGGCCTGTACGGCGCTCGCCGCCGCCGCCATTCACTCTTCATTCCTGGCGAACTGGCCGGTTTGGCGCGAGCGGCGGTACATGAAGCTGAAGAAGGCGCAGCACAGCACGAAGTAGAAGGCGTTCTCGGCGGCCGCCAGGCTGATGTCATCCCAGTGAATGGCTGGCCGCGCCAGGCTCGCCCGCGCGGCCTCAAAGACATAGGTGGGCGGGAAGGCGCGCGCCACCCATTGCAGTGCTGGCGGCAGCACCTTGAGGGGGTAGTAGGCGGCGGAGAGCGGCTGGAACAGGAAAACGAAGCCCCACGCCAGCGCCTGAATGCGCGTACCCAGCCGCAGAATGATGCCCAAAATGAGCAGGCCAATGGACCAGGCGAACACCAGCAGGTTAGCGAACAGCAAGGCCAGGTTGCCCACGCCGATAGCGAACAGGTTGAAGCCAAAGCCCACCGCCGCGACGGTCGCCACCAGGAGGAACAGCACCGCCGCTTTGAGCGTAGCGGAGAGGATCTGCGCCAGCACATACTCCACCACACTCAGCGGCGTGATGAACATGTTGCAGAAGTTGTGCGACCAGATGTTCCACAGCGCGGCCAGCGACATAGAGTACTGGGCAATGCGAATCACCTCCCACAGCAGCGTGCCCAGGAACAGGTAACGCGCCACCGTGGGGTCCACCACCGTGGAGAGAAACTTGGTGATGAACCCAAAGACCACCACCGTCATCACCGAGAACCACGGCAGGTCCACCAGCACCTCAACTGACCGGACGGTGATGAACACCTCCTGCAAGGTCACAGCCCAGACACGCCTAGCCGACATGGTGATCCCCCCGCGCAATCCGCAGGAACACGTCTTCCAGCGTCGCCTTCTTGATGTCGATGTCCAAGATCTCAACGCCCGCTTGGCCGATGTCAAAGATGGCGCGAGGCACCAGCCGGTCTTCCGTGGTCACCACCACCTCCTGGTGGTCCAGCAGCACATCGGCGAAACCGCTTCGCAGGGCGGCGGCCACCAGCTCGGCTCGGCCTGCGAAGGTCACGCGGACTTGGGCGCGCGCGGCGCCCTGCGTGAGCGCTGCCGGCGCGCCCTGGGCCACAATGCGCCCATGGTCGAGGAAGATCACCTCATCGCAAATGCGCGTCACCTCATCCATTTCATGGCTGGTGTACACAATGGAGATGTTGCGCGTGGCGCGAAGCGCCTCAATGAGGGACAGCGTGCGGTCGGCGATATCGGGATCGAGCGATGCCGTCGGCTCATCCATGAGCACAATCTCCGGGTCGTTCAGCAGTGACTTGACCAGGTTCACGCGCGTCTTCTGCCCGGCCGACAGCGTGAGGAAGCGCTGCCCCAGCAGCTGGGTGATGCTGAAGTACTCGGCCAGCTCGCGAATTTTGGGCTCGGGCCGCCGGATGCCATACAGCTGGGCGAAGACCACCAGGTTCTCGCGCACGGTGATGCGCCCCTGGAGTGTGTTGAAGGCGGAGGCGAAGTTCATCCGCTGGAGGCAGTAGGCGCGATGCTGGTGCAACTCCCTGCCGAAATAGGCGATGCTGCCGGCGTCCGGCAGGGTAATGCCAACCAGCATGTGGATGGTCGTCGTTTTGCCAGCGCCGTTCGGGCCGAGCAGGCCAATGATCTTGCCCCGCGGCACGCGGAAGGAGATGCCGTCGACCGCCCGAAAGGTGCCGAACAGCTTGGTGAGATTCCGAACTTCGAGAATGGGTGGATCGCTCATGAGAGAAGCAGCCTCGAAAACGTGAGATTGGGGAGCGCGCAACAGGCGGCGGCGTGGAGCCAGCCTCTCCCGCGCCAGCGGGGCCCCGGCATACCGCCGGCGCAAAGCCGGCGCCGAAGGCCTAAGAAGCCTGACTCAGAACGCGGGGATGTGCCCCACCGAGTCCATCAATCTCATCAGCGCTGGCAATTCTAGCTGATGCTCGCTGCCACCGCTGTTTTGAGGATGCTTGGTTGACAGCCGCGCCGACGCCACGCACAGAGGATGGTGGGTTTGGCGCGCACAACAACGCAGAATTCCTCTCGCCCGTGGCGCGGCATCCGCCTCGAGATGTTGGGGGGCGCATCGTGCTCGCGGCTGGTGTTCCGGAGGCATGCGGGTGGTGGACCTGATGGTGTACATCGCGAGACATCGCGAGACTCGCCCCCAAGCGCTCACACGCTGACAAGCCCCCGGCACGGCTCGTGCGTGGGTGTCGCGCCAGGCCGCCGTCAGAAGCCGGCCAGCAGGCCGCGCACCACGGCGGTGGCGCTGCTGTTGGGTGGCGGCCCGGAAGGGCCAACGTCGGTGGCGTTGACGTAGCTGTAGTTGCCCGTCGCTGGGTCCAGCACCAGCAGCCGGGTGCCCACCTGCGGCTCCACCACCTGGAGATAGCTGAACTGCGCCTTGGTGCCAAAGGTCTGCGAGCTGCCGGGGTCAAAGCTGGACTGCTCGGCCGTGTTGGGCTTGACCGTCTGCACGTAGCCCACCGGGTTGGTGACCACGCTCAGGACCGAGCCGATGGCTTGCGTGTTCACCACAATGGTGCCGCTGGCGGGATCCAGGGTGGTGTTCGAGGGCGGGAAGATGACGAAGGTGCCTACGGGGAAATGCAGTGGATTCTCAATGGCGGGGGAGTTGGCATCAATGACG
>DATKQD010000207.1:0-20413 GCA_035532895.1 Chloroflexota bacterium
GGCAGGAGGTCCCAAATGGGTCCCACATGCCGCGAGGCAAAAGTCCTGGGCGGATTCTGGCGAGCGGGCCAGGCGAATCGGGTCTACTCCCCCTGGCGGTATCGGCCGGCTGCCATGCTCGACGAGCTGCCCCGGCAGCAGGCCCTCGGCGAGGCCTGAACATTTCCGCGGGTGGCCGATGGCAGCCTGACCTTGCACCTCCACGTCGTGCTTTTTTGAAGCTGGCTGGAATTCACGCCAGAGGCCCGGAGGAGGCACGAACGGGTACTGTAACGCGGTGGCGACGACATTGTGGAAATCCCATATGCACAGGAAGGTGAATCTGCCATGACACGTGCCCTACCCTGGCTCTTCCGGCGCGCGAACCGCTTGCCCGAAGCGGAGCGCGGCGACGACGCACGACAACGCTCACCCCAGGCGCGCATGTTTGGCCGGCCAACGGCGCTGGCACTGGCCGGCCTGGCTACGGCTGCCTTGCTCGCGGCGTGCGGCAGCGGCGCTGCTCCGGCTTCTCCGACCACATCGGCCGCCATTTCCGCGGCGCCAAGCTCGGCCGCGGCAGGTTCGGGTGGTGGCGCCTACGCCGCGCCAGCCGGTGGCAGCGCAGCCGCCTCGAGCAGCAGCGCGCCTTCGGGCGCAGCCAGCACGGCGCCGGCTTCCGCATCCGCGGCGGGGTCGGCATCGGCGCAAGCATCTGCAGCGGCGGCGCCCGTGGTGATGGTGACGTCTGTCGCGGTGAGCAGCAGCGGCAGCCTGGGCAAGTTCCTGGTCGATGGCCGGGGCCACAGCCTGTACACCTTTGCCAAGGATCAGAAGAACGTGAGCAACTGCAGCGGTGGCTGCGCCGTGGCCTGGCCTCCAGCCGAAGCGAGCAGTGTGCCCGCGCTTCCGGCCGGGACGCCTGGAACGCTGGCGCTCATAGCGCGCGCGCCAGGCGGGCAGCAGCTGACCTACAACGGCGCGCCGTTGTATTTCTTCAAGGCTGATGTAGCCGCGGGCAGCACCAAAGGTAATGGTGTTGGCGGGGTGTGGCACCTGGCCACGGTAGCCGCCAGCTGACCAGCATCTGGGCAGTCGGCATGAGCGACCCGGGTTAGCGATTCCCGCACCGGGTCGCTCGTGCCTGGCCACCGTGGTCTCCTTCGGGCTTGAGGGCGTAGCCAAAAGTCCGCCACTCGATGGCCGCCATAGCGAAGCGGCCGCCGATGGTTACTCAGCCCTGGAGCTTGAAGCGCTTTGACGCTCTCATTAAACGGGCGGGCGGTGGGCCTTGTAATAGTTGATCAGGCCGTTGGTGGAGGAATCGTGGCTGGTGATCGTGGCTGAGCCTTCCAGTTCCGGTTGAATGGCGCGCGCCAGCTGTTTGCCGAGCTCCACCCCCCACTGGTCGAACGAATTGATGTTCCAGATCATGCCCTGCACGAAGATCTTGTGCTCGTAGAGGGCAATAAGCATGCCCAGGGACCTGGGCGTAAGCTTCTGGACCATGATCGAGTTGGTGGGCCGGTTGCCGGTGAACAGCTTGTGTGGGACCAGCTTCTCCAGCCGCTCGCCGGAGAGGCCCTCGGCCGCCAGTTCGGCCCGCACCTCCTCTTCGGTCTTGCCCTTCATGAGCGCTTCCGTTTGCGCGAAGAAGTTGGAGAGCAGGATGGGATGATGCTGGCCGAGGGGGTTGTGCGTTTCGATCGGCGCAATGAAGTCCGCTGGAATGATGCGCGTGCCCTGGTGAATCAGCTGATAGAAGGCGTGCTGGCCGTTGGTGCCGGGCTCGCCCCAAATGATTGGCCCGGTTGAGACGCCCACCGGCTCGCCCTCGCGGTTCACGCCCTTGCCATTGCTCTCCATGTCGCCCTGCTGGAAGTACGCCGGAAAGCGGTGCAGGTACTGGTCGTACGGCAGGATGGCCACGGTCTGCGCGCCGAAGAAGTTGTTGTACCAGATGCCCAGCAGGCCCAGAATGGCCGCCAGATTGCGATCCAGCGGAGTGGACCGAAAATGCTCGTCCATGGCGTGCGCGCCGGCCAACAACTCCTCGAAATTGTCCATACCGATGAAGGTGGCGATGGATAGGCCGATGGCCGACCACAGCGAGTAACGTCCGCCCACCCAGTCCCAGAACTCGAACATGTTGGCGGTGTCGATACCGAAGCGGGACACCTCGGCGGCGTTGGTAGATACGGCCACAAAATGCTTGGCTACCGCTCGCTCGTCCTTGGCGGTGAGCAGCAGCCACTCCTTGGCGGTGTGGGCGTTGGTCAGCGTTTCTTGGGTGGTGAAGGTTTTGGAAGAAATGATGAACAGCGTCGTTTCTGGCGAGAGGTCCTTGAGGGTCTCTGCCATTTGCGTGCCGTCTACATTAGAAACGAAGTGCACGCGCGGGCCAGCCTGGCCGTAGGGCCGTAGGGCCTCCGTGGCCATGACGGGGCCCAGATCGGACCCACCGATCCCGATATTCACGACGTCGCGGATGGCCTGGCCCGTGTAGCCGGTCCACTGGCCGGAACGGATGGCGCTGGAGAACGCGCGCATGTGGCTGAGCACGGCGTTCACTTCGGGCATGACATCCTTGCCATCGACCACGATGGGGCGGTTGGAGCGATTGCGCAGGGCGATGTGCAGCACCGCGCGATCCTCGGTGATGTTGATCTTTTCGCCAGCGAACATGCGGCCGATCCACTGCACTACCTGCGCTTGCTGCGCCAGGTCCAGCAGCAGTGCCATCGTTTCGCTGGTCACGCGGTTCTTGGAGTAATCCAGCAGCAGGTCTTCGAATCGCAGCGAGAATCGCTCGAAGCGGCCGGGATCCGCGCGAAACAGGTCGCGCATGTGCGTGGACTCCATGCGCTGGTGGTGCGCTTCCAGGGCCTTCCAGGCAGGCAACACAGTGGGCGATGCCATGCGACGCTCCTTCTTGCTCGCGAACATCTCGCTCGCGAATCTCTGTGGCTCCATCATAGTTCGTCCGCCGGCTCGCGGCCCGCCTGCTCCCCCGCTACGCCGGCAAGGGGTACACTGTGAGCTACGGCATCGCAGCAGAGGCGCCCCAGGCGCCGCTCCACCGCGGGCAACGCCAAGACGCGCTCCGGCGGCACAGGGGAGGACCAAGCCCAAGCCACGCAAGCCAGCGGGCAAGCTCGTGACACCGGCACAACCGGCAAGCGAGCCTCCCGATCTGCGGGCACCGCGACCGGCGCGGCCGATAGGGCAGCGAGTACGCGGCGCGGCGACAACGCGGCAGCGGGCTCCGCGCGGCCCAGCATTCGACCGCGGCGAGACAGCTCCGGACGTATTCTGCCGCCGCCGGGGTATCACAAGCCACGCATCCCCTGGTGGGTGTTGCTGCTGATTCTCGTCTTCGGCACGACCGTGCTGGTGCTCGTCGCCGAGGTCAAGAAGGGCTCGTCCCCCACCTCTTCCAGCCTGCTGCTGGCCGCCGCGCCCGGTCTTACCCAGAAGCAGGCCATCGATGGCATTCCCTGCGGCAGCATGGAGCAGGTCACTTATCACGTCCACGCGCATCTGGCCGTGTATGTGAATGGCAAGCAGAGGCTGGTGCCGGAGGGCGTTGGTATCGCCCTGCCACGCGTCACGCAGAGCAGCTCCGAGGGGCCATTCGTGGTTTCCGGCAGCTGCTTCTACTGGCTGCACACTCACACGAACGACGGCATCATCCATATCGAGAGCCCAGCGCAGCAGCCGTTCACCCTGGGGCAGTTCTTCGACATCTGGGGCCAGCCCCTCAGCGCAACGCAAGTCGGCCCAGCCGCGGGCCCCGTCCACGCCTACGTGAACGGCGCGCCCTTTACGGGTGATCCACGGGGTATCCCTCTGGCAGCGCACACGCTTATCCAGCTTGATTCCGGCACCAATTCCCCAGCCCCTCAGCCCTTCACCTTTCCCGCGGGACTGTGAGGGCAAACGCGCTCCGCTTGCCGCACCAGGCTTCTGAACCGGGGACTCGAGCCCTGGGAGCGTGCAAACTCCCAGTGGAAACCTGGTCGCGGCCCTGACCCCGTCGCGGTGATCGTCGTCCTAACAAACAGAGCCCTGCGATCCACCGGCAGCGCCACTGGAGTGCCCGCCGAGGGATGAGGTGATGCTGGAGCCCGTGCCGGCACACCTTTGCAACTCGTAAGGCGGGAGGTGCTTGGGAAGCCGAACGCCCTTCACTCGGGGTGGGGCTCAGGCTCGGGGGGCGGGCTGTCCAGCCAGCGGGCACAGGCGTGGCATATCGCGGTGTAGTAGTACGTGCCGCCGTCGGGCGAACCGGTGAGCTGCAGCTTGGCGGCACAACATTCGTGGTAGGGGTTGACGTTGCCTCGGTGGTCCGTCACCCACACAACCTTCAGCTCTTCACTGCTCACCCGCGCTCCCAGTATGCCATGGAGGCAGCTCGCGCCATTGGCGCCAGCGGGCAGCGCAGTGGCCCAGGGGATCGAGCGGCTGCTCGCCGCCTCGGCCCCACCCGTGTGAGCGCGAAAGCGATCCTTTTGACTGGCGCATCGAGCACTCGCACCCCCGGCACCGGCGGCCCCAGGGTGGCCCTATCGCAGACGGGGCACGAGCCGGGCGTGCACCCTGATGACCAGCCGTCCACCCCGGTCCTTATGTTAGTGGTGCATCCGGCTGTAAGGAGGAAGAAGGGACCGCCACGAGAGGCAAACGCCGCAGGCGCGGGGAAGGCTGGCGGCCGGGAAGGCGGCCACGCTTGGCGACAGGGCGCCCGTCCACCTCACGCACGTCGCCCGTGAAATCGACTGGCCGCGCGCCGGCAATGGCGCTGCCTACGCCAAACCCATCCACGGGTGCTCCGGCTTGCCGGAATTGCGCGATGCGCTCGGAGGTGATTCCGCCGCTCACGAAAAGGCGCACGTCGGGGCGGCCGGCCAGGTCCAGCTTGGTGCGCAGCTCGATGACCAGGTCCGGGGTGACTCCGCCTCGCTCGGATGGTGTGTCGATGCGGATGGCCTGCAGCCTGGGCCCCAGTGCCTGGGCGAGGCGCAGGCCCTCCTCCACCTCGTCCCGCAGGGTGTCCACCAGCACGGTGCGAGGCACGCTCTGATCCACGTGTCGGTCGAATGCTTCTGCCGCGCGCACGGTGTCGCCCATGATCAGCACCAGTGAGTGGGGCATGGTGCCGGAGGCGCTGAGGCCGCGCAGAGCGGCGCCGGCCGGTGTGGATGCGCCGGCGCAGCCACCTATCAGCGCGGCGTAGTCCATGACGGCGGCGACGTTGGGGTGTACGTGCCGTGCGCCGAAGCTGATGACCGGGATGGTGCCGGCCGCCTCCACGCAAGCCCGCGCGGCCGTGGCCCAAGCGCTGGCGCTGGCCAGCATGCCCAATATCGCCGTTTCATAGGTACCGTACTCACGGTAGGGGCCGATGATGCGCACAGCTGTCTCTTTGGGGCGGAATTCCTCACCCTCGTCCAACGCCCACAGCTCGCCGGTGAAGCCGCGCTCGCGCAGCAGCTGCGACACTTCGCGGATACCGCACAGCACACCGCGTTCGCGAGCGAAGATCTCCATCACCGTCCACGGGTTCAACTGCTCGGCGCGCAGCACCTGCATGGTGTGACGGAAGTACACGTCCGCCGTGCCACCATCCAGCACCTCCTGTGGGATGCGGAAGGTGCCGGATGGTGCTGGATGTTCGGCAGGCTGGCTGGGATCGGCCTCGCTCACGCCGGGCGATGCCAGCGGCGCGGCGTCAGGCGGTCGCCCCTCCCAGCTGAGGCCGTGGGGGGCGCTCCTTCTGCACCTTGGGCGCAGGCGGCTCCGGCTCGGCGACGCTGGCCGCTATGCCGGTGTCAGCCGCTGGGGCATCCTCCTCGGGCGTAGGGGCCGGCGGCTCTTCGATGCGCGGCGCGGCGCCGTCGCCACTGAACAGCTCCTCAAACAGCTGGCCTTCGATCGTCTCATCCTTGATGAGCCGCTCGGCAATGAGGATGACCTTGCTCTTGTTTCGGGTAAGAATCTCTCGGGCCACGGAGTGGCCGTGTTCCACGATGGCGCGTATCTCGCCGTCGATCTCCTGGGCCGTGGCTTCGCTGAAGTTGCGTTGCTCGCCGATCTCGCGCCCCAGGAAGACCATCTCCTCTTTCTTGCCGAGAGCAATGGGGCCAATATTGGAACTCATGCCGTACTCGCACACCATGCGCCGGGCAATGGCTGTGGCGCGCTCGATGTCGTTGGAAGGGCCAGTCGTACTCTCGCCGAAGATGATCTGCTCCGAGGTGTGGCCGCCCAGCAGCGCGGCGATATTGTCCTCGAACTGGCTCTTCGTCCACAGATAGCGATCCTCCACAGGCAGCGTGCGCGTGTAGCCACCCATCATGCCGCGCGCCACGATGGAGAGCTTGTGCACGGGGTCACAGTTGGGCAGTGCCCGTGTGACTATCGCGTGGCCCACCTCGTGGTAGGCCGTGATCGCCTTCTCCCGCTCCGAGATGATGCGGCTCTTCCGCTCCGGACCGGCGACCACTCGGTCGATGGCCTCCTCCATCTCGGACATGAACACGGCCTTCTTGTTCCGCCGCGCGGCCAGAATGGCGGCTTCGTTCAGCAGGTTGCTGAGGTCGGCGCCGGAGAAGCCAGGCGTCTGCTTGGCCAGGGTATCCAGGCTCACGGCTTTGTCCAGCGGCTTGCCCTTGGAGTGCACCTCCAGGATGGCCCGCCGGCCCTTGATGTCCGGTCGGTCCAGCACAACCTGGCGGTCGAAGCGGCCGGGGCGCAGCAGCGCCGGGTCCAGCACGTCGGGCCGGTTGGTGGCGGCGATGACGATGACGTTGGTGTTGGTGTCGAACCCGTCCATCTCCACCAGGATCTGGTTCAGGGTCTGCTCGCGCTCGTCGTGGCTGCCACCCAGGCCGGCTCCGCGCTGGCGGCCCACGGCATCGATCTCATCCACAAACACGATGCATGGGGAGTTGCGCTTGGCCTGGTCGAACAGGTCGCGCACGCGGCTGGCACCCACGCCCACGAACATCTCCACGAACTCGGACCCGGAGATACTGAAGAAGGGCACGCCGGCCTCACCTGCTACCGCGCGCGAGAGCAGCGTTTTGCCCGTACCGGGTGGGCCAACCAGCAGCACCCCCCGAGGGATGCGTGCCCCGAGCGCGGCGAATTTGTCGGGGTATTTGAGGAACTCCACCACTTCGGCCAGCTCTTGCTTGGCCTCGTCCACGCCAGCGACATCGACAAATGTGACCGTTGGCTTGTTGCCCAGGAACATGCGCGCCCGGCTCTTGCCGAACGACAGCGCCTGGTTGTTAGTGCCCTGCGCCTGGCGCATCATGAACAGCAGGATGCCGCCGAAGATGATGAGCGGCAGGAACGAGCCCAGCAGCCCCAGCCAGCTTCCCCACTGGCTCGGCGCCTGATATTCCACGGACACCTGGCTGTCCGTTACGCCCCGGTCGTGCAGCTGTTGCAGAACATCGGTCCTGCTGCCCACCCAGGACGTCTCCGTACCGCTGGGCGATTTCAGCAGCACCTGGTTGCTGTTAATGGTCAGCGTGTCGTGGTTGCCGGCTTTGGCATCGTTGACTACCGTCTGGTACAGGTCGGTGATCGGGACCGTCTTGTCCTTCCCCGGCTGCTGGAAGATGGTGAAGAACACGGCCAGGATCGCCACCATGATGATCAGGTAGACGAAGCTATTCCGGAGCCACTTTGTATCCATTACTCACTCTTTCCGGAGCTGGGGACGCATCGAACTCGAACCGGATCGTCCCTTGCTCGCGATTATATCAAAGCAACCGGCGCTGTATGCTCGCTGTTATCCAGCGTGGCGATGTAAGGCAGATTTCGGTACTGTTCTTGAAAATCGAGCCCATAGCCCACCACGAAGCGCTCGGGAATGGTGAACCCGCGGTAGTGGGCGTTGAGGCCGGCGGCGGCCGCGCGCTCCTTCACCAGCAGGGCGGCTATCCGCAGCGACGCCGGATTGCGGCGCCGCAGCATGTCCAGCACGTAGGCCATAGTCATGCCGCTGTCGATGATGTCCTCCACCAGGATCACGTGCCGATCGACGATCGGCGCGTCCAAATCCTTCAGTATGCGTACCACGCCGCTGGACTCGGTGGCGGCGCCGTAGCTTGAAACGGCCATGAAGTCGATTTCGAGCGGGATGGGCGTAGCGCGGATCAGGTCCATCATGAACATGGCGGCACCCTTCAGCACGCCTACCAGCACCGGCACCCGGCCGGCATAGTCGCGCGCGATAGCCTGGCCGAGCTCCGCCACCTTGGCCGCCAGCTCTTCGCGGCCAATCAGCACCTCGCCCAGCTGTTCGTTCATGCTTCTCCCTCGCCGTGGTGATCTGGCCGCACTTCAGGGCCGCGGGCGCCCTGTGCGGAGCGCTCTTCCTCGAAGGTCAGGCGTAGGCAGGCCTGCCGCGGCAGCGGCGCCCAGCGCCGGTCGCGGCGCCAGCCGGCCACCCACACGATCGCGTCGCCGCACATCACCAACGGCACAGTGGCTCGCCGCGCGCGTGGCACCTTGGCGTCCACGAAGAAGTCCTGCAGCTTCTTGGTTCCAGTCATGCCCGCGGGCGCGAACCGGTCGCCTGGCCGCCAGCTTCGTACGTGCAGATCGCAGGCCGCTTCGAGGCGCGGTTCCAGCTGTGTGGCCGGAAAGCCGGCGCCGGCAGGCGGCTGCGCCACCAGGACCTGATGGTGAGGCCTGCCTGGCCCGGGGTACGGCATGGCGTCGTGCCCGGGGGCCGCGGTGGCGGGCGTTCCCAGGGCCAGCAACTCGGCCGATACAGTGCCCACTCCGGCGATCTGGATGCTGCCTGGCACGGGCAACGGCACGTCGAAGGCGGCCGGTGAGGCTGGCTTGGTCGTGGTTATGCAGATGCGCCGGTCGCCACTGGCGATAACGGTTTTGCCTGCCAGCGCCTGCTCGATCTGCGTCGCCTGCAGGCCCAGCCGGCGCAGCACTTCGGCCTCTACACGCCCCTGCCGCGCAGCGAAGAGCCGGGCCTCGCGGAGCAGCACGGTTTTGATGGCCGGGTTAAACGTCGCCAGCAGGGGCAGCAGCTCGTGCCGCACGCGGTTGCGCAAAAAGCGCGCGTCGGCGTTGGTAGCGTCCTCCCGCCAGGGCAGGCTTCGCTCGCGAAGCCAGGCCTCGACATCGGTGCGCCACACGCGCAGCAGCGGCCGGCGAAGGTCCCCGAGGCGCGCCTTCATGGCGCCCAGGCCGGCCGGTCCGGCGCCACGGATGAGGTGCAGCAGCAGGGTTTCCACCTGGTCGTCCGCGGTGTGCGCCAGCGCAATGCTTGTGGCGCCAACCTGGGCAGCCTTGCGCCGGAGAAAGTCGTACCGCAGCCGGCGGGCAGCGTCCTCGAGCGACAGGTGCTCGCGGCGCTGATAAGCAGCAACGTCCACCACCTCAATGAAGCAGGGCACGGCCAAGCTGTCGCACGTGCTTTGGACGAAGGCGGCGTCCGCGTCGGCCGCGTCGCCGCGCAGCCCATGATTGAGGTGCGCCACCGCCAGCCGAAAGCCAAGGCCGCGCAGCGCATGGAGCAGGCAGGTGGAATCCGCCCCGCCCGATACCGCCACGAGCGCGAGCTGCCGCCGGTTAAGCAGCCGCCCTGCCAGGATCCCGGCCTCAACGCCGTGGCCCGCGCGCCCTCCAGCTGAATGCGCGCGCCCGGCACTCACCGTTCCAACTCCGGCCGCTCCCTCGTTCCTCCGCCCAGCCCCGGAGTGGTGAGTGCTCACGCCGCTAGTTTCGGCCATTCATCCGCCCGTCAACCAGCGGGCGGATGAGGGTTGGGCTGATGGCCGCGCCGGCCCGAGCGAGCGAAGCAGCCTCGCGGCGCGGGAACGTCTCGCGCGATCGCCCCTACAATGAGAGGTGTGGCCGAAACCCACATCATCTTTGTCCGCCACGCGGACGTGCACAACCCCGGCAACCTCATGTACGGCCGGCTGCCGCGTTTCCGCCTCAGCAAGCAGGGCCTGAAGGACGCGGAGGTCACCGCGCACGCGCTGGCCGAGGAGCCGCTGGCGGCCATTTATACCAGCCCGTTGATCCGCGCCAAGCAAACCGCGCGCACCATCGGCAAGTACCACCCGGAGGCGCCAATCCGCGAGAGCGCCTCGCTGCTGGAGATCCGCAGCCATTACCAGGGGCAGGCGTGGTCCAGCTTCCCCCGGCATCCAAACTTCTACGATGCTTCGGCGGGCGACGAAACCGTGGCGGACGTGTTCCATCGCATGCAACGGCTCATGTCCCGGTTGCGCCGCCAGCACAACGGCGGCCGCGTGGTGTGTGTGAGCCATGGCGATCCCATCAAGATTATTCGGGCCGGCTACCTCGGGCGACCGCTGACGGTGGAATCCGCTCGCGAGCCGGACCCCGCGAAAGGCTGTCTGCTGCGCTTCACCTGGCTCGACGGTGAGGCCCAGCCGACGATCAGCTATTACGAGCCGCACACCCAGCGGCGGCTGGTGGGCTACTGGGAGCGCGTGGGCAGTTGCGCGGCCATTCCGCCCGGGACAATGCAGGCCGCCAAGCTGGAAGGCACTCAGGTGCTCATCGCCAATGTCGATGGCGCGTTGTACGTGATGGCGGATCGCTGTGGCCACATGAACACGCTGCTGCACGAGGGGAGCCTGCAGGGCAAGTGCGTCACTTGCCCGCTGCACGGTGCGCAATACGACGTCACCACCGGCAAGGTGCTTCAGGAGGCCCGTCTGCGCCGGCCACGTGCCCGCGGCACGGGCCAGCTCCTCACCAAGCTGCCCACTCACCCGCGGCCCACCTACGACGTGCGCCTGGAGGGCGACGACATCTTCGCGCGCATCCGCTAAACGCATCCGTCTACCGGAGGCCAAGGATGCGTCTGCCCGCGAGGAGGGGGTCAGAGAGGAAGGGCAGCATCACCCGGCAGTAGGCTGTCCGCTGGGTGGACGATTGTGGAGCGCATCCAGTACGGCTGAAGCGATCTGGGGAATCACTTGCGCCTCGTTGTCCCAGTAGTTGTGCGCGCGCAAGGCGCCGCTGGGGCTGTGCTGGGTGTTCGCGACCTGGCGATCATCTACGCGCACTGGGAAGGTGGCGTTCTGCTCATCTGCCGGCGAGCGGAACAGCGTGTCCCCGGGTTGGGGGTCCGGCGGTTGCGTGACTGCCTGACCCGGTTGCCAGTTGGCTGGGTCCAGAGGATCGGCGACTGGATCCCGCTCATCCCAGAGGTTGAGCCAGGGCAGGCCGAAGACGGCCCCGGCCTCGGTGCCCCAGGAGAAGAGGTCCACGTATTTGCGGAGTGGGCTGCCAGCGGTGATCAGCAGGCGTACTTTGGCGCGCTCGTCGGCGGAAAAGTCGCGCAGGACGTCGTAGCCCACCACGGTGCCCTGGCTGTGCGTGTTCACGATCAGCGCCGGAACATCCGCCCGCGGTGACAGGCGCAGCAGCGACCGACGCACGAAGGCGCGCAGCCGCTCACGCAGTGAGTTGCGGCAGACGTAAGCGGCAACGTCGTTCTCCAGCGCCCGCAACACGCCCAGCAGGCCGCCGTCGCTGGCTGCACCTTCCGCGGGTTGGAGGTGCAGCCGCTCCAGGAGCTGCTGGTGGGCGGCGCGCAGCTCCGGCCGTACCAGCAGGCTGCGCTGCTCGCCAGCGTTCTCGGTGGCCTCGCCGCCCGGATGCACCTGGGCCAGCACGTCTTTGAACAGCATCTCCAGTACGCTGACCGGGCCAGCGTAGCGGTGCGCCCCCAGCAAGGTTTGCCCCAGGAGCTGCATCGTGACATCCGGCTGCGGGCCCAGCAATTCCAGGCCGGAATACACCAGCGCCACATGCGCCAGCTCGCTCTCCCTGCCCACCAGGGGGCGATCCAGGCGCGCCAGCCCTCGCTCCTGCGAGCCACTCGGCGGCGGCCAGTGGCTCTGCACGTACACCGGCCCGCCGCGCGGGGCGCGTTCGGGGTCGTCGCCCAGGGTGACGCCCAGCTTGGCCAGCTCGCCGCGCAGGGCGCTGTGGAGCGCGTCCGCGTAGCCCGCCTGATGCTTGGCATCATCCGCTGCCTGCTCGAAGCCGATGCCGTGGATGGTCACGATGCACCCCGCGGCCATGCTGCTCTCCTCGCGCGCCCTTTTCAGGTAGTGCCTTCGTGCGCTTGCTTGAAGGTCAGCATACTGCGCGTTCCACCAAACCGCCAGGTCATGTCAGGGCCGCAGCAGCCGAGCCCGCGCCGAGGACTGACGCCGCGAGCCAAAGTACAATGGCCTGCATGGAAGCGCTGAAAACGGATTGGGCTGCGCTGGAGCAGCGGTACTACATGCGGACCTTTGCCCGCCAGCCGGTGGTGTTCGAGCGGGGCGAAGGCTGTTATGTGTACGACGATGCCGGCAAGCCCTACCTGGACCTGGTGGCGGGCATCGCGGTGAACATTCTGGGGCATGCACACCCGGTGCTGGTGGAGGCCATCACTGCCCAGGCCAAGAAGCTCATCCACGCCTCGAGTCTGTACTACACGGAGCCGCAGCTTGAACTGGCGCAGTGGTTGATCGAGCGCTCGCCGGCCGATCGCATCTTTTTCACCAACAGTGGCGCCGAGGCCAATGAAGGCGCGATCAAGATTGCCCGCAAGTACGGCCGCCAGCAGCGCAATGGAGCCTTCGAGATCATCACTATCCTGAACTCGTTCCACGGCCGCACGCTGGCCACGCTCGCGGCCACCGGCCAGCCTCACTATCACGAGCCCTTTCTGCCCATGCCGGAAGGCTTCCGCTACGTGCCTTTCAATGACTTCGGCGCCCTGGAGCAGGCGGTATCGGCCAGCACGGCGGCCATCATGCTGGAGGCGGTGCAGGGCGAATCGGGTGTCCACCCGCACTCGGAGGAGTATCTCAAGGCGGTGCGTGAGCTGTGCGACCGCGAGAACATCCTGCTGATCTGCGATGAGGTGCAGTGCGGCTTAGGGCGCACCGGCACCTTTTACGGTTTTGAGCGCTACGGCATCGAGCCGGACGTCATCACGCTGGCCAAGGGGCTGGCTGGCGGTCTGCCGATCGGGGCGTTCCTGGCTAAGGAGCGCGCGGCCGTACTCACCGCGGGCGACCACGGCTCGACCATGGGCGGCAACCCTGTGTGCTGCGCGGCGGGTGTGGCGGCCATGCAGTACCTGGAGGAGCAGCACCTGGCTGAGAATGCAGCCCGCATGGGCGAGGCTTTCGCTGCCGAGCTGTCCAACCTGCGGGAAACCTACCCTGGCATCACCGACATCCGCGCGGTGGGGCTGATGGTCGCTTTCGACACGAAGGAGCCTATTGCCCGCGAAACGGTGCTGGAGGGCCTCAAGCGCGGCGTGGTCATCAACGCCACCGGCCCCAACACCATCCGCATGGTCCCGCCGCTGATTCTCACCGCGGCTGAGGTGGAAAAGGGCGTCGGCCTTATTGCCGACAGCCTCAAGGCTGTGGGTGGCTGATCGCGTCGTTCTCGCCTACTCCGGCGGGCTTGATACTTCCGTTGCCATTAAGTGGATTCACGACCAGTACGGGCTGGATGTTGTAGCGCTCACCATCGACCTGGGCGCTAACGACCGCGACCTGCAAACGGTGCGTGAGCGCGCGCTGAAAATCGGCGCGGTGGATGCCACGGTGGTGGATGCACGGCAGTTGTTCGTGGATCACTTCGTGTGGCCGGCGCTGCAGGCTGGCGCGCTGTATGAGGGCGTCTACCCGCTGGCCACTGCGCTGGCCCGCCCATTGATCGCCTACCTGCTGGTGAAGGAGGCGGAGAAGCACGGCGCTGGCGCCGTGGCGCACGGTTGCACCGGGAAGGGCAACGACCAGGTGCGCTTCGACGTGTCCGTGCAGGCGCTCAACCCCAGCCTGCGGGTGATTGCCCCCATCCGCGAGTGGAGCATGAACCGCGAGGACGAGATCGAGTACGCCGCCAGACACGACATCCCCATTCCCGCCACCAAGGAGAGCCCGTACAGCACGGACCAGAACCTGTGGGGCCGAAGCATCGAGGGTGGCGCGCTGGAGGACCCCTGGCAGGAGCCGCCGGAAGAGGTCTACGACTGGACAGTGAGTGAGGCCGCGGCTCCGACCGACCCGCGCCACCTGGAGCTGGAGTTCGAGAAGGGCAAGCCGGTCGCGCTGGATGGTGAACGGCTGGAGGGACCGGAGCTTATCTCCCGGGTAAACGCGCTGGCCGGCGCGCATGGCATTGGCCGCATTGACCACGTGGAGAACCGACTGGTGGGCATCAAGTCGCGCGAAGTCTACGAGGCGCCCGCGGCCGTGGTGCTGCACCAGGCGCATCAGGCCCTGGAAGGCCTCACCATGACGCGCGACGCGGCTCACTACAAAGCGGCGAATATCTCGCCCGAATACGCCCGGCTGGTGTACAACGGACTGTGGTTCTCCGAGCTGCATAAGTTCCTGGCGGCATTCGTCGCCGCGTCGCAGGAGTGCGTGAGCGGCACCGTTCGCGTGCGCCTCTCGCGCGGCACCAGCACAGTGGTGGGCCGCCAGTCCGGGCTCTCGCTGTACAGTGAAGCGCAGGCCACCTACGGACGGGGTGACCAATTCGATCACACCGCCGCCGAAGGCTTCATCAAGCTCTACGGCTTACCGCTGCGAACCCAGTCCGAAGTCCAGCGCCTGGGGCGTGGCTTGCCAGCGCTGGAGCTGCCTCCGGGGTAGCCCCTTACCCAAGGCGGGCCGGCCCTGACGCCTCCGGCAGGCTCGCCCACGATACACGATAGATGACTGCTCGACACATAGGGGCCACGGGCGGCGAGCGAGGAGGCGGGGGTTGGGTGGTTTCAGCGAGGGTAGCTGTCGGGGTAACCCGGAGGGGCGACGTCAGGCGTGGGCAGGCGGCCGTAGGTTTCGGTGAGCTCGCGCAGACGATGGGCCAGCTCAGGGGTGAGGGCATTCGCCGCGAGGCGCCAGGCCCAGTTGCCGCTGGCCTGGCCAGGGCTGTTGAGACGGGCCTCGTCGCCCAGCGAGAGCAGGTCCTGCACGGGAATGATGGCCGTATCAGCGACGGATGCTTCGGCCAGCCGGATGAGCGCCCAGGCGATGTCGTGCCCATCGTTCCCCAGGTAGCTGCGCAGGCTATGGCGGAGGGCCTCCGACGCGGACTCGTAC
Source organism: Chloroflexota bacterium (assembly GCA_035532895.1). Lineage (GTDB taxonomy): Bacteria > Chloroflexota > JAJPGV01 > JAJPGV01 > JAJPGV01 > DATKQD01. The sequence goes on from DATKQD010000207.1 coordinate 15,126, forward strand.
CAGCCGCGTGTCGTCTGGTTGTCGTGTGTGCCGGTGTAGATGACGCGGTTGGGCTGCGCGTTGTGCGGCAGGTAGGGGTTCTGGGGCGTGTCGCCGAAGGCGAACTGCAGCACGCTCATGCCGGGGTAGCCCAACTCGTCCCGCAAGGCAATGACGTCCGGCGTGATGAGGCCGAGGTCTTCCACCACGATGGGCAGCTCGCCCAACTGGCGGCTCAGGGCGCGGAACAGCTCCACACCCGGACCAGGCTGCCACTGGCCGCGCTCGGCGGTACGCTCGGAGGCCGGCACGGCCCAGTAAGCCGCCAGGCCCCGGAAGTGATCGATGCGTACCAGGTCCACCAGGTCCAGCATGCGGCGCAGCCGGTCCCGCCACCAGGCGTAGCCATCGCGCGCCATAACCTCCCAGCGGTAGAGCGGGTTGCCCCAGCGCTGACCGGTGGCGCTGAAGAGGTCCGGTGGCACCCCTGCCACGGTGGTGGGCTTGCCGGCGGCATCGAGCTGGAACAGCTCCGGATGCGCGCGCACGTCGACGCTGCCTTCGGCCACGAAAATGGGTACATCCCCGAGGATGCGGATGCCGCGCTCGTTGGCATAGCGCCTGAGTGCCAGCCACTGGCGCTCGAAAAGAAACTGCACGAAGCGTTCCTCTTGCGGATCCGCGCCCTGATCGGCGCGCACGCGCGCGAAGTCGTCCAGCCAGTAAGCGGCGGCGGCGCAAAAGGCGTGGTACTCGTCTCCCGGCTGAAAGCGCTCGAAAGCGCGCGCTAGTGCTCTGGCTTTGAACCGCTGCACCGCCGGCAAATCCACCGCTCCCGAGCCGAGGCCGCCTGGCGGATCGGCCCCATCGAGCAGGCCTGTGTCTCCCAGTGCATCCAGCGAGATGAGCCAGGGACTGCCGGCAAATGCTGAACTGGAAGCGTAGGGTGAGCCCCCAAAGCCGGGCGGGCCCAGCGGCAGCACCTGCCAGACGCTCTGGCCGGCGTCCGCCAGCCAATCGACAAAGCGGTAGGCGGCCTCGCCCATGTCGCCAATGCCGTGCCCACCGGGCAGCGAGGTGACGTGCAGCAGCACGCCGCTGCCTCGGCGCCGCGCTGTTGCCATGTACGTTCCGGCTACTGCACCCGGACCAGGGTTTTGGCGCCTTGCCACAGCTCTTCCAGACGGTAGAACTGGCGCTCCTCCGGCTTGAACACGTGGCAGATCACGTCACCGTAGTCCGCCAGCACCCAGCCGGAGTCGTGCTCGCCCTCCGTGCGCCGGGGGCGAGCGCCGCGCTCGCGGAGGTCATCCTCTATGCCTTCGAGCACTGCCTTCATCTGCCGTTCGGTGCCGGCCGTGCAGATCACGAAATAGTCCGCCATGGAGGTGAGGCTCTGCACGTCCAGCAGAACAATGTCCTCCGCCTTCTTGCTGGCTGCCGCGTCGAGCGCGGCGCGGGCCACGGTCAGGCCGTCGGTCATGGCAGCACGCGCAGCAGCCGCGGGCCGGTCTCGAACAGGTTGGCTCTGCCCGGTTGGCCCACGAGCGCCGGCGCCCCAGGTGCACTGGCGCCAGCGGCCGGGGTACCGCCGTGACTGCTGGAAAGGATGGACGGGTTGGATGGCAGCGTTGGGCCGCCCCGTGGCACATCCGCACTGTTGCAGGCGGCCAGCGCTGCCGCGAGGGCAACGACACTCGCCAACAGCCGCCAGCGCCGGAACGAGTAGCGAGCAGCCATGCTCATGGATATCCCTGCTGTGTGGTTTGCGGGCCGGAGCTGCCGCTGGCTGGCGTGGGGACGAGTGAATTGCCAAACAGACCGATCAACGTGGCGATAAGCAACGCCAGCAGGGGCACGATGGCAACCCACTTGCCGTAGCGCCCCATGCGCCGGGGCGCGGCGGCAGGGGCTGGGCGTTTGGCTCTACTTCGGGTTCGGGGCATCCACTCTCGTTCGCATGAACTATAGAGCAGCGGCGCGGGTGCCACAATTGCAATCGGTGGAGTCGATGGCACCAAGCGAAGCGATGGTGGGCCCGTTTGAGTTGACGGAACTGAACAGCACTGCCTGCGTGGTGACCGAGCTGGGCACCATGAACTATGCCCAGGCCTACGAGCTGCAGCTTCGGCTGAACAAGCAGCGCGCCCGTAGCGAGATTGACGATCAACTTCTGCTGTTGGAGCATCCCCACGTGTTCACGCTGGGCCGGCGTGGCCGCACCGAGAACGTGCTTTCGACCGACGAGCAGATCGCCGCGGCCGGCGCGACGCTTTTCCAGAGCGACCGTGGCGGCGATGTGACCTACCACGGCCCCGGCCAGCTGGTGGCCTATCCCATCCTCTACCTGCCGGAGGGTCAACGCGACGTGCCCCGCTACGTGCGCCTGCTGGAGGAAACGGTCATTCGCCTGCTGGCGGAATTCGGCGTGAGCGCGGGCCGCGAGCCAGCCTTCCCGGGCGTGTGGGTGGGCGATGAGAAGATCTGCGCCGTGGGCGTGAAAATCAGCGAGTGGGTCACCATGCACGGCCTGGCGTTGAACGTGACCACGGACATGGCCTACTTCGGGCACATCGTGCCCTGCGGCATCGCCGGCAAAGGCGTAACGTCGCTGCAGCGCCTGCTGCCGGCCCCCCCCAGCATGGCCACGGTTCGCGCGCGCTTTGCCGTGCACTTCGGCGCCGTGTTCGCCCGGCAGATGCGCTCCGCGCCCGTGCCAGCCTAGCGCCGCCGCCCACGCCGAGTTTCGAGAGAGTGGACTGATTCGCCACTCAAGGCACAAGGCCCCAATCTATACAGCTGAAGCCAGCCCAAGATCGGCGTGATGGGCCTCTACTTCGCGCCAGCGAGCCCGAGCAGAGTCAAGGAGCAGTTCCGGCTCACCCTCCCCGGAGAAGCATAGGCAGCCCAGGCCGCCAGCATCCCCTCGCGAAGCTGCTGGCCGGGCGATGTCTTCGGCGGCTCGTAAGCACGGTCAGTAAGCTTTTCGTATGTCGGACCTCATCGCCGATCAAATCGCCTACTACCGAGCTCGGGCGCCTGAGTACGACGCCGACATCGTCCGCTTTGGTGGATACGGCAGCCATGAGCCGCAAGGTGAGCTCAGCCAGCGGGATGTCGAGCGAAACGAGCAGTTCGCACGCATGAAGCAGGTGCTCCGCGGGTTAGGCCCGGTACACCGCGCGCTTGAGTTGGCGTGCGGCAGTGGCAATTGGACGGCCGAACTTGCCGGTATGGCCGATGAGCTGGTGGCTGTTGATGCCTCGCCAGAGATGCTGGCCTTCAACAGATTGCGCGTCGCGTCGCCGAAGGTCCGGTACGTCACGTCGGACTTGTTCGCTTGGCAACCGGATCGGAGCTTTGATCTCGTGATGTTCGGCTTCTGGCTGACCCACGTGCCCGGCGATCGGTTTGAGGCATTCTGGAACCTCGTCCGCGGCTGCCTCGCACCAGGCGGTTCCGTGTTCTTTCTCGACAACCTGACCGATGATTCGGCCTCGCCCGAGCTGCCTCTCGGAGACGGGATCGTCAAACGCGCCTTGAAGGACGGACGCGAGTTCCAGCTGGTGAAGGTCTACTACGACGTCGTCGAGCTCACCCAGCGCCTGCAGCGGCTCGGCTGGTCCGCAAATATCGAGACTTGTGGCCGAAATTACCTGTACGGCGTCTGCAAACGAACGTGATGGTGAGTGGCGTGCACCAATGCCAAACGCCGGCGTGGTTATCAAAACACTTGAGCGCCCTGTGGCGCTTCGCGCTCCACAGCCAGCAGGATGATGCCGCCCGCGTCGTCCACACCGAGGGTCAGCACCTCCAATTTGTAGCCGGCTACACGTCGAGGGGGAACGTTGACTAGCGCCAGAACCTGGCGGCCCACAAGGTCTTCCGGTTTGTGCAGGGCAGTTCACTGCGCGCTCGATTGACACTGACGCTCCGAGCCTAACGGTCCCGCCTTGACTCTCGGGCGGCCGAGGGTTGAATACTGCTGGTGTGGACTCGGGCGAGCTGGTCGGTGTGGGCGCGTTCGCGCAGCTGTCGGGGCTGACGGTTGAGACGTTGCGGCACTACCACGAGGTCGGTCTGCTCGTGCCGGTCGAGGTCGATGATCGCACCGGCTACCGCCGTTACGGGCTGCGCCAGCTGCCGCGAGCGCGCACCCTTGCAGCGTTGCGGGACGTCGGCATGCCGTTGGAGGATGTCGCCGCCATCGTCGATACCACCGAACCAGGCGTGCGACGGGCGCGGCTGGTCAAGCACCGTCGACGCCTGACGGAAGCGGCCCGGCAGGCGGCTGGCCGGGTCGATGCAATGGACCGGATGATTGAAAGGGAGGACCTCATGGAGTTACCGCTGCGGACGCCAATGCTCTCAGACGAGAGGCTTGCGAGGGAACTGCTGGGCACGCTCGACCGAACGGACTTCGGTCACCTTGGCATCCGCCACGAGGGCAAAGTTCGTGACAGCTACGTCCACGGCGACGTTCGCACTATCGTGACCACTGACAGGGTGTCGGCGTTCGACCGGCTCCTCGGGACTATCCCGTTCAAGGGACAGGTCCTCAACGAGATAGCGAACTACTGGTTCGACGCCACCTCCGACATCGTCTCGAATCACCTCCTGGAGGTCCTTGACCCCAACGTCGTGCGCGTCCGCGAGTGCGCTCCCGTGCCGCTTGAATTCGTCGTTCGCGCCTACATCACAGGCGTAACGACGACGTCGTTGTGGTTCAACTACGAGGCGGGCGCGCGGAACATTGCCGGCAACCTGCTGCCCGAGGGGCTTCGCAAGAACGAGCGGCTGCAGGCTCCGATCCTGACCCCGACGACCAAGTTCGAAGTGCATGATCGAAACATCAGTCGCGGCGACGCCATCGCCGAAGGTTTCGTGACCGCGGACCTCTTCGACCGCTGCGCCGGCGTGTGCTTCCGGCTGTTCGCTCGGGGCGCCGAAGTCGCGGCTCAACGCGGCCTGATCCTGGTCGATACGAAGTACGAGCTGGGTCTGCTCGGGGACGAGATCGTGCTCATGGACGAAGTGCACACGCCTGACAGCTCGCGTTACTGGTACGCCGACAGTTACGACGAGCTCTTCCGAGAGAACCAGGATCAGCGAGCACTCGACAAGGAGCCGCTGCGAGAGTGGATGGTAGAGCGTGGGTTCCGCGGCGACGGAGAGGCCCCGGTCATGACCGACGAGCTGCGTATCGCGACGGCGACACGCTACATCCTTCTCGCTGAGAAGCTGACTCAGCGACCGTTCGAGGCTCCGGAGCTCACCGCTGCCGAACGGGTCGCTAACGTCCTCTGCCA
>DATKQD010000208.1:0-14715 GCA_035532895.1 Chloroflexota bacterium
GTCCCGGGAGGGGGATTCGAACCCCCACGCCCTTGCGGGCAGCGGATTTTAAGTCCGCGGCGTCTGCCGTTCCGCCATCCCGGGTGCGTCGCGCCGCGGCGCGCGAGGAGGTCCGGCTGCGCCCTGGTTACGGGCGGCCGCGGAGGGCGGCGGTGAGGCGCCACCACCAGTAGGCCAGGCCACGGCCGCGCGGGGGCAGGTCGATCACGGAACCCCGCCACGTGGAGCGACCGGGCAGCCGCCCGCCGCGGACGCTGGCCACGGCCATGATGTAGCCGGCGAAGAGCACCAGCACCCCAATCCAGGTGGCATACGTCCCTAAGGCAACACCCGCGGCCAGGCCCAGGAAGTGAATGGCGGCGCCTGCCAGGATGAAAATGAGCCCCAGCGCCATGAGCTGGTTGGGGCTGATGCTGCTGCCACCGCCGCTCGGGCGCTGGCTGCGCGCCGGCCGTTTGCCCTTGGGCCGGGCCGCGCCAGAGGGAGGCCAGTCGAACTTGTGGAGGATCTCGTTGATTTCCTCTTCGTATCGTTTAGGCATCGCTTGGCCCGCCTCGAGTAGAGTAGCGCGAATTCTAGCACCGCGCTGGCGGCTTACCGCCAACCGCGCGCTCAGTTTTGCTGGCAAAACGTACCACGCCAGGCTGCCCAGCGGCACCGCCTGGGTGCCGGCTGGCATGCCGGCGCGCTACCAGCCGTAGGCGAGGCGCTTGATGAGGCGCGCGGGGAAGCGCTGGGCGGCCATTTCGCCCTGGATCTGCGCCACGTCATACGGCGCGCGGCGAAACTCCAGATGCCCCGCGGCGTCGTCGTAAATGGCGTACGACGCGGCGGGGTTGCCATCGCGCGGCTGGCCCACGCTGCCCGGGTTGACGATGGCCCGCGTCTGCGTGAGCGGAACGGGCGCCGCGGCTGTGGGGATAATGCTCTCGGCCCCCGCCTGCCCCTGCTCCAGGAATACCAACGGCACGTGTGTGTGGCCCACCAGGCAGTAGCGGCTGGCGAAATAATGAAAGGCCAGTTTGGCCGTAGCAGGGTAGGCCATGTATTCCCATACCGGCTCCTGCGGCGTACCGTGCACCAGGGTGAAGTCGCCCCGGGTAATGGTCAGCGGCAGCCCATCCAGGTAGCCGCGGTTCTCCTCCGTGAGCACCTCGCGCGTCCACTGGCAGGCGAACTGCGCCTCATCGCGAAAATCGTCCAGCGGCACGCGCCCCAGGCAGCCCAGATCGTGATTGCCGGGAATGGCGTGGCACTCGGCCTGGCGCAGCAGCTCCACCACCTGGTTGGGGTAGGGCCCGTAGCCCACAATGTCGCCCAGGCACCACAGCTCCTCCACCCGGCCCATGTCTCGCAGCACAGCGCCGAGCGCCGGAAGGTTGCTGTGCACGTCGGAGATGATGCCTACCCGCATGCCAGCCTCCGCCGGCCCGCCGCGAAGCGCTCCGCAATCAGCGCGGAATCACCTGCCGCCCTGGCTCACGCCATCGCCCGCCTGGCGCAGCACATCCGCGAACGTGCCCTCCGTGCCCGATGTCGAGACCCGCGACGCCGGCTGAACGCGCAGCGCCTGGCGCTCCTCGGCATCCAGAATGGTGCCCGCGCGCCACTGGTTGAACACGGTTAGCACGTCGGCCACCGGCCGTGTGTCCATGCCCCTCCCTCCTGATCGCCCCAGCGTGGGCGGATGGTAGCACAGCCCCGGTCCCCGGGGAGGTCACCACCAGCCTCGCCCGGGACGCCCGCCAGCACGCCGCCGAATTGTTTGTCGGGAACAGCCAAAGCGCGGCCTCAGTAGCCCACCAGCTCGACATACGCCTGGCCGGTCACCACCTGCCCAGCGCGAGTTCCACGCACGACGCTGTCCCCTTCCCAGTAGGTGATGCCCGTGCTGGCAGCGGTTCGCAGCTCCTGATCGCGCACCGTCGGCTGAATGGTCAGCACCGTGGTACCCACCTTGAGCAACCAGCCGGAGGGATAGGTGATACCCGATTGTGGGCTGGTCCACTTGCCCAAGGCTTGCACGGCGTAGCCGCCCGCCGGCAGCACGTCCACGGCGCCGCTCGGCTCCACCACCGTGCCGTACGACCCGGAGCTCTTGCCGGCCGCGTCACGCAGCAGGAAGAGCATGAGCTCCGAATGGTCGCTCAGCTGAATGGAGAACCAGTCCCACCCACCGGCGGTGGAGATGAAGTTGCCCCACTGGTGGTCCATCCAACTGGTGCCCGTCACCGCCGCGCTGTGGCCGTGGTCGTCCACCGTGCCGCTGGTGGCCAGGCGCGTGCGCGAGTAGTAGTACGACCTGCCAGCGGGGCCAAAGGAGATGATGCCGTTTTGCCCGTGCAGCACCGCCGGCTTCAGCGACGCCAGCGCCAGGTCGATGCCATAGCTGCCCAGGCTGGCCCGCAACCGATCGTGCCCGTTGTAACCGGACATCTGCCAGCCATCGAAGTTGAAGGCGAAGCCCCTGGCTGGCGGCGGCTGCGCCGGCGTGGAGGTGCGCTGCGCGAATTGAAAAGTGCCACGGGTGTTGTCGGTTACGGCGAAGTGAGCCGCGTAGGCCGTGGGCGTGCCAGCGCGATTGCCCTGAAAGGCCACCAGTTCAAAGCCGTACGACGCGCCCGCCGCGCTGCGCAAGTGCCCGGTGTAGTACCACCACTCTGTGAGGTCGTGGTGCGGCGCATCATCGCGGGGCAGTTGCAGGGCGGGCAGCGACGCGGCCGCGGTGGCCGAGGCCAGCGGCCGCAGCACCGCTGGATCCACCGCCGCTCCGGGGGCGCAGGCGCTGCACACGCTCGCCACCAGCAGCAGCGCGGCGGCCCAGCCCGCCCGCTTAGCCATGCACCCGCTCCGCTTCGGCCGCCATGAGCGCGCCTTCGGGATGAATCGCCGGGATCAGCCGTTTCACGAATCCGGGCGCCCACCAGTTCCAATCGCCCAGCAGCTCCATCAGCGCCGGCACCAGCAGTGCGCGCACAATGGTCGCATCCACGGCCACGGCCACGGCCACGCCCAGCCCCAGCGCCTTGATGAGCACGATGTCCGCCGTCACGAAAGAGAGGCTGACCGTCACCACGATGAGTGCCGCGCTGGTGATGATCTTGCCGCTGCGCTGCAGGCCCGTGGCGACCGCGGCGGCATTGTCGCCACTCGCTTCGTACGCCTCCTGGATGCGGCTCAGCAGGAACACCTCGTAGTCCATGCTCAATCCAAAGAGCGTGCAGAACATGATGATCGGCAGCGACGCTTCGATGAAGCCCAGTGGGGTAAACCGCAGCAGCCCGGCCAGGTGCCCCTGTTGGAACACGAACACCAGCGCCCCGTAGCTGGCCACCAGGCTGAGCGCGTTCATGATCAACGCCTTCAGCGGCAGAACAGCCGACCGGAACAGGAACAGCAGAATCACGTACGTCGAAATGGAAATGAAGGCGATAGCGGCGGGAAACTCCGAGTAGAGGCGGTTCACCACGTCCGTCACCTCAGCCGCGCCGCCATCCACCTGCACCTGCCAGGGATAAAGCTGGCGCAGCAGCCGCACCTCCTTCACGATCCCGCGCGACTGTTGGGACAGCGCCGGATACTTGCTGTAGATATCCACCACGGCCGTATCCTGCCGTGTGGTAGCCGCGGCCACCGCCTGCCCGTAGCGATCGACGATGTGGCTGGGGTTGGCGTACAGCAGCTGGTACTGCGCTTTGGTGAGCCGCGGGTCCAGCGTGACCACGCTGTCGATCCGCGCGATACGTGGGTCGCGCAGCAACCGATGGGTGAAGTCGTACAGCTGGCCCACGTTGGCCGCGCTCAGAATGGGCGATTTGGCCACCACCACGACCACGATAGGATCCAGCGCTCCCTCGCCAAAGCTCTGGTTCAGCAGGTCGAAGCCCTGCCGCGAGGCCACGCTGCGCGGCAGGATCGAGGCATCGGGCGAGCTGAGGTTGATGCTGAAGAAGGGCAGCCCCAGCACGGCCAGGATGGCCAGCACCAGCACCGCCACTGGCACAGGGCGCCGCATCACCGCGCGAGACAGCCGGTACCAGAAGCCCTCGCCACGCGGGGCTGGCAGCCGCACCGGCAGCGCATCAATGCGGGTGCCCAGCACGCCCAGCACCGCCGGCAGCAGCGTGATGGCCGCCAGCAGCGTCACCAACACGACCATGGAGCCCGCCACACCCACTGTGCGCAAAATCATGAAGTCGAAGCCGATGAGGCCCAGCAGCCCCACGCACACGGTGAGGCCGGAGAAGAAGACGGCGCGGCCCGAGGTGCTCGTGGTGAGCGCCAGCGCATCCTCCACGGAGTGGTCGCGGATCTCCTCGCGGAAGCGGTTGGTGATGAACAGGGCGTAGTCCACGCCCAGGCCCAGCCCCAGCATAGTGGTGACGTTGAGCACGAAAATGGACATCGGGGTGACCTGCGCCACCAGCCCAATGAGCGCCAGCGTCACCAACACGGCGGCGCCGCCGACAATGAGCGGCACCAGGGCCGCCACCACCGAGCCGAACACGAGGACCAGCACCACCGCCGCGATGGGAAAGGCCACCGTCTCGGCGCGGCGCAGGTCATTCGCGCTCAACCGCACAATGTCCGCGTAGAACACCGGCTCGCCAGCCACAATCATCTTGAGGTGCGCTGGCTGCAGCAGGTGCTGTTCGATGGCCGGCAGCAGCTGAGGTGACTGCTCCGGCGTGGCACTCAGCACAATATCCTCATAGGCCGTGTGCCCATCAGGCGATACCTGGCGCGCGTTGCTCATATGCGTCACGATGCGCTGCACGCCCGGCAGCCCGTAGGCGCCGTGGATCGATCGCTGCACCTCCGCCACGAAGGTCGGGCTGGTGGCTTGCAACGTGGGGCTGGTGTACACCACCACCACGCTGGAGAGGCTCTGCCCCAGGTTGGTTTGCAGCGTCTGCCGAGCGTGGGCTGATTCGATGTTGTTGCTGGAGAAGCCGCCCACCCGCAGCAGCGCGGGCACGCGTGGGAACCACGGCGCCGCCAGCAGCACAGCCCCCGCCCACAGCGCGATCACCAGCCAGCGCCGCCGGTACATGAAACGCCCCAGGCGGGCGAACATCCCATCTGACCGCACTGACTGCACGACTCTGAGTACACCACACAGCGGGCGTTCGCCAGCATGCGTTACACTTCCCTCTGGCCGCGTGCTTGCAAAGGCGCGGACCCACCGCAGCACGCATGAACGCCGGCCCTTGGCCGGGACCCGCGAGGTTGCGGGTTCGGATGCGTGTCGCACGCACCGCCGGGGCAAATACAGTTTGATGGCCCCAGCACGGTTGCGGCTGCTCACCGATTTGGGCACATGCGCAGGCTCTGTGTGCGCGGCCGTGAAAGGAAACTGCCGTTTTGTCCTTCAGTTCTCTGCCGCTGTCGCCTGCCACGCAGGCGGCGCTGCAATCTATGGGCATCGTTGAGCCCACGCCGATCCAGGCACGGGCGCTGCCTATCCTCTTTGCCGGGCGCGACCTCATTGGCCAGGCCCGCACCGGCTCGGGAAAGACCCTGGCCTTTGCCCTGCCCATGGTCGAGAAGGTGGACGCCACCATCGCCGCCGTGCAGGCGGTGGTGCTGGTGCCTACACGCGAGCTGGCTCAGCAGGTGGCCGACGTGGTCGATACGCTCGCGGGCAAGCGTGTGCGCTGCGTCCGCATCTTTGGCGGGCGTGCCATGGGGCCACAGATCACCGCCCTGCGCGGCGGCCCGCACATCCTTATCGGCACGCCAGGCCGCGTGCTGGATCTCCTGCGCCAGGGCGTGCTGCACCTGGACCAGGTGCGCTATTTCGTGCTCGATGAAGCCGATGAGATGCTGGACCGCGGCTTCGCGCCCGACGTAGAACGCATCCTCGGCTTTGCGCCACGCGAGCGCCAGACGGCCCTCTTCTCGGCCACCGTCCCGGAATGGGTGAATGGCACCGCCCAGAAGCACCTCAACCAGCCGGAGATGGTGGCCGTGGACACCGCCCCTGAGGATGTGCCCAAGATCGACCACGTCATCTACGACGTGCCGGAGGGGCAGAAGCTGCCCGCCCTGCGCGTGCTGCTCGATGGCCGGGAAGACGAAAGCGTGCTGGTTTTCGGGCGCACCAAGCACGGCGTGAAGAAGCTCGCGCGCCAGCTGGTCGCCCTGGGCTACCCCGCGGCGGCGCTGCAAGGCAACCTTTCGCAGAACGCGCGCGACGCCGTGATGGCCGGCTTTCGCGCCGGCACCATGCCCATCCTGCTGGCCACCAACGTGGCCGCGCGCGGGCTGGACGTGGAGCACATCGGCCTGGTGATCAACTACGAGCTGCCGGAAACGCCAGAGCTGCTCACGCACCGCGTGGGCCGCACCGGACGTATGGGCCGCGAAGGTGATGCCGTAACGCTGCTGGCGCCCTCGGATGAAGACAAGTGGCGGCAGCTCAGCCGCTCCATTAAGCTCAAGCTTCCGCGCAAGCGGTGGGATCGCGAGCTCCCGCTGGTGCCGGCAGACGTGCTGAACTTTCCCCTCTACCCCAAGCCCGAGCCGCCCATGCGCAAGCCCGCGGCAGCGCCCAGGCCAGCCGCGCCGGCCGCTCCGGCAGGGCGGGCCGCCACCGGGCGCGCCGCGGCACCACTGCACACCTCGCGCGGGCACGACCAGCGTACTGGCCCCGGCAGCCGCGGTGGCAGCCAGCGCGATGAACCATGGCAGCGAGAACAGCGGCCAACCAGCCAGCCGATTGGCGGCCGCGGGGCCTCCTGGCCAACCGCGCTGCGCGAGCGTCCCAATCAGCCAGCGGCCACGCCTGACTCACAGCAGGCGTGGGGTCCAGCCCTCAGCGGCCGAGGCTCGGCCCGGCCGGACCGGCCGAACCGTTTCGATCGTCTGCCGCGCCCCAGCCGCGTAGAGCAGCCGGCCCGCCCCAGCGGCGGAACCTTCCGCCGCACCCTGGAAGCTATGGAAGAGGAAGAGCAGCAGCCCAGCCGCAAGGTGCACGGATGACGATGACGCTGGAAAGCGCCAACATCCGCAACGTGGCCATCATCGCCCACGTCGATCACGGCAAAACCACCCTGGTGGACGGCCTGCTCAGGCAGAGTGGCGCCTTCCGCGACAACCAGGTGGTGGACGAGCGGGTGCTCGACTCGGACGATCAGGAGCGCGAGCGCGGCATCACCATCTTCTCCAAGAACGCTTCCGTGAACTACGGCGAGTACCTGATCAACATTGTCGATACGCCCGGCCACGCGGACTTCGGCGGCCAGGTGGAGCGCGTGCTCGGCTCCGTGGATGGCGCGCTGCTGGTGGTAGATGCCTTCGAGGGCGTGATGGCGCAAACCCATTTCGTGCTGAAGAAGGCGCTGGATCTGGGCCTGGCCGTCATTGTCGTGGTCAACAAGATCGACCGTCCGGGCGGCGAGCCCTACCGCACGCTGGACCAGGTGTTCGACCTGTTCGTGGAGCTGGGCGCCAGCGACGCCCAACTCGACTTTGCGCACGTGTTCGCCTCGGCCCGCAACGGCACCTGCCGCCGTGAGATGGATCAGCCGGACAGCAACCTGAGCCCCATCTTCCAGCTCATCGTCAATCGCGTACCCGCGCCCACCGTGGGCCACAGCCCCGACCCGGTGATGCAGATCACCACGCTGGACTACTCCGACTATGTGGGGCGGCTGGCGGTAGGGCGGCTCCGGCAGGGCACACTTCGCACCAATCAAATGGTCACCCACCTTGGCGCGGATGGCAGCGCGCGGCGGGTGCGCGTGACCAAGATCTACTATCCGGACGGCATCAAGCAGAAGGAGGTGGAGCTCGCCATCGCGGGGCAGATCATCTCCGTCTCAGGCGTTCCGGACTGCACCATCGGCGACACGCTCAGCGGCGAAGAGCCGGCCGTGGCGCTGCCGCGCATTTCGGTCGATCCGCCCACCATCTCGATGCGCTTCATGGTCAGCGATTCCCCTTTCTGCGGGCTGGATGGCGGCCGCTTCCTCACCTCTAACCACGTGTACGAAAGGCTGCAGCGCGAGGCGCTATCGGATGTGGCGCTGAAGGTGGAGCGCACGGCGGAAACGAGCGCCTTCCTCGTCTCGGGTCGCGGCGTGCTGCACCTCTCAGTGCTCATCGAAACCATGCGGCGCGAAGGCTACGAATTCATGGTGGGCCGGCCCAAGGTCATCACCCGCCGCATCGACGGCCGCCTGCACGAGCCTATCGAAACCATTACCGTCGAAACGCCCGAAGGCACTTCCGGCCCGGTGATCGAGGAGATCAGCAAGCGCCGTGGCGAAATGACCGACATGAGCGTGAATGGCGCGCAGACCCGGCTGCGGTACGACATTCCGGCGCGCGGGCTCATCGGCCTGCGCAGCAAGCTCATGTCGCTCACTCGGGGCTATGCGGTGTTCCAGCAGTCCTTCAAGGGTTACGAACCGCTACGTGGCGCCATCGAAACGCGCACCACCGGCGCCCTCCTGTCCAAGGAACGCGGCCCGGCGGTGGCCTACGCACTGTGGAAGCTGGACGACCGTGGCACCATGTTCATCAGCCCCGGAGCGGATGTGTACCCCGGCATGATCGTGGGCGAGAACGCCCGTGAGGGCGACCTGGTGGTGAACGTGAACCGAGGCAAGCAGCTCACCAACATGCGGACGCACGCCGCGGACGACGCTATCGTGCTCACACCGCCGCGCCTGCTGTCGCTCGAGGAGCGGCTGGAATTCATCAATGACGATGAGTGCCTGGAAGTGACGCCAAAGAACCTGCGCATGCGCAAGATCACGCTGGACGAGCAACAGCGGCGCCGCCAGGACTACGCCGCCCGCGAGCCCGACCTCGTGTCTGCGTAGCGCTTCCGGCAGCCATCTTGTGCACCTCTTGACTCAACGTGCATAGACCCTAGAAGTTCGGCCGGAAAGCCATTGGCGGCCCACAGCCGATCCCCTGTCGCTACAGTTGGCGAGCTCAATCGGCGCTCTGGAGGAACCCCACCCCGGCCGCCGCGGCAGGTTTCCGGCCGAACTTCTAGAACCTCCGCCCGGGGCCGTGGCACGACCCTCACCTCGCCCCTCCGCCATTCGTCCGCGGGCGGACGGGCGAGGGAGCCACTTGAGCCGGCCGGCGCTGGAACGCACGCGGGAGCCGCTCGGCAGATTCGACCACGTGCCGCCATGTGGCGCTGGATTTCGTCCTGGCTCCGGCTACACTAGCAGTCTGCGGGGAATGGCGCAGCCCGGTAGCGCACCTGCTTTGGGAGCAGGGGGTCGCCGGTTCAAATCCGGCTTCCCCGACACCTTGCCCTTGTCGTAGCCGGCGCAGGCTGGCTGTGTAGAGTGGCCTGTCAGCCGGGTGGCCAGGCCAGTTTTCGGCCGCCGAGGACGTGGAAGTGCAGGTGCATCACACTCTGGCCCGCGTCCGTACCCACATTCGTCACCAGGCGATAACCGCCCTCCAGGCCCTCCGAAGCGGCAATCCGATTGGCCACGACCATCATGCGCAGCACCAGCGTGGGATGGTGATCGCCAATGTGGGCGATCGACTCCACATGCTCGTTCGGAATCACCAGGATGTGCGTTGGCGCCTGGGGATTGAGATCACGGAAGGCGGTTACCAGCTCGTCGCGATAGACGACGTTTGCCTCCACTCCACCCGCGGCGATGTTGCAGAAGACGCACGACTCAGCCAACCATCTCTCCCCACAAACCATCGGATTCCGGGCGCAGCAGCCGCACCCGCGCCATGGTGTTGGGCTGTGCACCGGCCGCGTACACCCGAACATAATTGCCGGTCAACCCACCATCATCCTCAAACAACACCGGCACCGTGGTGCCCACCAACCCGGCCGCAAAGCGGCGCTTGCCCGCCTCGGACAGCCGCAGCAGACGCTCTCCGCGGGCGCGCTTCACCCCGGCCGGCACCTGGTCGGGCAGGTCCGCCGCCCGGGTCCCTGTGCGTGGCGAGTAGCGGAAGACGTGGATGCCGGCGAACGCCATCGCCTCGACAAATGCCAACGATGCCTCAAACTCCTGGTCGCCCTCGCCGGGGAAGCCGGCGATCACGTCGGTCCACACGGCGGCATCGGGTAGCGCGGCCCGAATACTCTGCAATAAGCAAGCATACCAGTCCGTATCGTAACGACGGCGCATGCGGCGCAGCGTGGCATCGCAACCGCTCTGCAGCGGCAAGTGAAAGTGCCGGCACAGCCGCGGACTGGACCACAGCGACAGCCAGGCCACGTCGAACTTGAAAGGTTCGATGGAGCTGAGGCGGATGCGTGGCATGGCTGTCCGTTCGAGCACCGCCTCCAGCAGGTGTCCCAGGCTCGAACCGTCGTAGCGCCCATAGGTAGTGAGGTTCACGCCGGTAATGACCACTTCCTGGTAGCCTTCATCCGCCGCGCGCTGAATCCGGGCCAGCACCTCCGGCTCCGCCACGGCGTGCGCGCGGCCCCGGGTGAAGGGCACGATGCAGTAGGTGCAGAAGTCGTTGCAACCGTCCTGCACCTTCACATTGAGCCGGGTGCGGGGCACGGCGCGCACCAGCCCACTTGGCTCTGCCTGGACGACGGGCCGCGGCTGCACGCCGCGCTCGATCAGCCGTTCGGAGACCAGCTCCACCAGGTGCGCCTTCTCGCTCAAGCCAGCCACAATGTCGGCCCCAGTGAGCCGCTCCACCGCTCGCGGCGCCAGCGCGGCGTAGCAACCGGTCACGGCGATCAGCGCATCCGGGTTGTCGCGCCGCACGCGCTGAATCAGCTGGCGCGACTTCTGGTCGCCCGCATTGGTTACGGAGCAGGTGTTCACCACGCACACATCTGCCGCCGCCTCCGCCGGCACCAGCGCGTAGCCCGCGTCCACGAACGACTGCGCGTATGCATCGCTGTCAGCCTGGTTGACCTTGCAGCCAAGCGTGGCCACAGCAACCGTTGGGCGCGCGTCAAACATCGGGAGGCTTGATGGTAACATCGTGCCCGCCTGCCGCCGGATCGCGCGCACGATCTCTACCCCGGGGGCCGCTACAGCTCCCCATTGCGGTGCAGCAGGATGGTCGCGGCGGCGATGGCCGCCGTGTCGGCGCGCAGGATGCGGGGGCCGAGGCTCACGTGCATGGCTCCACGCTGGCGCGCCTGGTACGCTTCGACCTCCGAAAACCCTCCCTCAGGCCCGACAATCAGCCCCATGCGCTTGGCTGGGCGGTGCACCACACTGAGGCGCGGACCATCAGTCGCCTCTTCCCAGGGCATGTAGGGCATGCCCTCTCGGGTTGCATCCGCCACGGCATCATCGAAAGACAGCACAGGCGACACCTCCGGCACGATGCGCCGGCCGCATTGCTCGGCCGCCTCGATCACAATGGCCCGCCAGCGATCCGGGTGGTCGCCCGCGGCCACCGTTCGCTCGGACACAAAGGGCACGAAGCGGCACACACCGAGCTCCGTACCCTTCTGCAGCACCTGCTCGAAGCGGCGCGAACGGATCAGTGCCTGGTAGATGGTGAGATGGGTGGCTGGCTCCACTACCGTGCTGAGCCGTTCCAGCAGCGCGGCATCGCTGCCCTGGATCTGGGCCAGCCATTCGCCACCGGACCCATCGAACGCGGCGATGCGATCGCCATCGTCCAGGCGGAGGACGGACCGAATCTGGTGCACTTGCGCCTGCGAGAGGTGGGCCTGCCCGCCGCTGATGGGCGCGTAGAAGCGGTGCAGTGTCATACCTGGTAGGGTAGCCGCCGCGGCACGCTTCGGACCAGGTCCTTCAGTCTATCGAGGCGCCGGACCCGGCCAGCGCGGGCTCCAGCCGCGCTGAATCGCTGGCGGAGGCTGCGTCCTCCGGTTGAGACACGCCCCGACCCTCGCCCCTGTGGCGCGAAAAGAACTGCTTGATGTCGTCCAGCGTGCTGTACACCACCGGCACCAGCAGCAGGCTGAGCAGCGTGGAGGAGAACATGCCACCGGCGACCACCGCGCCAATGGAAGCGCGCGACTCCGCACCCACCGTGAGCTTGAGCGCCAGCGGCAGCATGGACACCACCATGGTGGCGCTGGTCATGAGAATAGGCCTCAAGCGAATGGGCCCGGCGCGCAGCAGCGCCTCCCGCCGGCTCACGCCCTCGCGGCGCATGCGCTCTGTGAAGTCGATCACCAGGATGGCGTTCTTCGCCACCAGGCCAAAGAGCATGATCAGTCCAATCAATGAGAAGAGGCCCACGTTCTCCCGCAGCAGCACCAGCGCGGTGAAGGCGCCGAAGAGCGATACCGGAACCGAAAACATGACTGCCAGGGGATAAATGAGGCTCTCGAACAGGGCCACCATGAGCATGTACATGAGCGTGAGCCCCAGCGCAAAGGCTGTGGTGAACGAGCTGAACGAGTCCGACTCCAAACTCGTGTCGCCACCATAAGCCACGACGTAACGGGGCGGCAGGTGCATGGCGGCGATGCCGGCCTGCACATCGCCCGACACGCTGCCCAGCGGCCGAGACCCATCCAGCGAGGCGCCAATGGACACCGTGCGCTGCCGGTTGCGCCGCTGCAACTCCGGCGCCGCGCTCACCTGCTGCACGCTGGCCACCTGCCCCAGCCGCACCAGGCCGCCGCGGCTGGTCACGATCGGGAGGGCGGCAAGGTCCGCCGGTCTGGTGTGGCTGCCGGCGGCCGAAATGAGCCGCACGTCCACGCGCGGCTGCCCGGCCGGGCGCAGCTGCGTCACCACCTCGCCGGTAAGGGCGTAGCGCATGACGCCGGCCACCTGCGCCGAGGTGACACCCAGGTCCGCCATGGCGCCATGGTTAGCCACGGCATCCAGCTCCGGCGCGCCCGACACATTGCTGTCCGTCACCGCCTGTGTGCCGGGCGTGCGCTTCACCAGCGCTTCGATCTGGCTGCCATAGCTCCCGACCAGGGCGGGATCGGGCCCGCTGAGGGTGACCACCACAGGCTGCGCAGACCCACTGGCGCTGGGCAGCTGGGTGCGCCCGCTCAGACCGGGGATGCTGGCCAGCAGCGCATTGACCTGGGGCAGCACCTGATCCACCGATCGCTGGCGCTGCGAACGATCCTTCAGGAGCACCGTGAGCTCCATCAGCCGGGGGCTGTCCTGCGCCTGAAAGCCCGTTTCGTTCCCGGTACCCACGGACGTAAGCACCTGCTGCACCTCGGGGATGGACCGCAAGCCGAGCTCTAACTGCCGCGCGGCCTGGTCGGTCGCAGCCAGGTTGGTGCCCGGCGGCATGTGCGCCTCGATGGTGAACACGCCTTCATCTGAGGTGGGGATGAACTCGGTGCCCAGCAGGTGCAGCGGGAAATATGCCAGCGCCAGCACCACGCTGAGCGCGCTCACCGCCAGCACCGTTTTGCGGTGGTCCAGCGACCAGGACAGCAGCCGGCGGTAAAAGCCTTCCACGCGGGCGAAGCCGCCATCCCACCACTCGCCGAAACGCTGCAAGGGGTTCAGGCGCGGCAGCTTGGCGCGCGCCTGCAGCCAGCGCGAAGCCAGCATGGGCGTGAGCGTAAACGACACCAGCAGCGAGAAGAGCACCGCTGCCACCACGCTGAAGCCGAACTCGCGGAAGAACTGCCCCACGATGCCCGTGAGAAAGCCCAGCGGCGTATACACCACCACGTCCACGAAGGTGATGGCCAGTGCCGCCACACCGATCTCGTTGCGCCCGTCAATGGCCGCGGCCCACGGACCCTTACCCATACCCAGGTGCCGGAAGATGTTCTCCAGCACGACGATCGAATCGTCCACCAGCACGCCAATCGAGAGGGCCAGCGCCAGCAGGGTGAGCTGATTGAGGCTGAAGCCGGCCACCATCATGACGATGCAGGTGGCCACGAGTGAGGTGGGTATGGCCAGCAGCACAATGATCGTGCTGCGCCAGGTGTGCAGGAACAGCAGCAGTACCAGGCCAGTGAGCAGCACCGCCTCCAACAGGTTCTCCTGCACGCCGTTCAGCGAGTCGCGGATGAAAACAGAGCCGTCGTAGGACACCGCCAACTGGGCGCCGTCCGGCAGGCCCGGCTGCAGCTGCTGCACCAGCGTTTTGATGCCGGCTGCCGTGGCGACGCTGTTCGCGTCCGATGTTTTGCTGACCACGAAGCCAATGGCGTTGTGCCCGTTAGCGCGGTACAGCAGCGTCGCCCGGGCGGTCGTGTCCACCACGCTGGCTACGTCTCGCAGGCGCACTGTGCCACCTGGGTGGCTGGCCACGATCAGGTTCAGCAAATCCGCCGGCTGCTGGTACAAGCCGATCAAGCGGGCGTTGTACTCCTTGCCGGCGGCGTCGATCACGCCGCCCGGGATGTCCACGTTCTCGGCGGAAAGCGCCGCGGCGATCTCGTCCGGCGCGAGGTTGTAGGCAGCCAGCTTGGTCGGGTCGAAGCGTACCTGCACCTCACGCTGCTGCCCGCCTACCAGGTTGATCTGCGACACGCCGGGCACCGTCTGCAGAGCCGGCCGAATGGTTTGATCGGCCAGCGTGTAGAGCTGCGCCTCCGGCAGGCTGCCGCTGAGGGTGACATACATGATGGGGCCGGCGAAGTTGTACTTGACGATATTGGGCGCTTTGGCATCGCTCGGCAGACTGGCTTGGACGCTGGCCAGCGCGCGCTGCGTATCGCTGGCGGCGGTATCAGCATCGGTGCTGATGCTGAATTCCAGCACTACGTAGGACACGCCCTCGGCTGAGGTGGAGGTGATGTTCTTCAGGCCGCTCACGCCAGCCACGGCATCC
>DATKQD010000209.1:0-3747 GCA_035532895.1 Chloroflexota bacterium
CTGTCGGGAAGCGCCTCGATGGCACGTTCTACCAGCAGTTCTGTTTCCGGTCGCGGAATGAGCACGGCGGGTGAGACGCGAAAGTCCAGGCCGTAGAACTCACGCCGCCCGATCAGGTAGGCGACCGGTTCACCGGTCAGGCGACGGTCGACAACGTCTGCGAATGCGGCTGCCGGTACGGCCGGCAATAGTTCATCTAGCTGGAGGAAGAGCTCGACGTCGGTTACGCCGAGCGCGTGTCGCAAGAGTACGCGCGCGTCCAGGGGTGGAGCGGCGACGCCCGCATTGCTGAACCGCTGTTGCGCCTCCTGAAGTGC
The DNA here is from genome assembly GCA_035532895.1 of Chloroflexota bacterium. GTDB lineage: Bacteria > Chloroflexota > JAJPGV01 > JAJPGV01 > JAJPGV01 > DATKQD01. Next base: position 318 of record DATKQD010000209.1, read on the forward strand.
CTGGCGGATTGTGCGATTCGTGTTGATCGTCACGTCTGTCGGTCCGCCGCACTGGTCCGGCCAGCTCAGCTCGCTACCGCCAGCGCCGCATCTGCGGGCAGCACTTCGGCCTGCAGGCGCTCGGCCTGGTCGCTGGCGTTGAGTGCATCAATCAGCGCGTCGATATTGCCATCCATCACGTCCGGCAGGCGGTGGAGGGTGACGTTGATGCGGTGGTCGGTGACGCGGTCTTGTGGGAAGTTGTAGGTACGGATCTTCTCACTGCGGTCGCCGCTGCCGACCTGAGAGCGGCGCGTGGCGTCTTCCTTCTGCTGGCGGCGCTGCGTCTCCTGGCTGAGCAGGCGGGAGCGCAGCACGGTCATCGCCTTGTTCTTGTTCTTCAACTGCGACTTTTCGTCCTGGCAGGTCACGACCAGGCCGGTCGGCAGGTGGGTGATGCGCACGGCGGAATCGGTGGTGTTTACGCTCTGCCCGCCATGCCCAGTGGATCGGTAGACATCAATCCGCAGGTCGCTCTCGTCGATTCTTACGTCAACTTCCTCTGCCTCCGGCATCACCGCTACTGTGGCTGTGGAGGTGTGGATGCGCCCGCCGGACTCGGTCACGGGAATGCGCTGCACGCGGTGTACCCCGCCCTCGTACTTCAGCCGGCTGTAGGCGCCCTTGCCTTTAATGTCGAACACTATTTCTTTGAAGCCATGTATGCCGTTTTCGTTGGCGTTCACCAGTTCCACCTGCCAGCGGCGGCCTTCAGCGTAGCGGGTGTAGAGGCGAAACAGATCGCTTGCAAAGAGGGCCGCTTCGTCGCCGCCCGCGCCAGCGCGGATCTCGACCACCACGTTCTTGTCGTCGTTAGGGTCGCGGGGAATGAGCGCCAGCGTGATCTGCCGCTCCAGGGTGTCGCGGCGCTGGCGCTGTGCGTCCATCTCGGCACGCACCAGGTCGCGCATGTCCTCATCCTGCTCACCGCGCAGCAGGTCTTCGGCTTCCGTCAGCTGGCGGCGTGCGGTCATGTACAGGCGGTACAGCGTAACCACTTCCTCGATGGCGGCCAGCTCGCGCCCGTACCCAGCCAGCTCGTCGGGAGCAGCGGTAGCAACAAGCCGGCTCAGCTCTTCGTAGCGCGCCTCGATGGCTTTCAGCTTCTCAAATATGGCGGCGCACCGCTTTCAGCCCGGAGAAGCGAAAAAGGGAGGGCCAGCTGGCCCTCCCCCGTCGCTGGTAGGTCACGATGCGCGCTTACGTTCCAACCTTCGCTGAAATCGCTCCACCTGGCCGGCAGTATCGACGATGCGCTGCTGGCCGGTGTAGAACGGGTGACACGCTGAGCAAAGGTCCACCTTCAACAGTGGCTTGGTCGAGCCGGTGGTGAAGGTGTTGCCGCAAGCGCACACAACCTTGGCCTCTCCGTACTGAGGATGAATACCGTCTTTCATGGGCATCTCAGTATAGCCCGGCCGGCTGGCATCTCCAATTCACAGGCGCTCCTGGCAAAGACGCCGCATCTGGTCCCGCCGTCACCTGCCGGTTCGGTGCCGCGTTTCCTTCCATTTGGGTGGGCTTTTGCCGTACAGTTGCCTGCTGAGTGAACGACGCCGAAAAAGCGCTGGTGGGCCAGGCCGCCGCGGACGAAGTGCAGCCGGGAATGGTGCTGGGCCTGGGTACCGGCACCACTACCTACTTTTTTTTGAGGGCGCTGGGCGAGCGCATTCGTGGTGGGCTGTCGGTAAGCGGCATCCCAACATCCAACCGCACCGGCGAGCTCGCCAAGCACTTTGGCATTACCCTCACAACCTTTGACGAGTGCCAATCGCTGGATCTCGCGGTGGACGGTGCCGACGAAGTCGACCCGGAGTTGCGACTGATCAAGGGCCAGGGCGGGGCCCTGCTGCGCGAGAAGCTCATTGCGCGGGCAGCGCGGCGCCGCATCTATATTGTGGACAGCGGCAAACTGAGCCCGAGCCTTGGCACTCACTCGCGCCTGCCGGTCGAAGTGATTCCTTTCGCCTGGCGCCTGGCCGAACGGGGCTTGTTGGAGCTGGGTTGCGAGCCTGAACTGCGGCCGCACGAGGCTGGCCAGCGCAACGGGCACCCCTACTGCACGGACAACGGCAACTACATCCTGGATTGCACCATGCAGCCGGCTGATCCACTGGAGCTTGAAGATGCCATCAACCGCGTGCCCGGCGTGGTGGAAAACGGCCTATTCATTGGCCTGACCGACGAGTTGATCGTGGGCCGCGCCGGCCAGATCGAGCGCCTGCTCCCTCCTACGCACTGATTCACTGGCGCCCACCAGCGCAGGCATCGCGCCATTCCCCACCGGCCCACCTGCCCGCGTTTGTGTCCGTGTTCCATCCTCCTGTTCTTGTTGTGGCGATGGTGGCCTCCCAGCGGCCCAACGTTGCAGATGCGACCAAAGGTCACCGTTTGGTGCCGTCAGCGGAGCTCGTTGAGCGGCCAATTTGTCTTCTTTACACAAACCCGTTGACAGAATGTGTCTCCGCCACTATAGTTGCGGTCACATACTACCGTGATAACACGATCATAAGGACGTAGCAGTTTGCTGGATCAGTACGTGGACGTCATGGTGGCTGCGCAGCGGCTGAAGATCAATGTCGACACCGTGAAGCGGCTCATCCGACAAGGCCGGCTGCCGGCCACCATGTGGGGCAACAAATACATCATTGACCGGGATCAGTTGGAGATGTTCGCCGCGACCTACAACCCGTCCCCCGGGCGCAAGCGGAGGCTCCTGTAGCCGACGGCGCCCGGCTGCCTTATAGCCGGCGCTCAGCTGAACCCCGCACGAGAGATTCGGGCGCGGGGCCATCCTTCCACCACTCTCACTCCACCGCCGATACGGCCGTCAAGCCCGATGGGCTGTACGAGCAGGCTCTGCGGCTGCAGCGCGAAGGACAGCTGGACGCGGCACTCGGCCTGTACACCGAAGTGATCCGGCAAGATGCGGACTACGGCGAAGCCTACTACGGCCGCGCGCTGGTGTACTACGCCCTCGGCAGCTGCGACCAGGCCATCAACGATTGCACCCGCGCCATCGAGCTGCGGCGGCGTTTCACCGAGGCGTATTTGATTCGTGGCGCAGCGCACTGGGGTAAAGCCGCGCCGCTGGATGAAACGGATCCTACGCGCCATGCATTATGTGAACAAGCCATCAGCGATTGCACGTATGTGCTTGACGTGCAGCCGCGCAATGGGCTGGCGCACTTCAACCGCGGGCTGGCTTATGGGGCGCTTGGCAACAAACCCATGGCCAAGTACGACCTGGAGAACGCCGTTGCCTTACTGCGCGACCCTACCTGGCAAGCAGAAGCCGAGCGTTGGCTCACGGAGCTGCGGAAGCCGCGGCTGCTCACGCGCTACGATCGCCCGCCCCTGGCATGACATGTGCGATGAACTTGCCTGCTCT
>DATKQD010000210.1:0-5225 GCA_035532895.1 Chloroflexota bacterium
CATTCGAGGTCGCCATCCTCGACGTGGCCGTTCAGCTCGCGGCTGAAGGACGCTCGGAGTTTTATGGCTATCGCCTGTCCGAGGAGTTGAAGGCGCGCAAGGGACTGCCGGTGGTGGGTTACTCCACCCTGTATCGCGCCCTTCACCGTCTCGTCGAGTTCAGGCTGTTAGAGGAGCGGTGGGAAGATCCAGCCGCACGGGAGAGCAGCAGGCCGCCGCGCCGCTTTTACCATTTGACGGCCGCCGGGCAGGCGGCGCTGATACAGCAGTCTACCGCTGTCCCGACGTTTCGGATGATGGGTGTGCCCGCGTGAGCTGGCTGTCACGGCTGGGTGGAGTGCTTGCCCGAGCCGTGTGCGCAGCGCTACTGGCACCGTGCACCAACAACCAGGCGCTCGATGTGAGCTTGGCGGCAAACCGCCGCTGGCTGGTGTTTCTTGGGCGCTCCTTGCCACCGGCAGCCTCCGACCCGTACCTGGGCCCCCGTCTGCAGCACCTGGAGGACGCCAAAGCATCGGCCGGTGATCCCGCCAAAGCCACCGCGCGGGACCTGCTGGCCGACCTCATACCAAGCCTGTGGGCCGATCTGCGCTGGCGCCGGGCGGCCTTGCACCGGGTGCGCAGCGGGCAAGCGCTCCAGCCGGCACGAGACCGCTTTGACAGATTCACGGTGCGTGCTCGCGATGCGCTGACGGCGGCTCAACGTGAGGCTCAGAGCTTCGGCCACACCTACATCGGCACCGAGCACCTGCTCCTCGCACTCCTCCAGGGCAACGAGGCCGTCGCGGCCAGGGTGCTGCTGGCTGCCGGGCTGAATATCGACGACGTGCGCGGCGAGCTTCTGGAGATCATAGGCCCGGGCAATACGGGCGCCTACGCCGGCCAGATCGGTCTGACCCCTCGCGCGAAAGCCGCCATTCAGGGGGCGGTCAAAGCCGCGCGGGTCCTGCATCACAACTACGTCGGCACCGAGCACCTGCTGCTGGGGTTGATGGACCCGGCGGGTGGCAAGTACGCGGCCGGCAAGGGTATCGCCGCCGGGCTGCTGTTACGCCATGGCCTCAGCCCTGGCGCCCTGCGGGCACAGGTACTGAAAGTGCTCTCGGAGCCGCCGGCGCGCTGACTCCGCTTACCGCGCCAAACTTGTCCACTTTGAGTGAACCTTGGGGCGCACGAACCGCCCTCTCGACACGATGGTCCGGCGGGAGGCATGTGAACGGCCTGGCACCGCTGTCGAACGCGCCGCCTCTCGGACGCGGCATTTCGACGATTCGGCGATTCGGCGATTCAGCGATCCTCGAGCTCATCCCAGCTGCCATGCGCAACGCATTCCCCCAGCGCCAGCGTGCCAGATGGACAGAGACCTCAGCGCCGGCGCGTTTGCTCTCGGATGGGCGAAGCCAGAACGCAAAGCGGCCCACCTGAAACCCAGGTGGGCCGCGTGAACTCGATGCCGAGGGTGCAGTTAGCTGCTGGCACCCTCGGAGCTGGGCGTGCTGGATGGGATGCTGCTCAGCGCGTCGTCGCCCTTGAACTCGCGGATCTTGTCCTCAATCATCAGGTAGCCAACGAGGCCGGCCACCGCCAGCATGCCAGCCACGGTGAAGCCACCTACAACCATGAGGAGCCAACGGACTATCTTCAAACCTGGAACCCTCCTTTTTTGAACTCTGCTGAGACGAACCGCCGTGGTACACTCTGGGTCCCGGTGGCCCATCCGGAAACCTCCGGTTTCATGCCGCCTTCGGGCAGGCAAAGCATACTCTCTCAGGTGCATTGGGTCAAGACAGCGGAGCCGGGTGTTGGACATTCAGATTCGCCTTTTTGCGCGCTATCGCGAGCTGGTGGGGCACGATACGCTGACGGTTTCCCTACCGGAAGGCAGCACGGCGGGTGACGCCTTCAGCAAGGTGACGGCATTACATCCCGAGCTGGCCCCCCTGCAAGCATCCACCCTGCTGGCTATCGACTCGGACTTCGTGAAGCCGCTGGCCATCCTGCACGATGGCGACGAGCTGAAGCTCATGCCGCCGGTGAGCGGTGGCGCCTAACACAACGGCTGGCACGCCCCGGGCTCGGCCCGCCACAGCCGGCGGCACGCGCCCCGCCCGGCGCTGGGTCGTTCGTTGACGCCGCTGGTGCGCATCCAGAGCGGCCCGCTCGAGCTGGCGGAGGTGGTGGCCGCGGTGGCGCATCCCAGTGCAGGCGGCGTGGTGACCTTCAGCGGCGTTGTGCGCGACCACCACGAGGGCAAGCAGGTGGTGGGCATCCGTTACGAAGCGGACGATGCCATGGCCGAAGCGACCATGCGCCGCATCGCGGGCGAAGTGGGGGCTCGCTGGCCGGAGGCACGCATTGCCCTGCTGCACCGCACCGGCAAGCTGGAGATTGGCGAGGCAAGCGTCGTCATCGCCGTGAGCTGCCCCCACCGCGCCCAAGCGTTCGATGCCTGTGAATACGCCATAGACACCCTGAAGCAACTTGTGCCGATTTGGAAAAAGGAAGCGTACGATACGGGCGAGGTATGGTTGGACGGTGAGCACCGTTTGGCCCAGCAGCGCGCAGTCGATCCAGCCAGGCAGGGCAATGGCCCGAGCGATGCGCTAAACAGTTGATGCTCAGCGACTCGCTTGGCCGCCCGCTGCGCGACCTGCGCATCTCAGTAACGGATCGCTGCAACTTCCGCTGCACCTACTGTATGCCCAAAGAGGTATTTGGGCGCGACTTCCAATTTCTGCCGGCGGCGCAGCTGCTCACGTTTGAGGAGATCACTCGCCTGGCGCGCATCTTCATCGACCTCGGCGCCGAGAAGATCCGCCTTACCGGCGGCGAGCCGCTGCTGCGACGCGATGTCGAACGGCTCATCGCCATGCTGGCGGAGCTGCCCGGCCTGCGCGACATCACCCTCACCACCAACGGCTCCGCCCTCGCCAAGCGCGCAGCCGGCCTCAAAGCCGCGGGCCTGCGGCGCATCACCGTGAGCCTGGACTCGCTGGATGAGGCCGTCTTCCGCTCCATGAACGATGTGGACTTCCCGGTGCAGCGCGTGCTGGAGGGCATTGACGCCGCGCGCGACGCCGGCCTGGCGCCGATCAAGGTCAACATGGTGGTGCAGCGCGGCGTGAACGAACACTCCATTGTGGACATGGCACGCCACTTTCACGGCAGCGGCTGCATTCTGCGCTTCATCGAGTACATGGATGTTGGGGCCACCAACGGCTGGCGGCTGGACGATGTGGTGTCGGCCGAGGAGATCGTCGGTGCCATCCACGCCGAACTGCCCCTGGAACCCATACCCGCCAACTATCCCGGGGAGGTGGCGCGCCGCTGGCGCTATCTGGACGGCGGTGGCGAAATTGGGGTCATCGCCTCGGTAACGCGGCCTTTCTGCGGCACCTGCAGCCGGGCCCGCCTGTCATCAGAGGGGCGGTTGTACACCTGCCTCTTCGGCGTGCAGGGCAAGGACCTGCGTGGCCTGCTGCGCGGCGGCCAGGCGGATGACGCCATCGCCGCGCAGGTGCGCCAGGTATGGCAGGCGCGGACAGATCGCTACTCCGAGATTCGGAGCGCCGCCACGCTGCACCTGCCCAAAGTGGAAATGTCGCACATCGGCGGCTGATTGGCCCGCCGAGATGGCCGGGCAGCACTCAGCACCCGGCCATCTCGGCCCACCGCTTACTTCTTGGCTTGAATCGCGGCCAGCACTTTATCCGGCGTGAAGGGCATATCCAGCACGCGGACGCCAACCGCGTCGTAGATGGCGTTGGAAACCGCCGCTGGGAATGGCACCACGCCCGGCTCGCCCACCGCCGAGGGCGGATCCTTCTCGTTGGGCATGACCGACACCGTCACCGATGGCGCATCGAGCTGGGTAGCTGGGCCGTACTGAGCAAAGCTGTCGTTGGTGATGCGGCCGTTGGCGAAGGTGATGCCTTCCTTCAGCGCATGGGTGATGCCTTGCGAAACGATGCCGCCCTCCATCTGGTACTTCACGCCAGCGGGGTTGATGGCCAGCCCCACATCCGCCACCACGTCCACGTGGTTCACCTGCACCTTGCCGGTCGTCTTGTCCACTGTCACATGGGCCACCTCGGCTACGTGGGTGCCGTCGTAGGTGGTGATGCCTATCCCGATGCCTTTGCCGGTTGAGCCCACGCCAGGCGTCCAGTTGGCCTGCTTCACGGCTGCCTGCATCACCGCCAGCAACCGCGGGCTGTTGGCCAGCAGCTTGGCGCGGAAGCTGACTGGGTCCATCGCCGCGGCCTCCGCGAGCTGATCCAGGGCCGCTTCACGCGCCAGCGAGTTGACGCCGCCGCCGTTGGAGCGCCACACGTAGGTGGGGAACTGCGAATCTCCAAAATAGGAGATGGACGCCACGTTCGGGATGGCCTTGGTGTACACATCCAGCACATGGGCGTTATCCGCCCCGATCACCGGCTGCGGGTACACGTGCCCGGCCGGATAACGGTTGGCGTACCAGATCGTGTAGTACCAGCCGGCGATGTTGTTGTTCGCATCCAGCCCCGTCTCCAGCTCAATGAGCGTGGCTGGCTTCAAGCGATCGAGCTGAAACTCTTCCTGCCGGTTCCAGTTCACGCGCACTGGCATCTTGAGCGCCCGCGACATCTTGAGCGCTTCCAGCACCACATCCTGCGCGTAGGCCTTGCGACCGAAGGCGCCGCCGGACATGAGCGGCGTGATGATCACCTGGTCGTGGGGGACCTTGAGCTGGTTGGCCACGAAGTCCTGCAAGCTGAAGGGGTCCTGGGTGGACGTCCACACCTCCGTCTTATCGGGCTGCACGCTCACCAGCGCCGTCATCGGTTCGATGGCACCGTGGGCCAGATAGGGCGAGGTCACCCGAACGGACACCTTTTTCACCGCCTGGGCGGCGGCGGCCTGAGCCGCGGCCGGTGTGATGTCGCTGATGTACCCACCCTGGTCGTGATGCGCCTTCATGTACTCGTGGATGGTCTTATCCGTCACCGGCAGCGGGTTCTCCTGCCAGGTGGACTTGATGGCCGCCACCGCCGCGCGAGCCTGCTCCATACGATCCGCCGCGATGGCCACGAAATCGCCCACATGCACCACGCCCTTCACACCAGGCATCGTTGATGCCGCGGTGGTATCGACCGAGGTGAGCGTAGCGCCGTTAGAGGGCGCACGGAGCACCACGCCATGCTTCATACCCGGCACCATGGCGTCGTACCCGTACTTCATGGCCC
>DATKQD010000211.1:0-6394 GCA_035532895.1 Chloroflexota bacterium
CGGCCGCCGTTGGCTTTAGCCTGGCTGTCGTTCTGCCCGCCACTGCCGCCGATGGCCGTGTTGCCGCTCTGGTTGGCGCTCTTCGTGGAGCTGGTGTTGTTGCCATCCTTCGAGACTTGCACGGTCGTTTGCGGGCTGACGTTCACCAGCTGGAACGAGCCGGCATTGGCGTTGCCGCCGTTGGCGCCCTTGCTGGTCGCCTTGGCTGTGCCACCGTTGCCGCCGTTGCCGCCACTGGTGAGCGCGCCGAGTGGAGAGCCGAGGCCGGTGTCATGAGGGCCAGCGGCGAAGGCTGCGCCAGCGGTAGCGACCGCCAGCAGGATGCCCGCGCTCACCCCCAGGGCACGCAGCCCCGCGAGTCGCACATCGTGCTTCATGAAATGGGTTCCCTCCCGAAAATCAAATGTGCTTGTGCACCGATCGACGCCGTGACACCCCTCGCGGGCGGATCGCCCGCGGAGTGACTGGGTGCCGGCTCAGCCGGGAGGAACCAGTGGCAGTGGCGCGAAAGTAAGCGGACGCCGCAGCGACGCGCGCTGCAGGGCTTTCCAGGCCAGCAGCACCAGTCCAGCCAGGAAGTCCAGCAGCGCCGCGGCACCACCGGCCTGAGCCAGGCCCGAGGAAGCCAGCCCCGGCTCCCCGGCACCGGAAGCCGTGCCCAGCCGGGGCGAGCTGAAGGGAGCGGGCCTGGCCGCGGGAGTTGAGGCGCCGGTCAGATTGCCGCCCGCCGAAGGGCTCCCCTCAGCTACCCAGGAGTGCGGCAGCCATGGCGGGGCCAGCCAGCGTTGCAGTGCGCCAACTGAGGGGCCGGGCGGAGCCGGATGTGGCAGCAGGCGAGGGTCGGGCGTAGAGGCCGATGCATCACCGGCTCCCGGTCCATCGCCGAAAGCGCGGGCGGAAGCTCCGGCTTGCCCGAGTGCCACCGGTGCTGCCGGTGCGGACGCCACAGCCGGTCTAGCGGTGAGCGGGGCCAGCGCCGCACCGGGCGCCTCAGCCATGAGCAGCGGCGCGGTCAGCCGGCCCACTGGCGCGACGCTGCGATCCACCCCGGCCGTCAGCCGCGGCAGCGTCACCTGGGCCACGCTGGCCACACCCAGGGGCAGCACAACGCCCCGGACCGTGCTCGTGACCACACCCGTGGCCGGCTGGACCACCGAGGTTGCAACATTGCCGACAGGCCGCGCAAGTGGCGCCGCCGCGCGGCTGATCACAGGCAATGCGCCGGCAAGTGGCTGGGAGACGGTACCCAGGACGCCAGCAGCCGGCGTGTGGCTCCCGCCGCTGTGCGAGGGCCCGGCGTCAGAGGACCGCGGCAGGCTGGGGCTGGGCGCGCTGGGCCTGGGCTTTCGACCCGTTGCATGGCTGGGGGAGCCGCCTGCACCCGTCGCCACGAGGGGCTGCACCACCTGGATCGCGGGCGCTGCCGCCGTGGAAACTAACCCGGCTGACCCATTGGCGGAGCCGCTAGCAGGCTGGGCAGCCTGTGTGCCGGTAGATCGCGCGGCGGGCTGAGCTGGTGCGGCCGAGCCGGTAGGAGCGGTGGACTTGCCCGCGGGCGCTGCGTTGGCGGAGGCAGCCGGCACGGATGAAACGCTGGCCACGCTGCTGACCGCGGACACCAGCGATCCAGCCGAGAGGCCTGCCGCCAGTGCCGCGCCGTGCACAATGGCAAAGCTCCCCACTCCCAGCGCCATCGCGGCAGCCAGGCTGGCGAGGGAACGCCGACACGTGCCCATATAAGGCTGAAGTCTGGGGCGTGCTGAACGGTTCGCCCAGAGCGGCGGCACCTAATTCCCGTTGCCGAATTTGCCTGGGCAAGATCGGTGAAGCTTTGGCCTTTTGCCCTGGGTGAATGGTCCCATCCCCAGTTCCGCTCCCGGGGCATCGCCGCAACCGTCCGGTCCGATCCGAGTGTTACGTCAAGTAAACTGACCGGCTTTCGGCCTCGCCGAAGCCCCAGGAGTTGGTTGCAGGTGGAGGGGGCTTCGGCGTCGCTTACCGTCGCTCGAACCGGCGCGCGCCCAAGCGGCGCTGCCGATAGGCAGCTGGGCCACGCCGTTGGGACGCCAGCCTCACGGTCCCGTTTCCGTACAGGTGGGACTTTATGCCGCTTCCAGGGTTTGAGTCTATGTGCATGAGTCTGGTGCCTCAGCCGAGCTCGTCGTCATGTTCGAAAACACCGAGCCCGCGTCGCCGCGCCGCGGCTGCCAGCTGCCGATCGAAGGTCGCTACTAAGCCGCCCACTTCTTCGGCCGCCAGGAGAACACAGCAGTCCGGCAACTTCAATCCGCTCTCGGCGTGCAGAGCGGCCAACCGGGCCGGGGCGTCATGACCCACGTCTACTCCAAGCACCCCCAGGTCAGCAATGGCCTCCGCGGCCGCCTGGAGGCGACCAGCGCGGGCTGGTCCTACCAGGACCTCGGCAATGGTGACCTGGCTTGCGCGCAGCGGCTCCTCCGGCATGCCGAGCAGCAGAGCGGCAGCGCCCTGGTGGTGCACATCTTCCGCATCGAAATGAGCGATCAGCACCGAGGCGTCCAGCACCATCAGGCTGGCCAGTCCTGTCGCAGCCGGGCCAGGTACTCCGTCCCATACGCGCCGGTCAGCGCGCCGCTGGTGCGGGTAACAGCCTCGCGCCGTTCAATGAGCGCCCGCTGCCGAGCCTTCAGCACCGCCTGGTGCCCCTCGTCAATGAGGTGCAGCAGCAATTTGGAGCGGCTGTGAGCATCGGCCGGCCAGTGCTGGGCGGCGTCATTCAGCGCTTCGGCGATGGCGCGCGTCTCAGAAAGCGTGTGGCGTGGATGAATGGTCGGCACGCGGCGAGTGTAGCACCGCGGGGTAAAGGTGCGACACCACTGTCAGCCAGCCCCATGTGACGCCTGGCCTCGCGTGGTGGCAAAAGGGCGGTGGCCCTCTCGCGTTGGCGCTATCACTTGACAGGTGACCATTTGGTCACGTATTATCCGAGCGTGGACGACGACCGCGTATTCAAGGCGCTGGCCGACCCAACCCGCCGCCTTCTGCTGGACCTGCTCTTCGAGCGTGACGGCCGCACGCTCACGGAGCTGGAATCGAAGCAGGAGATGACGCGCTTCGGAGTCATGAAGCACCTTCGCTTGCTCGAGCAAGCAGGCCTGGTAGTCGTCCAGCGCTCGGGGCGTGAGAAATTGCATTTTCTCAATCCCGTGCCGATCCAACTGATCCACGACCGGTGGATCAACAAGTACACCGAACGCCAGGTGACAGCTCTGGCGGATCTCAAAGCGCAACTGGAGGGAAAGACATGACCAGCACGGCCGGACACAGCAAGACCATCCAGATCCATCGCATCTACATCAAGGCCAGTCCGCGGGCGATATGGGACGCCATCACCCAGCCGGAGTGGTCCGGGAGATACGGCTATGCCGTTCCGGTGGAATACGACCTTCGGCCTGGTGGGGCTTTTCGCGGCTACGCGAATGAAGGCATGAAGGCCTTCCCGGGCATTCCCGATGTCGTCTCCGACGGCGAGGTTATTGAGGCGGATCCGCCCCACAAACTGGTTCAGACGTTTCGGATGCTGATGACGCCGGAACTGGCGGCCGAGGGGTTCACCCGGCTGACCTACGAAATCCAGCCAGTCAGAGGCGGCGTCAGCAAACTCACGGTCACACACGACCTCACCGGCGCACCCACATTGGCAGCTGTACACGCGGGTGAAGCCGAGGCTCAGGGCGCCGGCGGCGGCTGGGCCGAAATTCTGAGCGGGCTCAAGACACTGCTGGAAACAGGCGATCAGCTGCCCTTCCAGAGCGGGCAAGTCTGAGACGAAGCTGGCCAGAGGCCCGCTGCGAATCGCTGGGCTTCTGGCGCTTCCCTCGCGATGGTTTCCAGGCAGCCAGCGCGAATCAGTTCACGATTGGGGCGCCCCAGCACTTTGGGCGGCCGCCATGATGGCCATGCCGACAGCACCAATGAGACCGGAGTCCACACCCAGGCGCGCGGGCTCGACGTGCACGTTCTTGGCCGGCAGGGTCATGGCGGTTCGGGCAACCCGATCACGCACCGGGCCGAACAGCAGGTCGCCCGCCTGGCTGACGCCACCGCCGATGACCACGTACTCCGGGCTGAGCAGGTGAATCACGTTCACCACCGCCAGGCCGAGGTGGTCCGCCGCGTCATGGAAAATGCGGCCAGCCACGGCGTCACCCTGCTGAGCAGCCGCGACCACCTCCTTCGCCGTGACGGCCTCGATGCTGCCGCCAGCCAACTCCAGCATCCGGCTGGATTCGCCGCGGGCGAGTGCCTCGCGGGCGCGCTCGCCGATGTGCGTGCCGGAGCAGAACGCCTCCACACAGCCACGGTTGCCACAGTTGCAGGGCGGACCATTGGGGTCGATGACCATGTGGCCCACCTCGCCGGCGGTGCGGTTGAAGCCATCGAGCACGCGACCATCGGCGATGATGCCCGCGCCTACGCCGGTGCTCACGGTGATGTACACCAGGTGCTGGGTGTCGCCGTGACCGCCGTAACGCCACTCGCCAATAGCTGCTACGTTGGCATCGTTGGCGACGTGTACCGGCACCTCAAGGCGCTGCTCCAGCATGGCCTTTATCTGGAACTCGCCCTTCACCAGGTTTGGCGCATCGTACAACGTGCCGCTCACCGGATCCACCGGGCCCGGCACGCCCAGCGCAACCGCGGCCACATCCGCCAGGCGCGTGCTGCCAACCGCCTGGCGTACCAGGGCGGCGATGCCATCGGCAATGGCGGCTTCGCCCCGCTCCGCGTGCGTTGCCGCGTCGGCCCGGTGCAGCACCTGCCCGGCCGCATTGCCCAGCGCCGCGCGCACCAGCGTGCCGCCCAGGTCCACCCCGATGTAGCGCGCTTCGGGCACGGTCAGCGTGCCTGCGCCAGGGCGGCGTCGTGCGCCTGCTGCTCGATGTGATCGTCCAGCGGGGCAGGCTGCCAGCCAGGCTCATGCCTGCCTACGGCCAGCGCGAGCAGCAGGTCCGTGAAGCGAGGGTTCTTGGGCAGCAGCGATCCGTGCAGGTAGGTGCCAAAGCAGTTCCGGTAGCGCGCACCCTCGGTGCCGTCCCGCCCGTTGTTGCCATGGCCGGACAGCACCCGTCCGAAGGGCGCGCACGAGCCCAGCTTCGTACGGCCGCCGTGATTCTCAAAGCCCACCAGGTCGCCGGCGCACTCGGTGTGGACCACCACGTTGCCGATGCAGCGAGCTGCGCCACGCGGCGGAGCTTCGGTGGTCGCGTCGAGCACGCCCAGGCCCCGGATAGTGGTGCCGTCGGCATCCCGATAGCCGTGCGCCAGCATCTGAAAGCCGCCGCACACAGCCAGCACGGGCACGTCGTCCTCGATCGCATCGCGCAGGCGCGGCCCTTTCAAGGCCAGAAAATCCTCCTCCAGGCCCCGCTGCTCGCGGTCCTGCCCTCCACCAAACAGCACCACATCCGGCGCCTCCTCCAACCTCTCGCCGTGGCCAACCGGCACCACCGTCACCTTCACGCCGCGCCACTCCGCCCGTTTCGTGAGTGCGATCACGTTGCCGCGATCGCCGTACAAGCTCATGCTGTCCGGATAGAGCCAGACCAGGCGCAGCTCAGGTTGCGCCATGCGTCGCCCGGATGCCAGCTTTCACTGTCGAAACATGGTAGCGTGCCTCCGCGGTTGCTTCAGGCTCCTTATTCCTCCCAGAAGGGCCGCGCCAGGCCCGCGGCGGCGAGCGAGGCGTACAGGTCCAGCAGGCCCGTGTAGGTAGGCACCACGTAAGCGCGGCCGCCAGCTGGCATGCCGTCGAGCAGCCGCTGCACGGCGGCGTACGGGTCGCGCTCCAGGCACAGCAGCTCGGGCGGCAGGCCAGCGTACTTGAGCCGCAGGGCCAACTCCTCCGCCCGTGTCCCGGCCAGCAGCAGGCGCTGGCAGCGGCCGGCCAGCATCTCGAAATCCACATCCCATATCCAGGACACGTCGGCACCGTCCGCCGCGCGGTCGTTCAGGGCCAGGCAGAGATGGAGCGGCTCCGGATCCCGCAGGATGGTCCGCAGCACTTCGTTGCAGCCCACCGGGTTCTTGGCCAGGAGCAGCCTCAGGCTCCGGCCACCAATGTGCAGCAGCTCGGTTCTTCCGAACGCCGGCCGAAAATCGGCGATGGCTGCGCGAACCATGGCCAACGGCATGTTCAGGGCCTTCGCGGCAGCGTAAGCCGCCACGGCGTTGCCGGCGTTGTACAGGCCGGGCAGCTGCACCGTCACCTCACCGCCATCCAGCGTGAACCGCGTGTCATCCAGCCCCACCCGCAGCTCCGCGGCCTCCAGGTCTGGCTGGGGGCGGGTCCAGCCGCAGCCGGGGCAGCGGTAGCAGCCCAAATGGCCGTAAGCGATGCGCTCGAACTGAAGCG
>DATKQD010000212.1:0-6875 GCA_035532895.1 Chloroflexota bacterium
CCATTCCCTTCCCCCGGGAGTTGGGCTACGACACCATTCCCCATGAACGGGTGCCGGCGATCCCAGTGGACCAGCGGGTGCAGGATTTCAAGCTGGAGTGGGAAGAAGGCTACAGCAAGCAGCAGGCGTACACCCAGGCGGTGCGCTGCTACCAGTGTCAGATGAACATCTTCATTGACGGACCAAAGTGCATCCTGTGTGGCGGCTGCGTGGACATCTGCCCCTACAGCTGCATCAGCATGGTGCCTCTGGAGGCCACCGCTGCCGACCAGGCCACGGAGCCAGCGCTGGCCGAAGCGCAGGGCTGGGACAAGGGCGCCACGATGCTCATCGACGAGACGTCGTGCATCCGCTGCGGCCTGTGTGTGAACCGCTGCCCCACGCACTGCATCTCCATGGGCCGTTTCGAGCTGGAGTACTCCACGCCCGCCGGGGGCGGCAAGGACCTCTACTAGAAGTTCGGCCGGAAAGCCATTGGCGGCCCTCAGCCGATCCCCTGTGGCCACAGTTGGCGGGCTCAATCGACGCTCTGGAGGAACCCCACCCCGGCCGCCGCGGCGGGTTTCCGGCCGAACTTCTAGCTCCGCCTACGGCATCAAGCGTGCACTTTGAGTCAACTTTGGGGCGCACTAGCGGCCCTCTGGGCGGACCTGAGTTCCGAGCACCTGCTGTCGAAAGGCAGCACGGCTCGGGCGCGCACTTTTAGAGGCACGGTACGTGATGCTCAAGCCACAGAGCGCTTCGAACTCGTGGGTCTGAGACGCAGGGGCGAGGCCCGTCGCCTCACGAGAAGGAGATCGCCGGAAGAGGTGACCGGCGGGTGTCCGTGAGCGGCTCACGCGTGGCGCCGTCCGGCTACCGGCTGACGGCACCCAGCGGCATAAGAGGCAGGCTGGCGGCGCCCACCAGCAAAAGCATTACCAATCGTGCACTCGTGCTGGCCGGGCTGGCGCGCGGCAACAGCCTGCTGCGCAGGCCGCTGGCAAGCGACGACACCGCCCACATGGAGAAATGCCTGCGCGCTCTCGGCGCGGGCATCCAGCACGAGCCGTCCGGCTGGCGCATCACCGGGACCACCGGGCGGCCGGCCAGCCCGGAGCACGAGCTTGATGCCGGCCTCTCCGGCACCACTATGCGTTTCCTGGCTGCCTGCCTTGCGCTGACGCCCAGCGGCGGCACCATCACTGGCCAGCCGGGGCTGCTGCGCCGGCCAGTGGGTGACCTTACCGCCGCGCTGCGTGCCCTGGGCGCGGATGTGGACGACCAGGGCGGTTTTCCACCGCTGACCGTGCTGCGAGGCAAGCGCATTGGCGGGTCAGTCGTCGTGGACGCCGCGCAGAGCAGCCAGTTCGCCACCGCCGTGCTTCTCGTTGCGCCGTGCGCCGCCCGTGAGACTCGCGTGCGGGTGGAGCACCTGGGCAATCCCGGCTACGTGGAGCTGACGCTGGATTCCATGCGCACGTTTGGCGCCACCTTCAGCCAGGAGGCGGACGGTACGGTGGTCGTGCCACCCGGGCAAACCTACGCGGCGCGCGACCTTGAGCTGGAGTTCGATGCCAGCGCGGCCATGCACTTGCTGGCGCTGGCCGTTGCCAGCGGGGGGCGCGTCACCATTGAGAACGCGCGCGTCAATACGCTGCAGCCAGACATGCAACTGCTGGCCGTCTTCGAGCGGATGGGCGCACGGGTTCAGCGCGAGGCGGATGGAGTGACCGTGTACGGCCCAGCACGATTGCTGGCGTGCGACGCGGACCTGAGCGCCATGCCGGACCAGGTACTCACCCTCGCCGCTCTCGCTGCCGTGGCGCAAGGAACCAGCACCATCTCCAACGTGGCCCTGGTGCGAGGGCACGAAACGGATCGCCTCGCCGCCGCGGCCACCGAGCTACGCCGTTTGGGCGCCGAGGTCGAGGAATTGCCCGATGGCCTGCGCATCCACGGCTCGGAGCAGGTGAGGCCGGCGCGCATCGCCACCTACGGCGACCATCGCGTGGCCATGGCTTTCGCCGCGCTCGCCGGGCGTGTTCCCGGGATCGTCATTGACGATCCCGGCTGCGTGAGTAAAACCTACCCCGGCTTCTGGCAGGACGCTGCCGGACTGGGCCTGCAGATCCTGTCCGCTCAGTGAGTTAGGAGGGCAGCGTCCGGGTCTCGCACATGGCGCTACCTGGCCCACAGGCGTTGCGAGGCAATGCGTGCGCCTTCAGTGAGGGCCGCCAGCTTGGCCCAGGCGACATCAGGATGAACTTCGTCGCCCGATCCGGCGGTGGCGAAGCCGCAATCATTGGACGCGATCACGCGCTCGCGACCTACCACGCTGGCGTAGCGCTCTATGCGCTGCGCAACCAGCTCCGGATGCTCCACCAGGGCCACGCAGTGCGACACGAGCCCCGGGATCAGCACCTTGTCTTGCGGCAGCCGCGCCTCCTCCCATACCTTCCACTCGTGATCGTGCCGCGGGTTGGCCGCCTCGAACGAGTAGGCGCCGGCGTGGATATTGAGCATGATGTCCACAAAATCGCGCAGCTCCATATCGTGCGCGCGCGGGGCAACATTGGTGCTGTAGCAGGTGTGAAAGCGCACGCGATCCTCCGGGATGCCGCGCAGCGAGTGGTTGATCACCTCCACCCACTGCGCCATGACCTCACGGCAGGCTTCGATGGACAGCTCGGGGTGGCGGTCGTAGTGCGTGGCCAGGCGAGGATCGTCGATTTGCAGCAGGAAGCCCGCGTCCACAATCGCCGCATACTCCTCGTGCATGGCGTCTGCCAGCGCGGCGAGGTACTCCTCTTCAGTGCGGTAGTAGGCGTTGGTGTGGTAGAGCGCCACGTTGGATGGCGACAGCGCGGTGATGAACGCTTCCTGGCCACTGTCGCCCAGGGCAGCGCGAAGATTGTGGATATCGGCCTGCACCGCGGCCTGGCCGGTGTAGCGAACCGGCCCGGTGCACACGAATGCTTCACGCACACCACCCAGGCCGCCTGGCCGGTTGACGTTGGAAGGGCGGGCAGCGCACATGGCTTTCTGCTCCTCATAGGCCCCGCCAAACTCGTTCTTATCCCGCGTGGGCCCCTGGAAGCCGAATGGCGCATCCGAGAGCGTAAGCCCGCTGAGGCGGGCGCTCACATAGGTGGAGAAGGCGGTTTTGCTCTGCTCGCCGTCGTTCACCACATCGAGACCCACCTCCCGCTGGCGCTGCATCACCTCCGACACACCGCGGGCGATGCGCGCCGCCAGCGCGGCCTCATCGTGCGGGTGGCGCAGGTCGCGCTCAGCAAGCCCAGCAACCAGGTCCATGGGCCGTGGAAGGCTGCCCACATGAGTGCTGATGATGCGCTGTTCGCTGCGGTTCACTGGCCTGCCCGCATCAGGCGGCGGCCTGGAAGGCGCGGTAGTGCCCGCCCTTGGAGATGGGCGCCAGGCCCTCGGCGATGAGCGTCCAGCTCTCAGCCTCGTCCTCACTGGCGAAAACGTTGCCGCCGGTATCGCCGATGAACAGCATGTAGCCGCCGGGATAGCCGGCTACGCCCATGGCCTCGATGTTGTGCCGCATCTGATCCGGCAGGCCACGCCCGGCCGGCTCCCAGGTGCGGCCCGCATCGTGGCTGCGCAGCACCGTGGCATCGGCTCGACCGGACTGGCGCCAGGTCATCGGGTCACGTCGGGCGCCGGAGTGGTAGACCACACTGTCGTCCAACGGCGAGAACACCAGCTGGTCGGGGTAGCCCACCCGGGATTCCGGGCCTGTGACGTGCGTCCAGGTGAGGCCGGCATCCTCGCTTCGATAGAAGCCGATGCCAGTGGTCATGAACAGCTCGTCGGGCTGGCTCGGGCGCAAGGCGATCTGATGGATGTCGCGATACCACATGTCCTGTGGGGTGTAATAGGAATCGATCTCGCGCCAGCTAGCGCCGCCATCCTCGGTCTTCAGCAGACCGCCCTGCTCCACGCCCAGGTACATCCTGCGCGTGTCTCGCGGGTCAATGGCCACGCTCTTGGTGTGCGCGATGTGAGGCGGGCCGGGGAAGGTCCACTTCTCCATATTGGGCACCTGATGCACCGCTGGCAGCTCGGTCCAGCTCTGCCCTTGGTCCTCGCTCTTGAATAGGGACACTGGCTCCGTGCCGGCCAGCACCGCGCGCGTGGGGCCATTCAACAGGCGCAGCGAGAACACGTGCTCGATGCTCAGGCCATGCGCGCGGCGCTGCCAGGTGGCGCCGTCATCGCCGCTGAAGTACAGTCCGCCATCGTGAATGCCTGCGTAGATCGCGCCGCTGGCCGGATCGATCAGGAGCGAACTGGGGTGCAGCTCCGCCAGCGCGGTGCTTGTCACGCTCCAGGGCGCGCCCCGGCCGGATCGCTCCAGCGTGCTTACGCCGTGCGCGGTGGCCACCAACAGCTTGGTGGGTGGAGCATCACCGCTGTGGGCGTTTACACCATTGGTTGAGAGGCAGATGGTCATGTTCTTTCCTCCCGCGCTCGTTGAGAAAATGGGGATGGGGTGATGCTAGCACCGCCGTAGAATGCGGTGGCAATGGACTACATACGACCGGTCGACTTTGCCGCGTTTCCCGCCGATGAGTTCAACAGCCAGACGCTGGCCGATCGATCAACCGGGCTGGACAGCTGCGTCTGCTTATGCACGCGCGTCCCGCCCGGCAAGCGAACGTCCATCGGTCTGCACGTGCACGAAGTGGACCAGGTGTACTTCATCCTGCGGGGCCACATGAAGGTGGAGATCGCTGGCCAGGAATACGATGCCGGTCCGCGCACATTGGTGCACCTGCCGGCCGGCGTGCCGCACCTCAACTGGAACCCCGGCACGGAAGACGAGCTGCACTTTGAGCTGTTGGTGCCCTCGCCCCCCAAGGGGACGTCGCTGTGGCATCCGCCGGCTGGGGCATCCCTGGTGCAGGCTCCGCCGTCCGGGACGTTGATCCGCCCGGTGCGGGAGGAAGAATTCAGCACGGAGCCCTTCGCCTGGGTGACGCTGAAGGATCGCGCCAGCGGGTTGGGCAGCGCCAGCCTGGGCCTCTTCCGCGTGTTGCCAGGCGGCCAGTCACCCGCGCTGCACGCGCACAAATTCGACCAGATCTACTACGTGGTGGGCGGCGAGATGCAGCTGCGCATCGGCTTCGAACGCTTGAGCGCAGGGGCGGATTCCCTGGTGGTGCTGCCGGCCGGCATGCCCCACGCCAACTGGAATGAGGGGCCAGAGACGGTAGTGTTCGTGAACGTGCGTGTGCCCCAGCCGCTGCGCAGCGAAGCAGAGGAGCCGTGGGACATCCCCGTGGGCTACGGCGCCACCCCACCTGAGGCCCGCTGAGCCCGGGGCGGCCACTCATATCCGGCCCTGATGCCCTGATATAGTCGGCACCAGCGCCCGGGCAGTCGTTCCGGCTGATGGCGATGGCGGGTGCGGTCCATACCATTAGGTGGGAGATTTAAGCGGATGAAAGAGGGCATGGTGGCCGAGGTCATCGGCGTGACGGGCCACAAGGGCGATGTGATCGAGGCCTACTACGCGCGGCCTCTCAACGCGGAAGCGGTGGGCAGCGTGATCGTGCTGCACCACGCACCCGGTTGGGATCCGTGGTGCAAAGAGGTGATGCGATCGTTCGCGGCGCACGGCTACGCGGCCATTGGGCCGCACCTCTATCACCGCCACGGGCCCGGCAGCTGGGATGACGTCGCCGCGGCGGCACGGGGTAAGGGCTTTGGCGCCGCTATGCCGGACGACCAGGTGCTGGGCGATATCGAGGGCTGCCTGGCTTTCCTGCGGGCGCAGCCATCATCGAACGGGAAGGTAGGCATTATCGGCTTCTGCTCAGGCGGCCGGCAGTCGTACCTGGCCGCCTGCGCCATTCCCAGCCTGAATGCCGCGGTTGATTGCTGGGGTGGCAACGTGATCCCACAGCCGGACCCCAACCGCCCAGGAGCCGCGCCGAGCGCCGTGATCGACCTGACGGCACAGATGCAAGTGCCGCTGCTGGGCATTTTCGGCAACGACGATGCCAACCCCAATCGCGAGCAGGTGGATCAAACTGAGGCCAAGCTGAAGGAGCTGGGCAAGAGCTATGCCTTCCACCGCTACGACGGCGCCGGCCACGGCTTTTTCGCCACGGACCGGCCTGGGTACCGGCCGGAACAGGCAGTGGACGCCTGGAAGAAGGTGTTCGCGTTCTACGAGCAGCACTTGCAGCACTGAAAGGAAGAAGGCCAAACCATGTGCAGTTGGATTTCAGAGCACGCCGATGTGATGGGTCGCGCCAAGGGCGTGCCAGATTGGATCGCCGTGAACAGGGCCAACGTCTATTACGACCACCCGGTGAGCGCACCGCTGGACCACGCGCTGATCATCGACTTCGTGAATGAAGCCGCCGGTCCGGGCGCACGCATCGGCGTGGAGCTGAGCGCGGAATCCGCTACGCAGCTGGTGCGAGCCATTCAGGCCGCCCTCGCCACCGGCCAAGCCGTGCACGACCTGGCTGATACGCCCGCTGGCTAGAAGTTCGGCCGGAAACCTGCCGCGGCGGCCGGGGTGGGGTTCCTCCAGAACGTCGATTGAGCTCGCCAACTATAGCGACAGGGGATGGGCTGAGGGCCGCCAATGGCTTTCCGGTCGAACCTCTAGTCCAGAGGTTCGAGCAGCGGGCGCGTCACCTCCCGCGCCCAGCGAGCCATCCATTCGCTGGGCGGTGTGGCGCGTGAGAGCGAAGCGTCCGTCAACAACCAGGCTGTTGCTAACAGGGTTCGCCTGAACGGGCCAGGGCAACCCTGCACCCGTCCACCCGCGGCGGCCGGGAGAGGGAGTTCACCTGAACCGCCTCCACAGGCATCCCGTGACCGCTCGCTGGACACGGTCCCCGGCCGTA
>DATKQD010000213.1:0-8817 GCA_035532895.1 Chloroflexota bacterium
GCTGACCGCGCAGGCCCGTTCGCCGCTGAGGCATCGGGGGGCCCGCACGTCGTGGTGGGCACAGGGTCGTGGGGCACAACGCTGGCCGTGGTGCTGGCGCGCATTGGCCATCCTGTAGTCTTGCTGGCCCGAACGGCGGAGGAAGCCCAACAGCTGGCCCAGGCCGGCGAAAATGCCCGTTTTCTGCCAGGCGTGCCGTTCCCACGGCGGCTCACCGTCAGCGCGGATTGGAAGCTGGCTGGCACCGCTGCGCTGCTCATCGTCGCCGTGCCATCCGACACGGTGGAAGCGGCGCTGGCGGGACTCAATGGGCAACTGGCGCCCAGAAGCGTGATCGTGAGCGCCAGCAAGGGCTTGGCGAGCAACGACCAGCGGCGGCTCTCGGAGGTGATTGGCGCACGTTTCGCGAATTCCGTAGCGGTGCTTTCCGGGCCCAACCTGGCCCGGGAGATCGCGCGCGACCTGCCCTCCAGCACCGTGGTGGCCAGCCACCAGGCGCACTCCGCGGCGGCAGTGCAGCGCGCCTTCGCCGGTGGCATGATGCGCGTTTACACATCGGAAGACGTGGTGGGCCTGGAACTTGCCGGGGCGCTGAAAAATGTCATCGCCCTGGCCGCGGGGGCGGCCGATGGACTGGAGCTGGGCGACAACGCCAAAGCCGCGCTCATTACACGCGGACTGGCCGAGATCTCCCGGCTAGGCGTGGCGCTGGGTGCGCAGGCGCGCACCTTCGCTGGATTGGCGGGCATTGGCGACCTGGTGGCCACGTGCGCCAGCCCCTTGAGCCGCAACCGGCGGCTGGGCGAGGCGCTGGTTCGCGGCGAGAGCTGGCAGGCTGCTCAAGCGCGGTTGGGGCAGGTGGCGGAAGGTGTGCCCACCACGCGTGCCGCCGTGGCGCTGGCCCGGCGAGCTGGCGTGGAAATGCCGATCGCGGAACAGATGCACGCCATTCTGTTCGAGGGTCGCTCGCCGCGCGCGGCCGTGCTGGAGCTGATGCAGCGCGAATTGAAGGCTGAGGTGTGAAGCCGGACGGCTAGCCGCCGAGGGCGAGGTCACGACCAGGCCGCCCCTGTTCACGGCCTGCCAGGCGGGGTTCGATCATTTTGCAAAATGACACATGTGGGCGCAGCGGTTTGGCTGACGCGGCAACGGACTATTATCGCAACATCAAGGGTCGAGGTGATGGTCATGCTGAGCGCCGCTGAAAATGAGCTGCTGACACGCACCAACGCGGGCACACCCATGGGCGAGTTGTTCCGGCGCTTCTGGCTGCCCGCGTTGCTGCCCTCGGAGTTGCCGGCGCCCGACTGCGACCCCATCCGCTTCCGCATCCTGGGGGAGGATCTCGTCGCCTTTCGCGACAGCAACGGCCAGGTGGGCTTTCTGGCCCAGAACTGCCCGCACCGCGGCGCCAGCCTGTTCTTCGGTCGCAACGAAGAGTGCGGCTTGCGCTGCGTGTACCACGGCTGGAAGTTCGATGTGTCCGGCGCGTGCGTGGATATGCCCAACGAGCCGGCCGAGAGCAACTTCAAGCACAAGGTGCAGGCCACGGCCTACCCGGCGGCCGAGTTTGGCGGGCTGATCTGGATCTACATGGGCCCCGCCGACAAGCGGCCACCGCTGCCGGATTATCAGTGGTGCCACCAGCCGGAGGCGGACAAGAGCACGGCGCGCAAGTGGCTGCAGGACTCGAACTATGCACAGGGTCTGGAAGGCAACATCGACTCCGCCCACGTGACCTTCCTGCATCGTGAGTTCGCCAACCCTGTCTTCGGCATTGGGGTGCCGTACGCTGCGCCCGAGGTAACGGTGGCCCAGGAGACAGAGTTCGGCTTTGTGTATGGCGCCCGGCGGCCCGCGCCGGAGGGGAAGTATCACTGGCGCGTCACCACCTATGTGATGCCCACCTTCACCGAGATTGGGAGCCCGTCCCGTGTGGGTGGCGGGCTGTTCGTGCTGCCTTCGGACGATGAGCACAGCTGGTGGTTCACCGTGAACCCACCCCGTTCCGCCGCGGCGCCCGCGATCGAGGCGCGCCAGAGAGCTCTCTCGGCGCGCATGCAGGCCTACGCCAACGACCCCACCACAGGGCTCATTCCTGGTACGTGGCGGCACATGCGGAATAAGGACAATGATTACCTCATCGACCGCGAGATGCAGCGCAAGGTCAACTACACCGGCTTGCCCGGCAACCGCCCGCAGGACTCCGCTGTCACCGAATCCATGGGCACAATCTACGACCGAAGCCGCGAGCACCTGGGTACAACGGATGCCGCCATCATTCTCATGCGGCGCTATCTCATGCGCCTCGCGAACGATCTCAGCCACGGCATTGAGCCGCCTATGCTCAGTGCCGTGGCTGGCTTTCGCGCCATTCCCTTGGAAGTCGTCACCACCGAGGCCGACTTCAACGCGCTGTGGTCTGCCCATCACGGCCAGTTCATGGAGGAAGTCGCCTCCGGTAGCGAGCGTGGGCCGGGCCTGCTTGGCTGATAGCTGACCGGTGGGACACCGGCTGGCCCGAGGCGCGGCGCATCGGTCCGGCCGAATCGTCGCGGCCGTTCGGGCCGGCCGTAGTTGTGCTTCGGTCACGGATAGGGGTCTGCCGGCAAAAAAAGCATTGAGGCGACAATGGTGCGACCGGAGTCGCTTGTGCCTGCATCTCGCGACAAGTGGGAGCCTATACTCCGTCCGTGACCACGAAGGTGAGCGCTGTCAAAACGGCTCGGCTCACGCCTGACGACATTGAGCGGATGGTGCGACAAGGCCAACTCTGCACCGATGCCCAAATGGAGTTGATCGACGGGGAGTTGGTGGAGATGGCTCCGTCGTTTGGGCTGCAAGGCGGGATTGGCTCGCAGATTCTGGTCGCGCTGGCTGTCTTCGCCAAACTGCACGGCGGCCTGGTCGCCGACGCATCCACCGGGTTTCGAGTGGGTAGGGATCATCAGGAGTTGCGCTCGCCCGACGTTTCCTACTTGAAGGCTGGCCGAATGGCTCGGTTGCCGGACAGCTTCGTGGACGGCGCGCCGGACCTGGCGGTGGAAGTGCTCTCAGAACGGCAGGTGGGACTGGCCTATGCGCGCAGCAAGGTGCCGCTGTACTTCGACGCCGGCGCGCAGCTGGTCTGGCTGGTTGATCCCTATCGGCAGGAAGTGCGCCTGTACCGCAATGGGGCCAACACCTTCGACACGCTTGCCGGCGGGGCCGTGCTGACCCTCGAGCCCATCGTAACCGGCTTCGAGCTTCGCGTGGCGGACATCTTCCCGCCCGACGAGGCGCCCTAACTGCGACTCGCTCCCCGTCGCGAGCTTGAGCATGAAGGCGGAAGAGCGTTCGTGGTGATCAGCGCCCCGAAACCCAGATCAACGGGTCGTCCGTCTGACCCTACCTAGGTCTATGACTTCGATGCGGCGTAAGCCTGTTGGTACTCGGAGCGGATCTGGTCGCCGCCCTGGGCACGCCAGTCCTTGACCAGCTGATCCCAATCGCTCAGCGGGGCGCGGCCGAAGATGATGTCGGTTTGCTTGCCGCGCGATATATGGCCTCATGGTACGCCTTTTGCCGGCTTTTGCTGGACTTGCGGGACGGGCGGGATCCGGAAGGTGGGGCAGCTTACCAGCCCTGTGCGTAACCCTCTCGGCGAGGATCCGCGCCGCCGGAAAGCACACCATTCACCCGATCGATGGAAATCGCCTGCACGCCACCCATGCGCTTGTCCCACCGCGGGCCGATCCGTGGTTTGTGGCCCTTAGCGGCCAGCACATCAGCCACGGCGGCATCCCAGCCTGCCTCCAGCAGCACATCCGTGCCGGAGATGTGCAGCCAGCGGGGTCGCTCGATGGCCTGCTGGACGTCGAGCCCTTCGTCCACCCAGTGCACAACCTGCTGAAAATTGCTCTGGACCTGGGCGTCGGCCCCAGGCGTTCCGAATACCACCCACGGCCGTCCATCGCGAAACAGCATGCAGGTGTTAAGGGTCATCACCGGGCGCTTGCGTGGGCCCACGGCGTTGACGTGCCCCGCCTGCGTGTTGAAGCCGAGCATGCGGTCGTTCAGCAGGATGCCTGTGCCATCGACCACAACGCCGGACCCAAAGTCCCGAAAGATGCTCTGAATGAAAGACACCGCGTTCCCCCAGCGGTCCACTACGGCCAGGTAGGTGGTTTCGCCGCCGCTCTCAGCCTGGTACGCCGCCTCAGCATGTTCGCCAATGCGCTCCCGCTGGCGCGCGGCGTGCCCTTTAGAAAGCAGCCGGTCCATCGGCACGGCAGCGAAATCCGGATCGCCCAAGAAAGCCGACCGATCGGCAAAGGCGAGCTTTTTGGCTTCGATCATGATGTGTTGCAGCTCGCCCGGCCTCAGCGCCCGGGGATCGCAGCCCTCGAGGATGTTGAGCTCCTCGGCCATGATGAAGCCTTGCGACGGCGCCGGCTGGCCGAAGACATCCACCCCCCGATAGCTGACGTGAATGGGCGGCTTCCATTGAGGCCGAAACTGATCCAAATCCGCGGCCGCGATGAGCCCCCCCTCAGCCGCCATGCACTCCACGATTCGCTGGGCAAGCTCGCCCCGGTAGAAGGCTTTGGCCCCCTGCGCAGCCAGCGTTTCCAGGCTGGCCGCGAGGTCTGCCTGCACCAGCACGTCGCCCGCCGCTGGTACGCGGCCGCCCGGCAGAAAGACTCGCGATGTGGCTGGGCGCGCCTGGAGCAGCTCGTGACAGGTTTCCATCTCGTCGTGCAGCAGGTGGCTCACAGGGAAGCCGCTGCGCGCGTAGCCGATGGCATCTTCCAGTAACTCCGGCAGTCCCTTTGTGCCCGAGCGCTCCAGCAGCGCATCCCACCCGGCCACCGCGCCGGGAACGGACGCTGCCCGGGGGCCGTGGACGGGGATGCCGACGGCAAACTGATCCAGTGTGGCCGCCGCTGGCGCCCAGCCATTGGCGTTCAGCGCCGTCAGCTCCTGTGTGCGCGCATTCCAGAGCAGGCTCATGTTGTCGCCGCCCAGGCTGTTCATGGATGGCTTGCAGACGGCCACCACGGCAGCGGCCGCGATGGCCGCGTCCACAGCGTTGCCACCGCGCTGCAGGATGCGCAGCCCGGCCTGCGTGGCCAGGTGGTGGCCCGTGGCTACCATGCCCTGCGTGCCCATCACCAGGGGGCGATCGGTCCGAACAGTCATGGCACCATGGCTCTCATCCTGTCATCTTAGCCGGCCCCAGGCCTGCCTGCCGAAGCGCCTCTTGTTTGGGCGCCGCGCTTGCCCTATGATGCGCATTGTTCTATTCAGGAACAATAGAGGGGTACAGCCTCTGAACAGGGAGGAGCGCGCATGCTGAGCAAAGAGGACAACGAACTTCTGTGCCGGGTGGGCCCGGGGACACCTATGGGCGAAGTGATGCGGCAGTACTGGCTGCCAGGCGCGCTCTCTACCGAGCTGCCCGCGCCCGATTGCGACCCACTTCGGCTGCGGCTGCTGGGCGAGAACCTCATCGCTTTCCGCGTCACGTCGGGCAAAGTGGGTGTCGTGCAGAATTCCTGCCCTCATCGCGGCGCTTCGCTGTTCTTTGGCCGCAACGAGGAGGATGGCCTGCGCTGCGTGTATCACGGCTGGAAGTTTGATGTGACAGGCGCCTGCGTGGACATGCCCAATGAGCCAGCCGAGTCCAACTTCAAATCGAAGGTCAAGGCTGTGGCCTACAAGGCTACGGAGCGCAATGGCGTCATCTGGATTTACATGGGCCCGCGTCAGGACAACCCGCCGAGCTTGCCGGACCTCGAAGCCAACATGCTGCCGGAAGGCCAGTACTCGATCGGCATCTTCCAGCGGGAGTGCAATTGGATGCAGGCACTGGAAGGCGATATCGATACCGGGCACACGGTGTTCCTGCACACCGGTGCGATGAAGGCGGAGAACGCGCCAGTCGACTCGTGGGGCTACTATGCGCTCAAGGATCGGGCGCCGCACTTCGAGGCGGTGGACACGAACGTTGGCACGATGTACACCGCCGCCCGCGCCATTGACGCGCAGCGGCGATACCACCGCATCGCCCAGTTCCTGTTTCCCTGCTACGCCATGATTCCCACTGGTGTGCTGGGCCTGGAGGTACGCGTACGTGCCTGGGTGCCGATCGATGATGGCCACACCTTTGGCCTGGGCATCAATCGGGTGAACGCGCGGCGCTTCCGTGACCCCACCGAAATGCTGCCCAATACCAGCGACTGGCTCGGCCGCTTCCGCTGCGCTCCCAACGCCAGCAACGATTACCAGATCGACCGGGCCAAGCAGCGCCGCATGGACAGCTACACCGGCCTGCCCAGCATCACCATGGAAGACCAGGCCGTGACCGAGAGTATGGGTGAGATCTACGATCGCAGCAAAGAGCACCTGGGCACCACCGACGCGATGATCATCCGCACGCGCCGCCGGCTCATAGACGCCGCGCGTGCTATGCGTGACACCGGCACCCTGCCGCCGGGCGTGGACGAGCCGAGTGCCTACGCCACGCGTACCGGCGGCGTGATGCTGCCGCCCGACAAGAGCTGGGTAGAAGGATCGGCCGAGCTGCGGAAGGGCTTTGTCGATCACCCCGAGCTCAGCCGCGACGTCTTGGGTGGCGTACCGGCGGTGTAGCATTCCGGGGTGGCGGTCGGCCCAGGTGAGCTGCGCCCGGCCCTCACCCAACCCACGAGAATTGGCCAGGAGCAACGGCATGGCAATTGCCTCCAACGTGTTCACCGAGAAGTTCGTGCAGATGACGCACGGCAAAACCCGCTACTGGGAGGCCGGGAGCGGTTACCCTACCATTCTCATCCACGGCGCCGGCTGGACCAGCGGCTGTGAAAACTGGGCCGGGAGCATTGGCCCGTTGTCCGGCAAGCTGCGTGTGCTGGCTATGGACTGCCTCAACTGGGGCCTGGGCGACGTCCTGGATCAGGAGTTTTCCTTCGCCTACCTGGTGGACCACGTGCGCGAGTTCATGGATGTCCTGGGCATCGAGAAAGCCAACTTCGTGGGCCACTCGATGGGTGGCTGGATTGTTACCCTGCTGTCCTACGAGAGTCCCAACCGCTGCAACCGCGTAGTGAACGTGGCCGGCGGCGGCGCGGCGGTCCGGCCGCTGCAAAATATGGTCGAGTTCAAGGTGCCCAGCGCGGACCAGATTCGCCAGCAATTGAGCCACCGCGCGCCCGCGGGTGGCCTGAGCGCCGAGGATCAGGCAGCAGCCTTCATTAAGAAGATCGACTTGCCAGGCCACGGCGAGGCCTTCGCCAAGGTCATGCGCCACATGACCAATCCCATCACCCGGCAGCGCTATAACATCGTCCGCCGCTTGCCCTACATCACCGCGCCTACGCTGGTCGTTTGGGGCAGCAACGACCGGGTGAACCAGCTGGATGAGTCTGGCCGGCCTATAGCCGAAGGTATCCCCGGCGCCAAACTCATTGTGTACGAGGGTATTGGCCACGCCGTTCCCCAGGAGAACCCGGAAGCCTTCAACCGCGACGTGCTCGCCTTCCTGACCGCCTGAGACCGCATCCGCCTCGGGCCACCGGGCCGCTCGACGCACGATGACCTATAGTGGTGGCGGCAGCGACCGAGGTCCTCTGGACGACTCAGCGCGCTTGACATAAGGTAACGGAGGCTGGCGAAATGAATCAGTTGAAGCGTGACGGGCAGGGGGAACGGCAATGCGCGTAGCGGCGGCCATGGCCGAGATACTCAAGCGAGAAGGCGTGGAATGCCTCATCGGCTACCCGGTAAACCCGCTGATCGAGGCGGCCGCGGAGGCAGACATTCGCACCATCATTGTGCGGCAGGAGCGCACCGGCGTGCACATGGCGGACGCCATCAGTCGCGTTACGTCCGGCCGGCGGGTAGGGGTGTTCGCCATGCAGCATGGGCCAGGCACGGAGAACACTTTTGGTTCCGTGGCGCAGGCCTACTCGGAGGGCGTGCCCATGGTGGTGGTGCCGGCGGGCTATCAGCGGTCGTGGGCGCAGGTTAAACCCAACTTCCACGCCTATCTCAACTTCCAGCACATCTCGAAATCGATCGAGAGCATCACCTTACCCTCGATGGCCGCCGATGTGCTGCGCCGCGCTTTCACCCAGGCCAAGAATGGCCGCATGGGGCCCGCGGTCGTCGAGTTGCCCACGGATGTCGCGGTGGAGGAAGTGGACGCGCCGCGGGACTACCAGCGCACGCCGGCCCTGCGCAGCGCACCGGATCCCAGGGAGGTTGACGAGGTGGCGCGACTGCTCGTGGAAGCCAAGCGCCCGGTGGTCTTTGCGGGCCAGGGGGTGCACTACGCCAAGGCCTGGGCTGAATTGAAGGAACTGGCCGAGCTGCTTGAAGCACCGGTGGCGACCAGCCTGCCCGGCAAGAGCGCGTTTCCTGAGACACACGCGCTGTCGCTTGGCTCCGGTGGCGCGGCCATGCCAGAGATGGTGTTCCACTTCCTGCACGAGGCTGACGTGATCTTTGGCATCGGCTGCAGCTTCACCCGCACTGGCTTCGGCGTGCGCATGCCCGCGGGCAAGACCATGATCCACGCCACGCAGGACCCAGCGGACGTGAACAAAGATGTTGTGGCAAATAAGGCGCTGATCGGTGACGCGCAGCTCACTCTGGCCGCCGTACGCGACGCTGTACGGGAGCGCCTCGGCGGCAAGCCAAGGGGCCGTTTGACCGAGGTGGCCGGCGAAATTGCCCAGCTGCGGGAGCAGTGGCTGTCGCGCTGGCTACCAAAGCTCACGGCGGACACCGCGCCCCTTAATCCTTACCGGGTCATCTGGGAGATGTGGCACAACCTGG
>DATKQD010000214.1:0-3729 GCA_035532895.1 Chloroflexota bacterium
AGACCCTCTTGGCTTGTACCGATGGTATTTGCGCGACCCCCGACGAGGAACCGCCGAAGGTGGAGCCTCCAAGCGGCGGGGCTTTGGATTAGGCGCCGATTTACCAGACTAATCTCGCAGCCGTCTCCGCCGCGCCTTCGCCTTCGCCTTCGCCGTAGATGGTGTACGCCAGAGGGTGCTCGGTGCCGCAGTCGGAGCATCGACGAAGCCCACCGTCGGCGTTGAACGCGGCGACTGCTTCCGCCTCCGTCCTCAGAAACTCGTCCCAGCCTCCGCTGGCGGTGTTGGACTCCCGCTCAAACAGCGGCCGATAACAGCTCAGGCAATACCACGCGAATTTGTCCCATCTTTGGGCCGCCTGGATATCGAAGAAGATGACCGACAGTCCAGGTGTCAATGATCATGTTTATTCACCCAGGGCGTGATCACATTAATTCACCCACCCCGTGTGTGTAACAACAACAACAAGCGGTCACTTTTGCTTGTAGCAGAGTGCACGTGACGCACCCTCACAAAGTGTCGCTTTCGGCAGTTACGGGCCCATCGGACGAACCTCCTGCAGTGGGGTCATAGCGCGGTAATGGTGCCTCGCGTCCGGCGCTTTGGCGGCCCCGGCGTATCGTGTTGAGCGACGGCCAGGACGACCACATATCATCGCCCGGCGCGGTGCTGGCATCGTAACGCCATCGTTACGCAACGGGAAATCAGCCTGCATGGGAGCCGCCTGGTGACAGCTGCTCCAGGCCCAGATCAGCCAGGGTGACGGGCTCGTCACAATGAGGGCACACCCCACCGGGACCCAGCCGTCTGGCCCAGATCTGGCACTCGGGGCAGCGTTGCTCGCCCACCAGCCGCAGCTCACACGACGGACATTCATACACCGTGCTGGCTCGACGACTGGCCCTCGAAGCCGGTACTGTCATGGGTGGCACCACCGGCTGACGCCTACGCCAGGCCGCTTGGCGGCAGGCTGACGAGCAGAACCGCTGCCGGCTGGCAGGCACAAAGGCAGCGCCGCAGATCGGGCAGGTGCCGGTGGCCTCCTGGTGACGCCATGAGGCGGTGCTGGTCATGCGGCCCTCGGCGGGGTTGGGTCGTGAGCGCTATCCGGTCCGGCCGGTGGCTGGTCATCGTCCAGCGCAGGCCGTTGCCGCTGACGGTAGCTGCGGCCCAGCATGGTGACGACGTAGGCGCTGTTGAGCAGGCGATCGAGTAAGCCCTCAGCCAGGAGCGGGTTCGGGAACAGGGGATACAGATCCTTGGGCTCACGGTTCAGCGTCAAAATAAGGGCGCCTTGGCGATAGCGCCGGCTGACCAGCTCGTACAGGTCCTCAGCCTGGGTGGTGGTGTACTCCCGCATCCCAAAGTCATCCAAGACAAGGAGATCGGGCGTGACGTAGCGCCGCAGCCGTGGCTGCCAACTGCCGTCGGCCCGGCCACCAGCCAGGTCGGTGAGGAAGGCGGCCGTCTTGCTGAACAGCACCCGACGCTGTTGACGGCAGGCGGCCACGCCCAGGGCCTGGGCGACGAAGGTCTTGCCGACACCGGTCGGCCCGGTCAGCAGCAGCGCGGCGTGCTCGTCGATGA
The DNA here is from genome assembly GCA_035532895.1 of Chloroflexota bacterium. Classification (GTDB taxonomy): domain Bacteria; phylum Chloroflexota; class JAJPGV01; order JAJPGV01; family JAJPGV01; genus DATKQD01. The sequence continues at coordinate 1,588 of DATKQD010000214.1, forward strand.
AGCGGCCGCTGGCCAACCCCCACAGCTTGGCCTTGGGGATGTCGGGGTTGAAGGTGAAGTCAAAGTCCCGTAGGTCGCACACCTCTTCGAAGCGGGCCTGCTGAATGCGGCGAGTAACGGCGTCGCGTTCGCGCCGGGCCAGCTCGTCGTCCAGCAGCAGCACCAGGAAATCGAGCGGGTCGAGCTGCCGGCCGCGGGCCTCCTCGACGCGAGCGGCGATGGCCTCCCGCATGCCGGACAGCTTGAGCTGGCGCAACTGTGGCTGCAGGGTATCGACGGTGACCATCAGCTGACCGCTCGCTGAGCCGTGGCCAGCGGCTGGTGCTCGAGGTTGGCCAGGATGGCAGCTGGTCCGCGCAGAAAGGCGCGCACCCAGCCCGGTGGCGCTGGCTCCTCAGGCTCGATCTGGTCGAAGCCGCCCTCCAGGATGCCGCGTACGGTGCGGTAGCGCACGTCGCCGGCGTACACCGCCTTTTGGCAAGCGCGCTCCAACCGCTCGACGCCGAAGCGGTCCTGCAGGCGTAAGACCGCCTGCGCCTGGCGCAACTGGGTCAGCGTGCCCGGCTCCAGCAGCGTCTCCACCGCGGTCGCGGTGGCCACGCCAATGGCTGTCGCACGCTGGCGGCAGTCCTTGGGCGTGGCCCGCAGGAAGGCCTGCGCCGCCGCGCTGTAGTGCTCCACCCGGCGCTCACCGCCGGGCTGGCGCACATACGGCACGACCAGCGTGGCGCCATCGTAGATCTCGACCATCTGGCGCGTGTAGCGGACATCCAGGCGCCGGCCCACATAGCGCGCCGGAACGGTGTAGTCCTCGCTGGCCACCCGCACGTGGCAATCCCGGTTGACCAGCACCGTGTCCCAGGTCAGCGCCTCCCAGGGCTTGGGCGGCAAGGGCAGCAGCGCTGCCTGCTCGCGCGTCAGGAAGGCCTCCAGCGGCCGCTCCTTGGTGGTGCCATGGAGGCGCTGGCCGGCCACCTCCAGGCACCACCGCACCGCCTCCCGCCGCCACTCCTCCAGGCTGCTGCAGGTGCGGCCGTCAAAGCCGCTGTGGCGTGCATAGTCGACATTTCTCTCAACTCTGGGCTTATCCGTTGGCGTCCGGATGCGCGCGGGGTCAACCAGGCAGCCGTAATAGCGGGTCAGCTCGCCGTAGGCGCGGTTCACGCGGGGGTCGTACAGGTCGCCTTTCAGGATGCCGGCAGTAAGGTTATCGGGCACCAGACGTCGCGGGGCGCCGCCCCAAAAAGTGAAGGCGGCGACATGGCCTTCTTGCCAGGCCACCGCGTCTTCCCGCAGGGTGGGATAGAGAAATCCATGCCGGCTGTGACTCAGCGTGAACAGCAGCGCCGACAGGCGGTGGCTGGCGCCGTCGGGCGTCTGCCAGCGTCCGACGTAAAAGAAGTCGACCTGCGCTTCTTCGCCCGGCGGCGGGTCGGGCAGGCGCACCGTGGCCTTCGGTTGCGTGTCCAGACGGTCCGACCAGTGACCGCGGACGTACCGATAGAAGGTGCCCCAGCTGGCCTGCAAGCCGTGCTCGTCGCGCAAGCGCTGGTGTAACACGCTCAGCCGCACCTGGCCGACGCGTTCGGCCAGATAGTCGTGGTAGCTGGCCACTTCGGCCGCCACCGTACCGGCCGGCCGTCGTCCAGCCACCCGTTCCAGCGTCGCTCGTGCCACCTCTTCCCAGGCGGTCTCGCTGTACTGGCCGCCACGCTGCAGGCCCAGGTGCTGCGCCGTCTCCACGTATTTGCGCACCGTCAGGCGGTCATAGCCCAGCTGGCGGGCGATCTGCCTCACGCCCTCGCCCGCTACCCAGTGCACCAACAGCTCTTTGACATCTGTCACCCCGATACTCCTTCTGGCCATTGCTCCCTCCTTGCTTTGTGGTGGGCTCAATGGTCTTCCTTTCAGTGGGGGGGTGGGTGAATTACGATGATCAGCGCCTGGTGGGATTCGATGATCAGCGCCTGGTGGGATTCGATGATCAGCCCGCTGACGGCGACTCCCAGACCCTGGGTGAATTCCGATGATCAGCGCCTGGATGAATTAACGTGATCAAAACCCGTCTCAGCCGGGTGAATTAGCGTGATCAAAATCGCCCCCTCGTGGGTGAAATACCACGATCAGCGACAACATGCATGG
>DATKQD010000215.1:0-7956 GCA_035532895.1 Chloroflexota bacterium
CGAAATGGGCCTGTCCACGGTAGCGGCCTACGGCGCTTACCTGGTGGGGGACCTGCTGCACGTCTCGCCTGTCATTGCCGTGCTCGCCGCCGGCATCGTGGTGGGCAGCTACGGGCATCGCATCGGCATGTCCCATCGGGCGCAAACGCTCATCGTGGACCTGTGGGATTACCTCGCCTTTCTCGTCAACTCCTTCGTCTTTCTCTTGATGGGTGTGGCCGTGCATCAGGCGAATTTTCCTGCCTACCTCGTCCCGGCGCTCATCGCCATCGGGCTGGTGCTGGCGTCGCGGGGCATCATCGTCTACGGGCTCACGCCGCTCGTGTCGCGCCCACCTCTGGAGCTCCCCGCGCGCTGGCGTCACGTCATCTTCTGGGGCGGTCTGCGGGGCGCAGTCGCCGTGGCCATGGCCCTCAGCCTGCCACCAGCGCTGCCGTGGCGTGACCTGCTGCTCACGGCCACCTTTGGGGTGGTGGTGTTCACCATCTTCGTTCAGGGGCTCACCACAAAGCCGCTTATCAAACGGCTGCACATACCCGTCGCGGGGCACGATTGACCACGTTCTGATTGGCACGCCATTCGCGGGGGGAATACGTGTGAGGGGTTATTGGGCGCCTCGATTGATTTCCAAACGGGCCTGTGTTACTTTGGCGACACTGGCTGAATCGTGAGAGGCAGCCGAAGAAAACGCCTTTCGAGGAGAACGACAACATCAGCAAAGAGCTTCGAACGAACGACAGGATCAAAGTACGCGAAGTACGTTTGATCGACGACCAGGGCGTTCAACTGGGTGTCGTCCCAATTCAACAAGCCCTGGACCTCGCCCAGACGAGGAATCTCGACCTCGTGGAAGTGGCTCCCACAGCCAACCCGCCCGTATGCAAACTGCTTGACTTCGGGCGCTTCAAATACGAGCAGACCAAGAAAGATCGCGAGGCCCGCAAGGGCCAAAAGATGCTCGTCCTCAAAGAGATCTGGTTCCGGCCAAATGTCGACGAGCATGATCGCCTCTTCAAAACCAAGCTCATCCAGAAGTTCCTCACCGAAGGCGACAAGGTCAAGGTCACCGTGCGCTTTCGCGGCCGCGAGCTGGCCCATCCCGAGACTGCTCGCGTTCTGTTGACCACCGTCGGCGAAGACCTGAAGCCGTACGCCAGCGTCGAGCGGCTGCCGCTGATGGATGGCAAGTCCATGACGATGATCGTCGCGCCGCTCAAGGCCCTGGTGAAAACGGAAGGCGCCACGCCCGTTGCAGGGGCACCTTCCGAGGCCGATAGGCCCGCCGCCGCCGCGTCTCCAGCAGCCCAACCAGCAGCGGCACCTCGGCCAGCGGCGCCGCCGGCCCGGCCGGCTGTGCCTAGCGGCCAGCTCATTAAGCAGCCGGTACGGCCACCGGAACCCCGGCCCGTCAAGGTGGGCTGAGCCCAGTTCGCGGACTGTCAAGACCGCGGCCCCACCGCTGCCGGCGACCATTTACAGGTCGCCGGCAGTTGGCATTTCAGGCCACGCGATCCAACGCGCGCTCCTGCCGAGCCTCTGGCGAATACAGCTTGCGCAACACGGCCACCAGCACGCCGGCCACCGGGACCGCGAAAATAGCTCCCCAGATGCCGGCCAGCTCCACCCCCACCAGAATGGAAAACATCACCACCAGCGGGTGCAGGCCCACGGCGTGCCCGGTGATGCGCGGGCCGATGATGTTGCTTTCCACCTGCTGGATGATGACGAAGATGATCAAAATGGCCACAACTCGCAATAGCGGCCCCTGAAGCAGCGCCAGGCCAACCGCGGGAATGGCGCTGAGCACCGGCCCAAAGAAGGGAATGAGCTCAAAAATTCCCGCCAGTGTCCCGATCACCACCGCGTACTGCAGTCCCACCGCGGCGGAACCCGCCCCCGCCAGCACGCCTACCATGAGCGCCACGAGCAGCTGGCCGCGCAGGTAGCCCCCCAGCACGCGGCCGGCGGTGTCTTCGAGGAACTCCAGCTTGGCCAGGTGGGCCTTGGGGGTAACGTTCAGCAGCTTGCGCCGCAGCTCGTGCCCCTCGTTCAAGAAGTAGAAGCCGATGACGAAGACGAGCACCACGTTCACCAGCGCCGTAGACACGCCCTTGGCGATGCCGAGCACGTCGCCCAGCAGGGCTTTGCCCAATTCCTGCACGCTGCTGCCCAGAGACCCTCCCAGTGCCCGCAGGTCGATCGGCAGCCCCAGCCGTGCCAGCAGCGTGGCCAGCGGCGAATTGGGGTTCTCGAACAGCTGCGTGGTGCCCGGCAGCCGCTGCAGCACCTGGTTGCTCTGCTCCAGCAGCGCCGGCAGCACCAGCGTGCCGATGCCAGCCAGCACCACTCCCACCAGCAGGTAGCAGATCAGTACGACCACCGGCCGTGGCAGCCGGGGGCGCTCCAGCAGATCCACCAGCGGCATCAGCGCAAAAGCCAGCAGGCCCGCGAGGAGGAACAACAGCAGCACGTCGCCGATACGCAGCAGCAGCTCGCCTGCCGCCAGCGCCAGTGCCGCCGTGAGGATCACCACCGCGAGCACGACCAGCGTCCGTATCCAGCGCGACTGTGCCATGGCCAGCGCCCCCAATCATACGGGACCGAACGTCGAAGCGGGCTGACCAGCCGATGCCGAAGCGGCACCCAGCCCATTTGCCGTCTTAGACGATCAGCCGGCCGTTTCCTTGGTGCGGCGCGGTTGCCCCACGCGCGGGAAGAACCTTCCGGAATGCAGTACCCTTTTGGGGCTCGCCCGGATCGCCTGGCCAGCTGAACCCTCCCCTTCGCTTATGGCGCGGGGGAGGGTTTTGATGCACAGGCAGCCCGCTGCCGAGCATTCAGAGCAAATGAGGTGTGGCATGTTGATGAGTGACGAGCTCACGAGTCCCGGGAGCGACCGCTGAGCGCGGCCATCGTCCGCTTCGTCCAGGACCATGGCCTGCTGGCAGTGCTGGTCCTGATGACGGCTGAAAGCTGCGGCATTCCGTTCCCCAGCGAAGTCATCATGCCCTTTGCCGGCGCCTTCGCCGCGCTGGGGCACCTCAGCCTGGTAGGCGCCATCGTTATCGGCGCCATCGGTAACGTGCTGGGTTCGCTCATCGCCTACGAGCTGGCAGCCATCTTCGGCCGGCCGTTGCTGCTGGGTCCCGGCCGCTGGATTGGCATCCGGCGCTCGCATGTGGAGTTGGCCGATCGCTGGTTTGCCCGCTATGGCTTGAGCGCTGTCTTCGTGGGCCGCTTCGTGCCCGCTGTCCGGACGTACATCTCGTTCCCAGCGGGCCTGGCACGTGTGGCGCTGCCAGCCTTCACCGGCCTCACCCTCCTGGGCACATGTATCTGGTCCGCCGTGCTCGCGGTAGCGGGCTATGAGGTGGGAGCAAATTACACGCGCATCGCCGGCCCCATCGAGAAGGCGGCGATTCTCTTCGCGGTTTTGCTGGTCATCACGGTCATCGCCTGGCTCATGCGCGGCCGGGTCAGCGAGGCCAAAGCCAGCGATTAGTCCACGCTGGCCTCAGTCGGTCAGCGCCCCTCCTCGGGCCGGCTGCAAGATCGAGCCATGCCCGCCCCGAGGTCACGACGTGCACGGTTCGCTCCTACCGGAGCGGACGATGTGCTATTCGCTGGCTCGGATACTGGCTCGATAGAGGAGGTCGGAGTGGCAGACGCTGCCCTGGCCAGGGCACCTTCTACTGAACTGGGCGCGTGAAGTGCGCAGGGGCTGCTAGCCGGCGACAGCGGGTTGGTAGACGCTGACGCGCTTCTGGTCCCGGCTGAAGTTCTCAAACTTCACCGTACCAGGACTGAGCGCGAACAGCGTGTGGTCGCGCCCCAGGCCTACATTATTGCCGGGCTTGATGCGCGTGCCGCGCTGACGCACGATGATGGTGCCGGCCAGCACAGCCTGGCCGTCGTAACGTTTGACGCCGAGCATTTTCGGCTTGCTGTCGCGGCCGTTCTTGGAGCTGCCGCCACCCTTCTTATGAGCCATGTTGGCTGGTCCTCAGAGCGTGATGTCGGTTATCGCCAGGCGGGTCAGCGCCTGCCGATGGCCGCGGGTGCGCCGGTAGCGCTTCTTCGGCTTGTACTTGAACACCACGATCTTGGCGTCCCGGTCCTGCGCCAGCACTCGCGCCCCGACGCGGGCGCCCGTCACCAACGGCTGGCCCACGGTAAGCTTGCCTTCGTCGGCCACCATCAGCACATCCGTCAGCTCGATCTCGCTGCCGGGTACAGCGTCGATCTTCTCGATCTCCACGACCTGCCCCGTGACAACGCGATATTGCTTGCCTCCGGTTTTCACCACTGCGTAGCGCACGAAAAGTGATGTTACCACAAAGGCCGCCGAATCCCGGTTTCCGCTCACGCCGGGGTGAGTGTGGCGACCAGATCGCGCGAGATGCCGGTGAGCACGGCCTTGCCCCGCAGGGCGGCTACGGTGGCTGAGCCGGTGAGGAACATGGCCGTTCGCAGCTCCTCGAGGAAGCGCCGCAGCCACTCGACCGTGGCCGCCACGCCTTGCTGGGCGGTGAGCAGCAGCGGGCGGGCAACGCCCACCAGGCTCGCCCCCAAAGCCAGCGCGCGGGCGGCGTCCAGGCCGCTGCGGATGCCGCCACTGCCGATGATCGGCAAGCCCGCGGCCGCCGAGAGCACCACGGATACGGCCGTGGGAATGCCCCAGCGACTGAACAACTCACCCAGCGCTGCCTTGTCCAGGCGTTGCGAGATGCGTGCGCGATGGGCCTCCACCATGGCGAAGCTGGTGCCACCCAGGCCACCCACATCCAGCGCGCTGACGCCAGCCTCCTTTAGCTGTATGGCTTGAGGGGCCGCCATGCCAGCACCCGTCTCCTTGGCGATGACCGGCACGCGCACGCCCGCGGCCACCTCGCCGATGGCGTGCAGCACGCCGCGGGCGCGGGTATCGCCCTCCGGCTGCACTGTCTCCTGGAGGTAGTTCAGATGCACCGCCAGTGCGTCGGCCTGGATGAGCTCGATGGCGGCGCGAATTTGCGGCAGCGTCATAGCCGGCTCAGCGCCCTGGGCAATCAGCTGGGGCGCGCCCACGTTGCCCACGATGAAAGCGGATGGCGCGTGCTTACGCACCACGGCGTAGCTATCCGCCACCGCGGGGTCGCGCAGATAGGCGCGCTGGCTGCCTACGCCCATGGCCACGCCGAGCTCCTGAGCGGCCTCGGCCAGCACGGCATTGATCTCCTTCGCCAGGGCGTGGCCACCAGTCATGGAGGAAATGATCACCGGCGCGGCCAGGCGGCGACCCAGGAACTCCACTTCCAGGCTCACGTCAGCCAAATCGATCTCCGGCAGGCAGTTGTGCACGAGCAGCACATCCTCCCACGAGGCACGGGTGGTGGGCTCCACCTGCTCGCCGGTCACCACACTGATGTGCTCCGCCTTGCGATCGGTTATCTGCTGGTCCAGAATGCCACCTCCCGCGCGAGATAGTTTGGATGAAGAGCCTGTCAGGCGGCAGCCGCGACGGTGCCTTAGGCGCTGCCCTTGGGCCAGTGGATGGCTGCTCCCTGCGCCATGGCCGCGGCCTCGCCCAAGGCCTCGGTGAGCGTGGGGTGCGGATGAATGGTGGTGCTGATATCTTCCAGCGCCGCTTCCAGCCGAATGCTCAGTGCGCCCTCCATGATGAGTGAACTGGCCTCGTGGCCATAGATGTGCACGCCCAGCACTTCGCCGTACTCCGCGTCGGCCACCACTTTCACAAAACCAGTGGCCTCGCCTACGCACTGCGCCTTGCCGTTGGCGGAGAACGGGAACTTGCCGATTTTGAGGTTTGGGTGCGTTTCGCGCGCCTGGCGTTCGTTCAAGCCCACAGACGCGATCTCTGGAATCGTGTAAATGCAGGCCGGAACCAGATGCACATCCTGGCTGGGCACCTGGCCGGCGATGATCTCGGCCGCCACCACGCCCTGTGCGAACCCAGCGTGAGCCAGCAGGCTGCGCGCGTTCACATCGCCCACAGCATAGATGCCGGGCACATTCGTTTCCATATGGTCGTTCACGGGGACCCAGCCGCGATCGAGTTGCACGCCAGCCGCCTCCAGTCCCAGGTCACCGGTGTTGGGAGCGCGGCCGGTAGCCACCAATGTCTTGTCGCTGTCGATCTCCCGCGTGCCCTCGGCTGTCTCGATCACGCAGCGTTGGCCCGAGCCCGCCGGCTGGATCTCTTTGAGCTGCGCGTTCACCAGGATGGTCACGCCCAGCTTCTTGAGGTCGGCCACCAGCGCGGCTGCGATCTCGTCGTCCTCGGTGGCGATGATGCCCGGCAGCATCTCGACAATCGTGACTTTGGCGCCCAGGTGGGCGAACATGCAGCCGAACTCCACGCCGATGACACCGCCGCCAATCACCGTCAAGCGTTCCGGAACGGCGTCCAGCTCCAGCGCGCCGGTGGAATCGATCACGCCCGGCGTATCCAAGCCCGGCACGGGCGGCGCCGCGGGACGGGAGCCGGTAGCCACGATCACGTTGCGCGCTCGTACAGTCTCGGTGCCGCCATCATTCAGCGCCACCTCCAGTGTTTTGTCCGCGCTCAGCCTGGCTGTTCCGGCCACGGTCTGGACGCCGGCCGCCTTGAAGAGCGTGCCCACGCCGGACGACATGCGCCGCACGATGCCCTGCTCCCGCTTAACCATGGCCGGGTAATCCAGCGTGACATTGTCAGCGTGGATGCCGTAGCGGTCCGCCTGACGCATCAGGGCAAACAGTTCGGCGCTGCGAATCAAGGCCTTGGTAGGAATGCAGCCGATGTTGCAGCACACACCGCCCAGGGCACCCTTCTCCACGCAGGCGACGCTGAGCCCCAGCTGCGCCGCGCGAATCGCCGCCACATAGCCCCCAGGGCCCGCGCCAATAACGGCGACATCCTTTTCGATCAAGCCTTCTGTCCCCTGTACGCTCCTGCCAAGCTCTCAGCAACTCCCAGGCCCGCCCGGCGCGCACCCGCGAAGTCTCATACACACGATACAACGCCAGTCTGCTCCTCCACCGGACACGCGCCGTCGGCCGCTTATTGATCCGGTGGCGCCTCCCGCCGCGCGTACAGAAGGAACTCGCGGGCGCCCTTATGGCCCGCTACTGGTGAGGGCATACTGCCGCGGACGCGCCAGCCATTGTCCTCGGCAGCCGCTGCCGAAAGGTCCAACGCGGCCTCGAGAGCGGTTTCGGCCACCGGTGGCGCCGGCAGCCTGAGCTCGAACATCGGTTTCACCAGGGCCAGCAGTTGGGCGTTGCCCGCCAGGCGCAGCGCCGCCAACTGTGGAAAAGCCTCCGTTAGAGAGAGATAGGAGACATCGATGGCCACGACATCGATAACCTCCGGGATGCGCACGGCCGTCAGCTCGCCCAGGTTGGTGTTCTCCAGGTTGACAACGCGCGCATCCTGCCGCAGTGAGCCGAGGAGCTGGCCATATCCGGCATCCACCGCGTACACTCTGGCGGCGCCGGCGGTCAGCAGTACCCGCGTGAAACCACCAGCGGCGGCGCCCACGTCCAGCGCCACGCAGCCGCGCAGGTCGGGTGCGAAAGCCGCCAGAGCTGCCTCCAGCTTCAGCTCGCCATGCAGACGCCGTGGCACCCGCAGCACGATGTTCGCGCCGATGGGCACGCGCGAGGCCGGGTTGCGGAGCGGCAGACCACGTACCAGCACCTGGCCAGCTTCAATGAGGGCCGCGGCATCTCTCAGCTCCGGCCGCTGCCGCCGCAGCTCGGCCAGCAGCGCTCGCATTGCCATGCGCACCAGCATAAGGCGGGACCAAACGTCTGAGCGACGAAGGGCATATACTAGCCGAATCACACTCTCGCCAAGAATTGGGAGGGACCTTCGTGGCTGAAGACACCATTAAGCTCGACTTCTACACCGATCCACTTTGACCCTGGGCTTGGCGGACGGCGCTGTGGATGCGCGCCGTAGCCAAGCGGCGA
>DATKQD010000216.1:0-4392 GCA_035532895.1 Chloroflexota bacterium
TGCACGACCATGCCCTCGGCCACCGGCGTGGTGCACGAAGCCTGCGGCCCGCGCATCTTCTCGATCTCCACCAGGCACATCCGGCAGGCGCCGACCGGCTTCATTTTGGGGTGGTAGCAGAACACGGGAATGTCGATGCCCAGTCGCTTCGCCGCCTCAATCACCAGTGTGCCCTTAGGGACCTGGACCTCGCGCTGGTTGATGGTGAGCGTTACCAGATCGTCAGCCATGGGCCAGCCTACCCCTCATCAGGCCGCCCATGAACCCAACGGGCAGCCGTGGCCCTTCACGTGGGCCAAGTACTCGTCGCGAAACTGCGTGACCGTCGCTACCACCGGGCTCACGGCGAAGTTGCCCAGCGCGCACAGCACCTTGCCACTGATCTGATCCGAGAGCGACAGCAGCATGTCCACGTCCTCCTCGGTCCCAGTGCCTGCCTCCAGCCGCAGCAGGATCTTGTGCAGCCACATCGTGCCTTCCCGGCAGGGGGTGCATTTACCGCACGACTCGCGGCGAAAGAACTCCTCCATGCGCGCGGCAGCGCGTACGATGCACGTATGGTCATCGAGGACGATAAAGCTCGCCGATCCGAGCATCGATCCTGCCGCGGCAACGGACGCATAGTCCAGCTTGGTGTCCAACTTGTCCGCGGTGAGGATGGGTGCCGACGCCCCGGCCGGCAGGACGCCTTTGACCGCGCGCCCACCGGGCACGCCTTGGCCGCACTCCTCAATGAGCTGGCGAATGGTGAGCGAGCCCAGCGGCCGCTCGTAGTTGCCGGGCCGGATGACGTGGCCCGAGAGGCAAAAGATCTTGGGGTTGACGGTCTTGTACCAGTCGGCGCCGCGAGTGATGATAGGCGGCACGTTGCACAGCGTTTCAGCGTTGTTAATGACCGTGGGCGCACCGTACAGGCCGGCAACCGTAGGGAAGGGCGGCTTCGACCGGGGCATGGGCCGCCGGCCTTCCAGCGACTCCATGAGCGCCATCTCTTCGCCGCAGATGTAGGCGCCTGCACCCCGAAACACCCTGAGTTGATAGCCTTCCAGGAGTCCGGCCTGGCGCGCCTCGGCTAACGCGCTTTCCAAACAATCCGCCGCCACGCGGTACTCGCCGCGGATGTAGATAAAGGCATCTTTGGCACCAAAGGCGTAACAGGCGATGAGCACCCCTTCGATGAGCATGTGCGGCTCAATTTCCATGAGCTCGCGGTCCTTGAAGGTACCGGGCTCGGACTCGTCCGCGTTCACGCACAGGTACTTGGGGCCATCACCTTTGGGAATCAGCCCCCACTTCATTCCGGTGGGGAAACCGGCGCCGCCGCGGCCACTCAAGCCAGCGTTCTTCACCTGATCGATCACCTGGTCCGGCGACATCTCAGCGCGCACCTTTTTCCAGGCCGCGTAGCCATGCTCCTCCAGGCTCACTGGCGTTGTCCGGCCCGCATGGGCCAGCAGTATCGGCTGGTAGTCGTCCACGACGGTTACGCGCTCCGCGCCAACGCGGGCGCGCGTAACTCGGCCAACAGGCGCTCAACAGCTTCGCCGCGCAGGTTCTCGCGATACTCGTGGTTGAGCAGGCACATCGGCGCGCGGTGGCAGGAGCCGAAACACTCGTGCGTGCGCTGCAGCGTCACCTCGCCATCGGCGGTGGTTTCGCCCGGCGCGATGCCCAGCTCTTCGGCAAGTCGCTGCAGAAGTTCGTCGGCGCCCTGCAGAGCACAGGGCAGCTGCACGCAGACCTCCACGACCTTGCGGCCATGCCGTTCCGTGGCCAACATGGAGTAAAAGGTGGCGAGCTCGTTGGCCGCCGCGTGGGATACGCCCACCAGTTCTGCCACGCGGGCCAGCGTCTCCGGTGTCAGCAGGTGCTGCTCGTGCTCGGCCAGCTTCAGCGCCGGCAACAGGGCACTGCGGGCCGTGGGGTACTTGCCCACCTCGGCGGCGATGCGCGCCTCGATCTCCGGGCTGAGCGCCATCTAGCGATCCACCTCACCCAGGATGGGATCGATGCTGGCGATGATGGCGATGAGGTCAGCGATGAGGCGTCCCTCGGCCATCAGCGACAGCGCCTGCAGGTTAGCGAACGAGGGCGCTCGCTCGTGCACGCGCGCCGGCTGGCCGGAACCGTCACTCACGATCAGAAAGCCCAGCTCGCCGCGCGGCGATTCCACGCCAACGTAGGCCTCGCCAGCCGGTGGGCGGATGCCCTCCGTGTACAGCTTGAAATGGTGGATCAGCGCTTCCATGGAGCGGCCGATCTCCTCTCGGGGCGGCGGCATCACCTTACGGTCCGATGTCCGCACTGGGCCGCCTGGCAGCAGGTTGAGTGCCTGACCGCAGATGCCGATGCTCTGCCGCAGCTCCGCTACCCGCACCCGGTAACGGTCGTAACAGTCGCCGTGCTGGCCCGTGGGCACGTCAAACGTGAACTTCTCATACATGCTGTAGGGGTTGGCTTTGCGCAAGTCAAAATCAACCCCCGAGGCGCGCAGCATGGGCCCGCTGACGCCCATGTCCAGCGCGTCTTGCGCCTTCAGCACGCCCACGCCCACCGTGCGCTCCTTGAACAGCGGGTTGCCGGTGAGCAACGCCTCGTAGTCGTCCACACAGCCGGGCAGGCGCTCAAGAAAAGCCGCCACCCCATCCAGCCAGTGCTGGCTGAAGTCCCCGAACAGCCCTCCCGGCCGGATGAAGCTGGTCATCATCCGCGCGCCGGAGAGCTCCTCGAACAGATCGAGCAGCTCCTCTCGTTCGCGAAACGTATATAGGAAGGCGGATGTTGCGCCCAGGTCCAGGCCGGTTGTGCCGATCCATACAAGGTGCGAATTGATCCGGGTAAGCTCCGCCAGAAGTACGCGGCCGATCTGCGCACGCTCAGGAATCTCGCAGCCGCACAGCTGCTCCACAGCCAGCGAGTAGGCTAGGTTGTTCCCCAGGGGGTTCAAGTAGTCGAGCCGATCCGTCATGGTCAGCGCCTGCAGGTAGGTGCGATGCTCGCAGCTCTTCTCGATGCCGGTGTGCAGATAGCCGATGACTGGCTGGCACTTCACCACGATCTCGCCATCCAGCAGCAACTCCACTCGCAGCACGCCGTGGGTTGATGGGTGCTGCGGGCCGAGGTTCACATGGAGCAGCTCCGGCCGATCCGAGGTCAGCAGGTTGGGGCTGCGCGTCTCAATCGCCACGCGGCGCCCTCCTAAAGGTGAAGTCCACTTCGATGCTGCCCAGAGGTTCGTCTCGCCGCAGCGGGTGGCCCACCCAATCGTCCGGCATGAGGATGCGCCGCGGCAGCGGGTGCCCGGAGAACTCAACGCCGAACATGTCATACACCTCGCGCTCGTAGGCGTTGGCACCGGCGAACACGCCGCACGCGGTCGGCGCTTGGCCGCTAGTGCGGGCCTTCACCCGCAGCCACTCGCGCTTGTCCATCGAATACAGCAGGTAGTTCAGCTCAAAGCGCTCGGCCTGCGAGGGATCATCGATGGCGGTGATGTCCACCAGGCGCCGGTACCCTTCGTCCTTGAGGCGCTGCAGGGTAGCCGGCAGCGCCGCCGTTGGCACATTCACCGCGCCGCCGCACCCTCCTTGATGCGCCGCTGCAGCTTGAGGATGCCGTCGATCAACGCCTCGGGGCGCGGCGGGCAGCCCGGGACGTAAACATCAACCGGAACGAGCCGGTCCACGCCCTGCACCACGGCGTAGTTGTTGAAAATGCCTCCGCAGGCCGCGCAATCGCCCATGGCGATTACCCACTTGGGGTCCGGCATCTGGTCGTACAGCTGTTTCAGGACCGGCGCCATCTTCTGGGACACACGGCCGGAGACAATCATCAGATCGGCCTGGCGAGGGCTGGGCCGGAACAGCTCCGCCCCAAAGCGCGCCACGTCATAGCGCGACGCTGACGTGGCCATCATCTCGATGGCACAGCAAGCCAGCCCGAACATCACCGGCCACAGCGACTTCTCGCGACTCCACTCCTCCAGCCGGCCCAGGATGAAGCCGGCAGCACCATCCTTGCCCTGTGGCGGCCGAGGTTCCAGCACCGGTAGGGTGCCCGTTACTTCCACTCCAGCGCCCCCCGTGAGCGGGCATACGTGTAGCCAACGCCCAGCACTACGAAAAAGCTCATGACCGCCGCGATGCCCTCCCAGCGCAGCGTGCGAATGAGCACCGCCCAGGGGTAGAGGAACAGGCCCTCGACATCAAATATCAGGAAGAGCATGGCCACCAACGCGAAGCGGACCGGCCAGCGGTGCTCGGTGGGGGTAGGTTCCGACACGCCGCACTCGTACGGCTCAAGCTTCATAGCGTTCGGATGGCGAGGCGACAACCGGCCTGAAATGAAGATCAGCACCAGGGCCAACAAGCCCGCCAGGCCCAGGTAAATCGG
>DATKQD010000217.1:0-20068 GCA_035532895.1 Chloroflexota bacterium
TGATTGGACCCTCCGGCTGCGGCAAATCCACCTTTGTCCGCTGCCTTAATCGCCTGCACGAGGTGAGTCGCGGGGCCCGCGTGGCGGGCCAGGTACTGTTGGAAGGGCGCGACCTGTACGCGCGCGGGGTGGACCCCGTGGCGGTACGGCGCAGCGTCGGCATGGTGTTCCAGCGGCCGAACCCCTTCCCAACCATGTCCATCTTCGACAACGTCGCCGCCGGGCTCAAGCTGGGCGGGGTGCGGGGCCGCGCTCAGCTGGCGGATACGGTGGAGCGCTGCCTGCGCCAGGCGGCACTGTGGGATGAGGTGAAGGACAAGCTCCGGCAGCCCGCACTGGCGCTCTCGGGCGGGCAGCAGCAGCGCCTGTGCATTGCCCGCGTGCTGGCGGTGGACCCCTCGGTCATCCTGATGGATGAGCCGTGCTCCGCACTGGATCCGATCTCCACCCTGCGCATCGAGGACCTCATCCGCGACTTGCGCCGCTCCGTGACTATTGTCATCGTCACACATAACATGCAGCAGGCAGCACGAGTGTCTGACGATACGGCCTTTCTGCTGGCTGAGGATGGCCGCGGTGGCTGCCTGGTGGAGGTAGGCCCAACGCGCACCATGTTCACCAACCCCACGGACTCGAGGACGGAAAATTACCTCACCGGGCGCTTCGGCTAGAGTCACCGCCATCGAGCCACCGACTGTACGCAAGAAGATCCTGGTGGTCGAGGATGAGGCCATCCTGCGGGACACGCTCGGCTACAACCTCCGGCGCGAGGGCTACCAGCCGCTCACGGCGGCCTCGGGCGAGGAGGGTCTGCGCGTGGCTCGCCAGGAGCAGCCAGATCTTTTCCTCCTGGACCTTATGCTGCCCGGCATGAACGGCCTGGAGGTCTGCCGCGCCCTGCGGCGTGAGACGGCCGCCCCGATTCTTATGCTCACCGCCAAAGACACCGAGACGGATAAGGTGGTCGGGCTGGAGCTTGGCGCGGACGACTACGTCACCAAGCCCTTCAGCATGCCCGAGCTGTTGGCACGGGTGAAGGCGCACCTTCGTCGCGGCGAGCAGGTGCCGGCCGCCAGCGGGCTGAGGGTGCCAGTTGGGGCAACGACCCTCAGCTACGGCGAGCTGGAGATCCTCACCGCGCGGCACGAGGTGCGGCGCGCGGGCCAGCCCGTGAGCCTGAAGCCGAAGGAGTATCAGCTGCTGCTGCTGCTGGCCAGCAACCCCGGTATCGTGCTCACCCGCGAGGTGCTGCTGGATCGCGTGTGGGGACCGGAATACGTCGGCCAGGTCACCCGCACGGTGGACGTGCACATCACGTGGCTGCGACGCAAGCTGGAGCCTAACCCGGTTGAGCCACGCTACATTCACACCGTGAGAGGCGCGGGCTACCGCTTCGGCGCATGACGCTCTGGCTGTGGCTGGGCCCAATCGCGGCCGGCATCGTTCTGCTGGTGCTGCTAGCTGTCACCTCTGGCCGCCACTACCGGCAGCGCCTGCGGCTGCAACGCCAGGTACACCTGCTGCAACAGCACGTGCACCAAGCGAACGAAGCCAGCGCTTTCGTGGAAAGCATCAATCAATCGTTCATCCATCAGGCGCCCACCGCTATGCTGCTCGTCGACGAGAACAGCAAACTGACCTTCGCCAATCCGGCGGCCGAGCGGCGTTTTCACCTTTCACCGGTGCACATCGGCCTACCGCTCATTCAGGTGGTGCGCGATCATGACCTTGATCAGCTGGTGCGGCGTGTCCTGCATGGACTGGCGCCAGCCGAGGCGATCGAGATTCGGCCGCCGGGTCAGGACCTGGTGCTGCGGGCCAGCGCGCAACGCATTGGCGGGCAGGCGCCACGAGGCGTGGCTATCGTGGTGGAGGATCTCACAGAGCTGCACCGGCTTGAGGCCGTGCGGCGCGAGTTTGTGGCCAATGTCTCCCACGAGCTGCGGACGCCCCTGGCCACGGTGAAAGCCATGGTGGAGACACTCCAGCTCGACGGTCTGGCCGACATACCCCACGCCCTGCGCTACCTGGCGGATATCAATCGCGAGATCGATCACCTCGCCACGTTGGTGCACGACCTGCTGGACCTGTCTCGCATTGAATCCGGCCGCCTGGAGCTGCAGCCGCGCTGGATCGACCTGCGGCGCGTGGTGGAGGAGACCGTGGACAAGCTGGTCCCGCGCTGCCGCGAGGCGGGGCTGGCCATCAGTTGCGGCTCCTCAGCGGAGGCGGTGCTGGTATTGGCCGATCCCACGCGTACGCAGCAGATTGTGCAGAACCTGGTGGACAACGCCATGAAATTCACTCCACCCGGCGGCACCGTCGCGGTGAGCATCGACGCGGCCGACAGCCAGGCGCGGGTAACGGTGCGCGATTCCGGCGTTGGTATCCCAGAGGAGGACCAGCCGCGCATCTTCGAGCGCTTCTACAAAGTGGACAAGGGCCGAGCCCGACAGGATAATCCCGGTACCGGCCTGGGGCTGGCTATTGTGAAGCACCTGGTTAGCGCGATGGGCGGCGAGGTAGGTGTGCAAAGCAGCCTCGGCCGCGGCTCCAGCTTCTTCTTCACCCTGCCGCTGGTGCGTGGCCGCATCGAGACTCTGGAGCCGCTAGAGGAGGTTGTCGCATGATTCGTCACACCTTTGTCGATGCGCTGGAACGGCTGCAACAGGATCTGCTGAGCATGGGCGTGGCCGTCGAGAAGCAGATCGAGCTGGCGGTTGATGCGCTGAAGCAGCGCGATGTTGCCGCCGCCGAGCGGACCGCCGCGGGCGATGCTGAGGTCGACCGCATGCGTTACGAGATCGAGGAAGTGTGCATCGAGCTCTTCGCCACGCAGAACCCCATGGCCAGCGACCTGCGCACGGTAGCCTCGGCGCTCATCATCGCTAACGAACTGGAACGCATGGGCGACTACGCGGAGGGCATCTGCAAGCTCACCGTGAAAATGGCTGGGGAGCCGCCGCTGAAGCCGCTGATCGACATTCCTCGCATGTCTACCATTGCCCAGGCCATGCTGCGGCGCTGTCTGCAGGCCTTCGTGGATCGCGATGCCGCGGCCGCGGAGGTCATCTGGCGGGAGGACGACACGCTGGATGAGCTGTACCACCAGATCCTACGCGAGCTGCTGAGCTTCATGATTGAGGAGCCTGGCACCATTACCCGGGCGACCTACCTGCTCTGGGTAGCGCACAACCTGGAGCGCATCGGCGACCGCGTGAGCAACATCGCGGAGCGGGTGATATACATGGTCACCGGCCGCTTGCGCATCGGCTCCGCGCCGCCCAGCTAACGGCGGCCTGGGTTGCCCGACCAGAGGCGACCCAGGGGTCCATGGGTCACTTGCCGCGCGGAGCGAGAAGGAGGGGACGCAGGTCGCGCAGGGCAGCGGCCAGCGCGCCGGAGGGCTGGCTGCCCTGGCAGGAGCAGAGGTTCAGGTTGAGGTTCGCCCCACACGCTGGGCACAGGCCCCGGCACGTGGGGCTGCACAAGGGGTGCATGGGCTGCTCGATCACCACCCCCTGGCGAATGAGCTCATCCAGATCCACCACGTGGTTCGCATCAATCCGGAAAACGGGCTCGCCCTCGTCCGGAACGTCCACCGGCTGGCCGCTAACGATGTCGATGGTGGGCCGCAGCTCTTCTTCGAAATGGAAGGCCACTGGCAGGTCCGCGGGTTCGGCACAGCGGCTGCACATCGCCTCCAGATGCGTTTCCACATCTCCGCGCGCGAGCAGCCCCTCGTTGAGTCGCGTGAGGTGAATGGACAGGTGCACGGGCCGCGTGAGGCGCACACCCTCAACCTCGGGCAGCGCCTCATCGAGAGTGTAGGCGCGCGTGCTACCGACGGCTGCCTTCATGAGCTGCGCAACATTCAGCTTCACGGACCAACCTCGCAAGGAACCGGATCACCGGGGCTGCCTCAAAGAATATCGCGGCGGGCACGCGCCACTGGCCCGCGCTTCCGCGCAGGCAGTGGGTTAGAGGGCTACTCCCGAAAGCGCCACACGATGCGGCCACGGCTGAGGTCATACACCGAGAGCTGCACCTTCACCTTATCCATGGGCTGCACCCGAATGTGTCCCTGGGTCATCTTGCCGGCCAGGCGGGCCAGCACCGTATGGCCATTGGCGATCTCCACGTTGTAGAAGCCATTGGACATAGCGTCTTTGATGACGCCATCAACTTCGATCGCGTCCTTGATATCGCTGACGTGTGGTTCGCCCGTGCTGGGGCGCCGGCCGCGCCGCCCACCACCTCCGCGGCCACGGTTCAACCTTGCTGCTCCGCCCGGGCTGCTGTCGTGCTGTCTCTTCTCAGCTGCTCGCTCCTGAAACTGTCCCCAGAGTATAACGGCCTGCCCGGCCGAGGATTATCTTTGATGCATGATTCTGCACTGCGACTTGGATGCGTTTTATGCGTCAGTCGAGCAGGTTCTGCGGCCCGAACTCGTGGGCCAGCCGGTGATTGTAGGCGGCGATCCACGCAAGCGGGGCGTGGTGGCGGCCGCGTCCTACGAGGCCCGGCGCTTCGGCGTGCACTCGGCGATGCCGCTCTCGCGCGCCCTGCAACTGTGCCCGCGGGGCATCTTCGTGCCAGCCAATTTCAGCGCCTACCGCGAGTACTCCCAGCGCGTGTTCACCATCTACCAACGCTACACCCCACTGGTTGAACCACTCTCGCTGGACGAAGCCTACCTGGATCTGACGGGAACGGAGCGCAGCTTCGGCAGCGCCACCAGCGTGGCGGAGGCCATCCGCGCCGAGGTACGGGCGAGCACCAGCCTCACCACCT
This sequence comes from Chloroflexota bacterium, assembly GCA_035532895.1. Classification (GTDB taxonomy): domain Bacteria; phylum Chloroflexota; class JAJPGV01; order JAJPGV01; family JAJPGV01; genus DATKQD01. The sequence continues at coordinate 4,795 of DATKQD010000217.1, forward strand.
CCGTGGGCGTGGCCACATCCAAAGTCGTGGCGAAAATCGCGTCGGACCTACGCAAGCCGGATGCGCTGGTAGTCGTGGAACCGGGTGAGGAGGCAGCCTTCCTGGCGCCTCTGCCGCTGCGCCGACTGCCGGGGCTGGGCCCGGCCACGGAAACACGGCTGGCTGAGCTGCAGCTGCACACCATTGGCGAGCTGGCCGCCGTGCCCATTGAGGAGCTGCTGCGCCGCCTGGGCAAGTTCGGCCTGCAACTCTGGGAATATGCCCACGGGCACGATGCTCGCCCCGTGACACCGCCGGGCGACCCGAAGAGTATCAGCCGCGAAACCACGTTCGAGCGCGACGTGCGCGATCCGGCGCACCTGGAGGTGACGCTGCACCAGCTGCTGGAGCAGGCGGCCCGCGGCATGCGCCAGCACGGCCTGCGCTGCCGCACGGTGCAATTGAAGCTGCGCTACGCCAATTTCGAAACGCTCACTCGGGGGCGCACGCTAGCCCGCCCGACCGATGTCGACGACGTTCTCACGCAGGCAGTGCTGGAGCTCTTCCGCCGCGCCTACGACCGCTCCCGAGCGGTGCGCCTCATTGGCGCCGGCGTGGCCAACTTTGCTGACCCACCAGCTCAGCTCGATCTCTTTGGCGATCCCGAAGCTGCTCCGCGCCAGATTACCGGCGCGCTCGATCGCATTCGCGACCGCCACGGCTTCGGCGCTATCAGCGTGGGCCCGCCGGTGAACGTCGCCCAGCGCGATTGGCGCCGGGACGATCTGGACGCGCTGCACACGGAGAGAGAAAACTGAACCCAACCCTCTCCATCCGCCAGTGGGCGGCCGGGCAACGGGATAATCGGAAAGCGCCTGGCAGGTTTCGCCGGCTAAACTTTCGCTCCGGTGGTGGCCTTTTCGACCTTCTGCGCCGTGCGGAGGCAGCGTGTGCAGATGTTGATCTGCACCGAGCGCCCTTCCAGGTGGATGGTGTGCCGCTGGATGTTGGGCTTCCACATGCGCTTGGTGCGGGGCGCCCGCAGGGCCCAACCGCCGCCGTGCTTGTGCTGGATGTTCTGCCCGAACTGCGGCCGCTTACCGCACACGTCACATTTTCCGCTCATCGCCGCCTGTCCTTCCTGGTATCATCGCGTCCGGGTCCGGCCCGCTCCATCGGACTGCCGCCGGCATCCCCCCGCGGAGAGCAACAACCAAAGTGAAAGCCTACCATGTATCCGGCCAGTGCGTCTCCACGGATACCGCTAGCCCCGCTGTAGTTCGCCTCTTTCGCGGGTCCGAGCAACTGCTGGCAGCAGAGCTGCCGGCGATCAACGGCCTCAATGTCTTCCCCGTTCCCGATGGCGATACGGGAACAAACATGCTCGCCACACTGCGGCGAGCGTTGCAGCACGCGGATGAAGCAACTACGCCCGTCCAGGCCAGCCAGCAACTGGCGGTGGGGGCCGTGCTGGGGGCGCGCGGCAACTCCGGCGTTCTGCTGGCGCAGCTGCTGCGCGCGGGCGCCGAGGCTCTGGAGGCCGACTCCGAGCCGCGGCCGGAGAGCGTCGCGCGCATGCTCCGGCGCGCCGTGGAGCTGGCCTATGAGGCAGCCTCGCACCCAGTGGAGGGAACGCTGCTGAGCGTCCTTCGTGCCGCGGCGGATGTGCCGGCCAGCGCGTCTTCCGCGCCCGACGCGTATCTGCTTGAGCTGCTGTGGCAGGCCAGGGCGGCAGTGGCGCGTACGCCCGATCAGCTGGCGGTGCTGCGGCAGGCGCAGGTGGTGGATGCCGGCGGGTATGGCCTGCTCCTCGTCTTTCGGGGTTGGCACCGCGCCTGGCTCGACCGGGATGCCGACACCTCGGCTGATACGGAACTGTTGGGCCTGGTGGCGCTGCGGCAGCGCCTGGCGGCCGGACACGGCCACCCGTCGGAGCTGGTGGCAGCGCCACCGGCTGAGTACGGGTACTGCGTCTCCGTAGTGGTGCGTGGCGCAGCCGGCGCGAACCTGGAGGAGGTGCGCAGGCGTGTGGAACAGCTGGGCAGCAGCGTGCTGGCCGCGCCGGCCGACGATCTGCTGAGTCTGCACGCCCACGTCGAGGATCCTGGGCCGTTGCTGGCCTACGCCGGGCAGCTGGGTATCGTGGAGCGCCACGAGATAACCAACATCGACTCGCAGACCGCGGCCGGCGAGACAGCCCAGCGCGCGGTCGTCCTGGCTCTGGCGCCCGGCGCCGGCCTGGCCGCCGTGTTCCGCTCGCTTGGAGCTGAAGCAGTCCTGCCCGGAGCGGGACTACCAGCGCCCACGTTGGGCGAGCTGCTGCGCACCATTGATGGTTTCGGTACTGGTCTTGGCGGCAGCCGGGAGGTGCTGCTGCTGCCAGGCAGCGCGGCCGCCCGGGTGGTAGCCGCCGAAGCAGCTGGTCAGCGCGCCAATGTGAGCCTACTTGCTATTGAAAGCATCCCGGCTGCCATCGCGGCCGCGCTCGCATACCGGCCGGAACAGGGCACGGCGGCGAACGTGGAGAGCATGGCCGCCGCGGCCGAGGCAGCCAGTGGCGCGGAGCTGCGGCGGGCCCCCGAGGAAGGCGAGCTCCAGGCCTGGCTGGGCGGCAGGCTGCTCGGCACGGGTGAAGCGGCGTTGCCCGCGCTGCTGGCCGCGGTACCGGAGGGCCAGCGCGACCTGGCGACCCTGTATTACGGTGCGGGTGTGACTCAGGCCGAGGCGCACAAGCTGGGGGCCAGTTTCCAGGCCCTGGCGCCCGGGCTGGAGGTCGAGATCCTGCGGGGCGATCAGCCAGAGCCGGCCTACATCATCGCGTTCGAGTAGTGTGTTGGCTGGCAGCACTTCGTCCGGCGCAGCCCCCGTGCTGGATATGACCCGCAAGATTCTCCTGCTGGAGCAAACGGAAGGCTTTGGGGATAAGGCCGTGGTGGGAGGCCTGCAGGAGTTCCTGGATCAGGTGCGCCGGCGCTCTCTGCCCCAGCTTCGACCAGAGGAGCAGCTACGCCTGGGTGGCATTCTGGAGCTGCTCGATGGCTACGGCTCAGCGGCTGCGGGCGAACGCAAGGCCATGCTGGAAACCGGCCTCCAGCTCATCGTCGATATGCAAGCGCACAGCGCCGCGAGCATCGCCCCCTCAACCTCGCCCGCGTCTCAACGTCGCGCTCGATCGGCTCGTTCAGTTGTGTCACCTGAAACGGGCGCGGCGGCGCAGAGCGTGCCTAAGGTGCGGCCCGTTCGCCGGCCCGCCGCGGGCGCAAGTCCAGCGCCCCCTGCTGCCCGCCTCGGGGGTCGCGCGGGCATCGCCGCCGACCTGGATGGCCCCATCGAGCAGCTGCCCGGCATTGGCGCCACGCTGCTGGACCGACTGCACAAGCTGGATATCCGCACCCCGCGCGACGCCCTGCTGGCTTATCCCCAACGCCACCTGGACCGCAGCTCCTTCACCCCCATCGGCAACCTGCAGCCTGGCCAGCTGGAAACGGCGATGGGCACTGTAGTGCAGGTGCACACGCAGCGCCGTGGCCCCCGCATGGCCACCACCACAGCCGTGGTGGCGGACGACTCGGGCCAGATCATGGCCACCTGGTTCAACCAGCCCTACCTGCAACGCACTTTCGCCAGCCAGCCGCGCGTCGTGCTCAGCGGCAAGGTGGACCTATTTCGCCTGCAGCGCCAGTTCAGCTCGCCGGATTGGGAGCTGGTAACCGATGACGACCTGCTGCACACCGGCCGCATAGTTCCGGTGTACCGCCTCACCGAGGGCCTTCGGCCTAAGGCGCTGCGCACCCTCATGAAGCGCTGCGTGGACACCTTCGCCCAACTCTTGCCGGAGTTCCTGCCGGAGGAGGTGCGCCGCGCGGCCAACCTGATGAGCCTGGCGGAGGCGACCGCGCAGTACCACTTTCCGGACACGTGGGACACACGCCTGGCGGCGGAGCGCCGGCTGGCTTTCGACGAGTTATTCCTCATCCAGCTCACGGTGCTGCAGCGGAGGCGGGAGTGGCAGCGTGAGCCGGGTCCCCGCTTCGAGCTGGAAGACACGCGAGTGCGGGAGCTGCTCAACCGCTTGCCTTTCGCCTTAACCGAGGCTCAGCGTCACGCCCTGGATGAGGTCCTGGCCGACGTGCGCAGCGGCCGCCCGATGAACCGCCTCATTGAAGGCGATGTGGGCTCCGGTAAAACCGTGGTGGCGGCGCTGGCCATGCAGGCGGCCGTGTCGAACGGCTGGCAGGCCGTGCTCATGGCGCCCACGGAGATCCTGGCCGAGCAGCACTATCACTCCATCACGGATTTGCTGGATCGCCTGAACGGTGACGCCTTTCACGCTCCCGTGGTGCGCCTGCTGACCGGCGCGGTGAAGGGCCGTGCCCGGACCGACACGCTGCGCGCCCTGAAGGATGGCTCCGCCAGCATCGCCGTGGGCACGCAGGCGCTCATCCAGCAGGGCGTGGAGCTGGACCGCCTGGGCCTGGCCGTGGTGGACGAGCAGCACCGTTTCGGCGTCGACCAGCGCAAGGGGCTGCGGCAGAAAGGCTTCAATCCACACGTGCTGGTGCTCACGGCCACGCCCATTCCCCGAACGCTGGGCCTCACCATCTACGGCGACCTGGACATCTCCGTCATCGACGAGATGCCGCCCGGCCGGCTGCCCGTCAAAACGCGCTGGTTCAATCCCGAGGAGCGCGGCCGCGCGTACGACTTCATCCGCCGCCAGGTGGAACAGGGGCGGCAAGCCTTCATCATCTATCCGCTGGTGGATGAATCCGAGCGCATGGAGGCGCGGGCAGCCACGGCCGAATACGAGCGGCTGCGGCAGCGCGTCTTCCCCACGTTGCAGCTCGGGCTGCTGCACGGCCGCATGAAGAGCCGTGAAAAGGAAGAGGTGATGGCGGCCTTTGCCGCCAACCGGACGCAGGTCCTGGTCTCCACATCGGTGGTGGAGGTCGGGATTGACGTGCCCAATGCCACCGTGGTGGCGATTGAGGGCGCGGAGCGCTTTGGACTGTCGCAGCTGCACCAATTTCGCGGCCGCGTTGGCCGAAGCAGCGAACAGTCCTACTGCATTCTGCTCAGCGACGCGCCCGGCGCCGCCACGAATCCGCGCCTCAAGGCCATAGAGGAGACGCAGAGCGGCTTTCGGCTGGCTCAAGTGGACCTGGAGCTGCGCGGCTATGGCGATCTCTTCGGCACGCGCCAGAGCGGCCTGCCGAACTTGCGTGTGGCTAAGCTGACCGATACCGAGCTCATCGAAACCAGCCGCCGCCTGGCCAACGCGCTGCTGGATAGCGACCCCACGCTGGCCGAGCAGCCCGGCCTGCGCGCCCGTATGGAGCAACTGTGGCACCAGGACTCGGAGCTGTCGTAGGAGCAATGGCGAGACCTGTTTCGGCCATACGCCACCCATGCGGGTGATCGCGGGCCAAGTGAAGGGGCATGCGCTGCGCGGCCCACGCGCACGGCGCACCGGCCCCTCCCCCATTCGCCCCACGTCAGACAAGGTGCGCGGCGCGCTGTTCGACATGATCGGCGCGGAGGTGGATGGTGCGCGCGTACTGGACCTGTATGCCGGCACCGGGGCGCTGGCCATTGAGGCGCTCAGCCGGGGTGCGGCGACGGCCGAGCTGGTGGAGAGCGATCCGGAAGCCCTGCGGCTCATCACTGTCAACCTCGAGCACACACGGCTGGCCGGCCAGGCCACCGTGCTGCGGCGGCGCGTCGAGGCGGCGCTGCCCAGCCTCAGCGGGCTGTATGATCTGGTCTTGGCCGACCCGCCTTATGCGGACGTTGGACTAATTCCAGTGCTGGCCGAGATTGCCCGCCGGGGGCTCGTCCGGCAGCGGGGGTTGGTAGCTATAGAACACGCCAGCCGAGTGCCGGCACCGGAGGCCATCGAACAGCTGCGGCTGTTGAAAAGCCGCCGCCACGGCGACACCACCATTTCGCTCTACCGGGCCGAGCCGGCATGACCACGGCGGTCTATCCCGGCAGCTTCGACCCGTTCACAAATGGCCACCTGGACATCGCTCAACGAGCGGCACGCCTGTTTGATCAGCTCATCGTGGCCCTGCCCGCGCGGCCCAGCAAGAATGTCATCTTCTCGGTGGAGGAGCGCGTGGATCTGGCCCGCCAGGCCATGAGCGACATCGCCAACGTGCGCGTGGAGGCGTACGCCGGCCTGACCGTGCACTACCTTAAGGAGGCCGGCTCCCGGGTTTTGGTGCGCGGGCTGCGGGCTGTGTCAGACTTCGAAAATGAGTTCCAGATGGCGCACATGAACCGTGAGCTCTGGCCGGAATGCGAGGTGGTGTGCCTCATCACATCCAAACGCTACAGCTTTATCAGCGCTACGCTCATCCGGGAGATCGCCTCACTAGGGGCGAACCTCGATGACCTGGTGCCGCCCGCGGTGGCGGCAGCACTGAAACAGAAGTTTTCGAGCTGAACAGCCACATGGACATTCTCTATCTGGTAGACCGCATTGAGGCCATCATCAACGCCGGCCAAAAGGTGCCCTTCTCCTCGCGCGTGGTAGTGGACGAGCACGAAACCATGGACGTGCTGGATCAGATGCGCGTGGTCATCCCCGAGGAGATCAAGTCGGCTCGGCGGGTCAACCAGGACCGCGAGCGCATCACCCAGCAAGCCGACGCGGAGGCCGCGCGCATCCTGCACGATGCCGAGGAGCGTGCCGCTCAAATGGTGCGCCAGGACCAGGCGGTGATCGAGGCGGACCGCCAGGCGGAAGCCATCCTCCGCCGCGCGGATCAGCAAGCGGAAGAGATTCGCGCCGGGGCCGACCAGTACGCGCTGGAGGTGCTGCGGGCGCTGGAGAGCCACATGCTGATAACGGTCGAAACCGTGCGCCGGGGCATCACCACGCTGGAGCAGACGATCCGCGAAGGGGAGCCGCGGTAGCAGTACCTCCGGTCACCTTCACCATCCAGGCCGTGGATGGACTGGCGCGCGCGGGTACGCTGCACACGCCGCATGGGAGCTTGCCCACGCCAGCCTTTATGCCCGTGGGCACCTACGCTGCCGTACGCACGGCCTCGCCGCGGGAGCTGCAGGAGGTTGGCGCCGGCATGATCCTGGCCAACACCTACCACTTGCTGCTGCGGCCCGGTGCCGAGCTGATTGCACAGCTGGGCGGACTACATCACTTCATGCACTGGCCGGGCGCGCTCCTCACCGACAGCGGCGGCTTTCAGGTGTTCAGCCTGGCTCGGCTGCGCCGCGTGACCGAGGACGAAGTGCAGTTCACCTCGCACCTCGACGGATCGCTGGTCACCCTCTCGCCGGAGCGCGCCACGCGGGTGCAGGAGCTGCTGGGTGCCGACGTCGCCATGTGCTTTGACGAGTGCCCCGCGCACGATGTGGACCGCGCCTACGCGGCCGAGGCCACGGAGCGCACCCACCGCTGGGCCGCGCGCTGCCAGGCCAGCCACCAACGAGCGGACCAGGCGCTCTTCGGCATCTGCCAGGGAGGCCTGTTCCCGGACCTGCGGCTGGCCAGCGCCCGCCGGCTGGCGGACATGGAGTTCCCCGGTTATGGCATCGGTGGGCTGAGCGTAGGAGAAGAGAAAGGTCGCACCTACGAGCTGCTGGCGGCATCGCTGGCGGGCCTGCCCGCGACGGCGCCGCATTACATGATGGGCGTGGGCTCGCCCGAGGACCTGCTGGAATGCGTCGCCCGCGGAGTGGACATGTTCGATTGCGTGCTGCCCACGCGCATCGCCCGTAATGGAGCGCTCTTCACGGCCACTGGCCGCCTGAACATCCGCAACGCCGCCTGCCGCGCGGCGGACGTGCCCATCCAGGAAGGGTGCGATTGCCCCAGCTGCCGGACCTGCTCCCGCGCTTACCTGCACCACCTGTTCAATGTCGAGGAAACACTCGGCCTGAGGCTGGCAACCCTGCACAACCTGCGCTTTCTGCTCCGCCTCATGGAAGAGGCTCGCGCGGCCATCGCCGCCGGCAGCTTTGCTCGCTTCCGGAGCGCGTTTCTCTCCGACTACCAGCTCACCAATCAGGATGTGCGACGCGCGCAGAAGGCACGCTGGCTCGCGGCTCAGATGGACGCGGGGTAGGGCGACTCCTCAGGCGCGGACGTCGATGTTCTGACCGAGGCCGGGAGCGTTGATGGACTGGATCAGCTGCAGGGCCACCGTGTCCTGCGTATCCATGGAGTTCTTCAGCACGGACATCACGGACGACTGCTGCGCGTTGGCAGCGGAGAGGCCCGAGTTCAGCGCGCCGATGACACCTGACAGGGCGGAAACATCCATATCTCTTACACCATCGGCTGGGTGTCACGAAAACTGAAGGGCCGGTAGGCTGCCGGCACCCTCATGTGTGGATCGCCTGGCTTGCTGCCGCCGAAGTCATACGTCCAGGAAGCGGCGCACCGAGATGTAGCTGCCGGCGGCGCCCACCGCCAGGCCCCCACCGAGCACCACCCCCAACAGCTTGGGCAGCAGCAGCGGGTCAAAGTCGAGCGGCAGGAAGGTGAGCAGGCTGGCGATCTTGGCGATGATGGGCCGGTAGCTGGCGGCCAGCAAACAGCAGCTCACCACGGCGCCCATGAAACCCAGCGCCATGCCTTCGAACAGGAACGGCCCGCGGACGAACCAGTCCGTGGCGCCCACCAGCTTCATGATCTCGATCTCCTGGCGGCGCCCGTACACGGCGATGCGGGTGGTGTTGATGATGATGAACAGCGCGATAATGGCCAGCCCCACCACCAGGCCCAACCCCGCCAGCCGCAGAAAACCAGTGATGGCCAGCAGCCGGTCCACCACGCCCTGCTGGTAGTCCACGCTCTCGACCGCGGGGTCGCTCTGCACGAGCTGCGCGATCTGGGGCGCGGACCCGGCGGACTTGAGCGCTATCTCAAAGCTGGCCGGCAGCGGATTGTCCCCCAGCTGTGCCAGCAGTTTGCTCTGCGAGCCGAGCGTTTGCTGCATCCGCACGAGCGCTTGCTGCTTGGTGATCAGTGTCACGGACGCCACGCGCGCATCCTTCAGCAGGCTATCGTGCAGGTTCTGCACCGCCGCGGGGTCCGCCCCATCCTTCAGGTATGCGACCACGTTCACCTTCTGCTCCAAAGCCCGCAGGGTGACGTTCAGGCTGGCGACCATCACCAGAAACGAGCCCAGCATGAGGAGCATGACAGCGCTGGTGGCCACCGAGAAGATGCTCATGAGCCGGTTGCGATTCACCTGTTGGAGCCCGCTCTTGCAGGCGTGGAGCACGATGTCAGGCCGCGTGGTATGCCCCCTCGTGCTCATCCCGCACGATCGCGCCATGGTCGATGTGGATGACGCGGCGGCGCAGCATGTCCACCACCTCGCGGTTGTGGGTGGCCATGAGCACCGTGGTACCGAAGGCGTTGATCTTGATCAGCAGCTGCACGATCTCCCAACCGGTATCTGGGTCCAGGTTGCCGGTTGGCTCGTCCGCGATGAGCAGCAGCGGATGGTGGATCAGCCCCCGGGCGATGGCCACGCGCTGCTGCTCGCCACCGGAAAGCTGTGTAGGGAAGCGCTCGGCACAGTCCGGCAGGCCGACCATCTCCAGGCAGGCCTCCACCTGGGGGTTCATGACTTTCCAATCCAGAATGCCGTGGACCTGCAGCGGAAAAGCCACGTTCTCGCGCACGGTTTTGTAGGGCAGCAGCTTGAAATCCTGAAATACCACGCCTATCTTGCGGCGGAAGTGAGGCACCTGGCGGCGTTTCAACCGCCCCACGTCCTGGCCGTTCACGAATACGCGGCCCTTGCTGGCCACTTCGTCGCGAATGAGCAGCTTGATGAAGGTGGACTTGCCGGCGCCGGACGGGCCGACCAGAAACGCGAACTCGCGCTCGGGAATATCGATGGAGATATCGCGCAACGCGGCAACACCGTTGGGGTAGGTCTTACTCACCCCCTGGAGGACGATCATGCATACCCCTTGTGGGCGGAAAGCTGGGCAATTCTAGCAACGAATGACGCGCCTGTTCTATGACGCATCGCCGAGAGTGTGTCGCAGATAGGCCTCGCTGAAGGCATCGATGTCGCCATCGAGCACGGCCTGGACGTTGGACGTTTCCTCTCCGGTGCGGTTGTCTTTCACCATGTTGTACGGGTGCAGCACGTAGGAGCGAATGGCATTGCCGAAATCGGCGGCCCGGTGCTCGCCCTTGAGCTTGGCCTGCTCGGCCGCCTGCTCCTCCAGCTTTTTCTCCAGCAGGCGCGAGCGCAGGATACGCATGGCGACCTCTTTGTTCTGCGTTTGCGAGCGCTCGTTCTGGCAGGTGACCACAATGCCCGTGGGCAAATGGGTGATGCGCACGGCGGAGTCGGTTTTGTTCACGTGCTGGCCGCCGGCGCCGGTGGAACGATAAGTATCGATGCGCAGATCCTTGACGTCGATGGTGACCTCGACATCGTCGTCCACCTCGGGCAGCACCTCCACCAGCGCGAAAGAGGTGTGGCGGCGGTGCGCGGAATCGAAGGGTGACAGGCGCACCAGCCGGTGCACTCCCCGTTCGGACTTGAGGCAGCCGTACGCGTCGCGCCCGCTGATCTGCACTGTGGCGCTCTTGATGCCCGCCTCTTCGCCCTCGGACGTATCCACCACTTCGGACTTGTAGCGCCGCCGCTCGGCCCAGCGCAGGTACATGCGCAGCATCATCTCCGCCCAATCCTGCGAGTCGATGCCGCCGGCGCCGGAGTGCACCGCCAGGATGGCGCCATGATGGTCGTAGGGCCCGTTGAGGCGCAGCTGGAACTCCAGCCGGTCCACTCGGGCGGCCAGCGCCGTGGCTTGGCCGCCGATCTCCTCGGCCAGGGCGCGGTCGTCCTCGGCGGCTGCCAGCTCCAGCAAACCAACCAGCTCGTCGGCCTGGCTGGCCTCGTCGCGCCAGGCATCGACTTGCTCATGCAGCTCGGAGATGCGCGCCATGACCACCTGGGCGGCGCGGTTGTCGTCCCAAAAGTCCGGCGCCGCGGCTTGCCGGTCGAGCTCGGCTAGCTCCTGTTTTTTGGCGGCAACGTCAAAGGCGCACCAGTATGTCCGAAATGCGCCGCCGCAAAGCGAGCAGCTGCTCGCGCTCTTGTGCCATCTCCATGTCGAGAACCGCTGGAGTATAGCTGCCTCACCACCCCCGGCCGTCTTCAGGTGCTTCCATACTTAGAGCCATGCTTCCCGCCAGCCTGCCACAGCGAGGCGACATCTCCCGCCAGTACACCTGGGACCTGGAAAGCATCTACGCCACACCCGCGGCGTGGGAGGCCGACTTCGCCGCGCTGGAGGGCCGGCTGGCGGAGTTGAGCGGCTACGCCGGTCGCCTGGGCGCGTCAGCCAAGGACCTCCTGGGCGGCCTGACCCTGCGGGACGAGCTGAAGGTGCTGCTCGACAAGCTGTTCAGCTACGCGCACATGCGCCACGATGAGGACACGACCAACGCCGCGGCCCAGGCGGCCAACGATCGAGCCAACAGCCTGTACGCCCGCTTCGACGCCACAGCAGCCTTCATGACGCCGGAAATCGTCGCGCTGGACGAGGCCACGGTGCGAGCATTTGAGGCGCAAGCACCCGGCCTGGCCCTGTATGGGCACGAGCTGGAGAGCACCCTGCGCCAGAAGCCGCACGTGCGCAGCACGGAGGTGGAGGAGCTGCTGGCACAAGGCTCCGAGGTGGGCGCGGGCGCCGCTCGCATTTACGACCTGCTGCACGAAGCGGATATGACCTTTCCGGTGATCCGCGATGCCGACGGCCAGGAAGTGGAGCTCACCCACGGCCGCTACATCCCCTTTCAGCAGAGCCCCGATCGCCGCGTGCGCGAGGACTCCTTTAGGGGGCTGTACGCCACCTACGCGCGCTATCGCAACACGCTGGCCGCCACCTACGCCACCTCGGTGAAGGCCGACATCTACTACGCCCGTGCCCACAACTACGCCTCCGCGCAGGAAGCCGCGCTCTTCCCCGAAGCCATCCCGCTGAGCGTATACAGCAATCTCATCGAAACAGTGGAGGGCCACCTCGACCTGCTGCACCGGTACCTGCGGCTGCGCAAGCGGACGATGGCCCTGCCGGAGCTGCACCTCTGGGACGTGTACGCGCCGCTGGTGCCCGAGGCCAAGCGAAGGGTGCCGTTCGAGCAAGCGCGAGAAGATGTGCAGCGCGCGCTGGCGCCGCTGGGCGATGAGTATTGCCGGGTGCTGGCCGGCGGCTTCGCCTCCCGCTGGATCGATGTGTACGAAACGCCAGGCAAGAGCAGCGGCGCGTACAGCAGCGGCTCGTACGGCACGCAGCCCTTCATCCTGATGAACTTTCAGGACGACCTCGACGGCGCTTACACGCTGGCGCACGAGCTCGGCCACTCCATGCACAGCTGGTTCACCCATCACACGCAGCCGCCCGCCTATGCCGATTACAGCCTGTTTGTGGCGGAGGTTGCCAGCACCACCAACGAGGCCCTCCTCACCCATCACCTGCTGGCGCGCGAGCAGGACGTGGAGATGCGCCGCTCGCTGGTGAACAATGAATTAGAGAAGTACCGAGGCACCCTCTTTCGCCAGACCATGTTCGCCCACTTCGAGGCCGAGGCCCACGCCCTGGCCGAGCGGGGCGAGGCGCTGACGTCAGAGGCGCTGAACCAGCTCTATCGCGACCTGGTGACCCGCTACTTCGCGCCCGAAGTGACCATCGATGACGAGATCGCCTTCGAGTGGTCGCGCATCCCCCACTTCTACCGCGCCTTCTATGTGTACCAGTACGCCACCGGCATTTCCGCCGCCGCGGCCTTGAGCCGGGGCATCATCGACCAGGGCCAGCCAGCCGTGGAGCGTTATCACCACTTCCTCTCCGCGGGCGGGTCCGACTATCCCATCAACCTGCTGCGGGAGGCCGGCGTGGACATGACGACGGCCGCCCCGGTGGAGGCTGCCCTCGCTCAATTTGAGGCGCTTTTGGAGGACATGGAGGGGTTGATCGGCTCATGAAAAGTGCCCAAATTTGCCCTCTATGCAATCGTGCTTGCTTGTGCTACTCTGGCGCAGTGCATCGGGCGCTCAGCGCCACCCCCGAGATGATCTCACACGGGCGTGGTCGCGCGTTATGGCGGTTCAGCCGATTGCGCGCTATACCTCCAGTTTGATATGCAAGGACTGTCATGAGGACGAGCGTCGTTACCGAAACCACTCATGTTGAGGTGGTCTCTCACGTACACGTGGACCTGGGCGACATGCCCAAACACCTCGACAACGATTGGGCGGAACCGACAATCGGCGATTGGTCCGGGCGCATCACCGATGAAACCGCCGTTATCGCCGAGCACACGGTCAGCGTGGTCGAAATGGACCGCGAAGACCTGGACGATTCCGTCCGCTTGTATCTGCGGGAAATCAGCAAAGTAGCGCTGCTCACCGCCGAAAAGGAAGTGGACCTCGCGCAGAAGATCGAACGCGGCGAGATGGAGCTGGACAAAGGCGCCGAGCCGGACCCGCAAATCATGTCCGAGGCCGAGGGTGCCCGCAAACATCTCACCGAGGCCAACCTGCGCCTGGTGGTGAGCGTGGCCAAGAAGTACGTTGGCCGGGGCATGTCGCTGCTGGACCTCATCCAGGAAGGCAACATCGGCCTCATCCGCGCGGTGGAGAAGTTTGATTACCACCGCGGTTACAAGTTCAGCACCTACGCCACCTGGTGGATTCGGCAAGCGGTGAGCCGGGCCCTGGCGGACCACGCGCGCACCATTCGCATCCCCGTGCACATGGTGGAAACCATGAGCAAGTTCAATCGCTCAGCGCGCAACCTGCTGCAGCAGCTGGGCCGCGAGCCGACCCCCCAGGAGATCGCCAACGAGATGGAGATCTCAGTGGAAAAGGTGCGCGAGATCATGCGCATCTTCCGCGAGCCCATGTCGCTTGAGGCGCCCATCGGTGAAGAAGAGGACAGCTCGCTCGGCGACTTCATCGAGGACCACAGTTCGCTCAGCCCGGTAGACGCGGCCTCGCGCCAGCTGCTCAAGGAGCAGATCTCAGATGTGCTGGACTCGCTGACCAGCCGCGAGCGTAAGGTGCTGGAACTCCGCTTCGGCCTGGAGGATGGCCGCAACCGTACCCTGGAGGAGATTGGCCGCGAGTTCTCGGTGACCCGCGAGCGCATCCGCCAAATCGAGGCCGAGGCGCTGCAGAAGCTGCGCCACCCCAGCCGCTCCCGCAAGCTCAAAGACTACCTGGAGTAAGCCTCCAACCTCGCCCTGGCCCGCTGGGCGAGCTGTTCTCCACTCCCTCCTGGAAAGGGCCGCGAACAGGGTAGAGCGTCACCAAACCCAGTCAGCACACCGCCCGCGGTGGGCACAGTGAACCGTTCGTCTGATAGCGCACAACCAGCGCTGATCCAGAAAAGGCCGGGTTAAAGTTGCAAGTTCGGCCGGAAACCTGTCACGGCGGGCTGGGGTGGGGTTCCTCCAGAGGGTCGATTGAGCTCGCCAACTGTGGCGACAGGGGATCGGCTGCTAGCCGCGCCGCGTATCAACCGGCCGGTCGCCGTTATTCCGGAAAGCCTCCATGGCGTACCAGTGCTTGCAGCCAAAGGGACCGGCTGCGCCAGCCGCATCCTGGCAGCGGCAGCCGCGGTCTACCGCGACCGGGTGCCACAGTGACTCATCCAGCGAAGCCACCTCGTAGGCGCGATAGCCGGCCTTCCGCACCAGCAGCTCGCGGGCCGAGTGCTTGCGCGCCAGCGCTTCGTGCAGGGGCAGCTCATTATCCAACCCCGGCTGGTAGCTGCGCAGCCCCGAGGCGGCGTTTTCGCCCTCCTCTTCAGCCTCGCCCCACCACCCAGCCGGCGCGGTGACACTGTCGTACGCCGCTCGCCGTTCGAGGTGGCCCAGTACCGCGTAGGCGTCGTTCAGCTCCTTCATCCGCGGCGCGGCGTCCGGCGTGGGGTTCAGGTCCGGGTGAAAGCGCTTGGCCAGCTCCTTGTAGCGCCGCCGAATCGCTTCGCTGTCGGCCGTGCGGGCCACTCCCAGGACGGCGTACAGATCGAGCTCCGCCGGCGCATTCAGCTTCCCCGCCATGTCCGCCCATGATAGAACATTTGGCCAGAATTAGCTCATTCGCGGCTTTCACCTAGCTAGTTTTTCCGGAAATACTCTCTAACAACGATCACCAGATCATGATCTATGGTGATATGCTTGCCAGCAAGGAGGCGGGCATGCTGCGAGAGCGAACCCTTCAGCCGGATTACTGGGACCTGATCTTGCCGGAGGGTGTTCGGCGGATGAGCCCGGAGCTGGAGG
>DATKQD010000218.1:0-2651 GCA_035532895.1 Chloroflexota bacterium
CCGGCGACACGGCCCACGAGGATTATGCGTATGTGCGCAACGGCGTGGCGAACATGTTCATGTGCTTCGCGCCACTCGGCGGCTGGCGGCATGTGCACGTGACGGACCATCGCACCCGCCTGGACTGGGCCCACGCCATACGCGATCTGGTGGATGTCCATTTCCCCACGGCCAGCACGATCCGTTTGGTCTGCGACAATCTGAACACGCACACGGCCGGTTCCTTGTACGAGGCCTTCCCGCCGGAAGAAGCCCGGCGCATCCTGGATCGCCTGGAGTTGCACCATACGCCCAAACACGGCAGTTGGCTGAACATGGCCGAGATCGAACTCAGCGTCCTTGGCGGGCAATGCCTGGACCGGCGCATCGCTGATGTCGCCACGCTCCGCCGCGAGATCGCCGCCTGGGAGACGCCGCGCAATCGCGCCGAAGCCACCATGGACTGGCGCTTCACCACCGCCGACGCCCGCATCAAGCTCAAGCACCTCTACCCCGTCACCACGGTGCCGGCTCAGCCCGTTGCCGACGTACGCTCCGCCCAACCGCTCGAACAGAGCGCCTGACTTGCCTACTCCCCTCCTGCCACCCACTGCTCAGACTTCCTGTGACAGCCTAGACAAGGTTCATGTTGACATGACAGTTTAGCGTTCAGGCGGCGTTTTGGTGTTGGTCGGAACGATGGGTGATGGCGATGCTCGGGGCTGTTTGGGCGGGGGAGTAGCCGAGCACGGTCAGCCAGTCGGCGGAGGCGTTACTGCAGCCGCTGCGCTGGAGCGGACTCGTTCCGGCGTGGAGGCCACGCTCGGCAACGCGATGGTTGTAGGCGACAGCGAGCAGCGCGAGCAAGCCGGAGGAGAGGGTGCGATGGACGGCCAGGTGGGGGCGCAGGACACTGTGCCAGGTCTCGACGGGGCTGCTGGCGCGCACGGTGGTGTCCCAGGTATGGAGCAGCACGCGGGCGATGGGGCGCCAGTCGACGGGCAGCCCGGCCAGGAGGTGCTCGGTCGAAGGGCCCAGCACGGCGCGGCGTTGCCAGGCCCAGGCGAGGAGGGTCAACCCGTCTGGCCCCAGCCGCGGTCCCCACTGCTGGTGGACCAGGTCCAGTGGCGGAGCAAAGCTGACCAGCGCTGGCAATGCTGCCATAAGCTGGCGGTGCAGTTGGGTCAGTTGCGCTTGCTGGGGCGCGGGCGCACCGTCGCGCAGTTCCGCCAGCAGCGCCAGCAGGGCGTCGAGTTCGGCTTGGCGCGCGGCAGCGTCCAGCAGCCCGTGCGGTGTCAGCACCACCACCTCCAGCAGTTGGCGCAGTTCGCTCGTGAGATACTCCAGGCCGCCCACGACCGCCCGGGCGTGGGCGAGTTGCGCGGCGTGGGCCACGGGGTCGGCTTGCGGCGGCGTCCCCGACCGCCCGCCGCGCAGCGGCCGCCCGGCCGCCAGCCGCGCCGCTTGCCGCGCCACCGTACTCGTCTTCGCTTCCAGCTCAGTGAGCCAGCGCGCCAGCCGACCATGCACCTGGCCACAGGTGTGCAGCACGTGCCAGACGTCGCGGCGATGCTCCCCGTCGGGTTCCACCGTCCGCGCCGCCTGGCTCAGCGCTGGCCCGCCATCGCCGATGCTGACCGACCAGCGCAGCCCCCGCGCTTGCGCCTCCCAGAGCAGCAGCGTCCAACTGTCGGTATCCACGCCCACCGGACCCGCCGTCTGCCAGACGACGCCGGTCACTGCATCCACCACGCTCAGGTAGGCGCCGTGCCGGTCATTCCCATAGATTTCGTCGAACGCCACGATCCGTGGCCCGACGACCAGAGGGTGCGCCAGCACCGCCAGGGCGCGGCGTCCGGCCCCCGCTACCACGGCGCTGATCGCCCCCAGACTCACCGCTCGCCCTTGCTCCGCCAGGCAGCGCTGGATGCCCCGCTCACCGGCATGCCCTTCGATCAGCAGCGTCAGAATCGCCCTCGCGGCGGCGCCCTCCACCAACGGTGCTGCCGCAGGCGGCGTGAACGCCTGCTCCAACGCCGCCCGCCCGCGCTCCCGCCAGGTGTACAGCGTCTGCCGCGCCACCCCGACCTGGCGGCTCAGCGCCGTCACCACCCCATACTCGCCTTGTCGGCTCAACAACTGCCCGACCACCGTCACCCGATTGGCCACCGTGCTATCATTCCTCGTGCCCATGGCTCCCCCCTGACAGGTTGGTTTTCGGCTACATCACCAGTGTAAAATCCGGTCATGAACTGGACAGTTTTGGAGGGTTTGCCGGGATAAAAGTGGTACAGCAAGGGGCTGCCGTGGTAGCACCCAATCGCAAGATTGGGAGGAAGGATGTTACGGCAGATGGAACGCAGCGCGATGCACTTGCTGGCCAAACGTGGCAAGAGCCTGCGGCAGATTGCGACGGAGTTGGGGCACAGCCCCACGACCGTGGCGCGGGCCTTGAAAGAGGCGGTGGACCGACAGCCGACGAAACGGCGACGACGGTCGCAGGTAGACGTCTATCGAGACGACATTGACCGCTGGCTAGCGCAAGGGCTGACGGCCACCAAGATGCTTGCCATGGTGCGAGCGGACGTGGAGCGACCGTACAGCGGGAGCCGGAGTGTGTTCGGCGAAGTGGTGCGGCGGGTGCGCCAGGAGCGAACCCAACAGTTGGCGGT
>DATKQD010000219.1:0-3961 GCA_035532895.1 Chloroflexota bacterium
AGCTGCGCATCGCGAATGGCCTCATCCGCCACGGTCAGCACCAACAGCTGCTGCGGAATGGGCGCGCCATCGCTCTGGGGTGGCACCCCAAAGCGCAGGAAGTCGAACTCAAAGTCTTCGAGGTAGGCCCCCCGCGGCGCCTGCTCGCACCGCGCCCTCCAGCGCGTCGGTGGCAGATCTCGCACCTGTTGCCGCCCGTCGTACAGGGCCGCTTCCAGCGCCGCCAGGCTGTCGCACCGGCCGGCATGTGCGCCCATGCCAGTGATCGCCATCCTGGGGAGCTTGCCAACGCTGTCGCCGCCCGCCGGAGCCCCCACGGGCTCGGACAGGATCAGGTGCGCATTGCTGCCCCCGAACCCGAACGCATTCACGCCCGCTTTCTTCACCGGACCGCGCTGGGGCCACTCCCTCGCCGAGCGCACCACCGCCGAGCCACCCACACGCCCATCATGCGACGAGATGGGCTGGTCTACATTGATGGTCGCCGGGATGATGCCCTCATGCATCGCCAGCGTCATCTTGATCATGCCCGCCATGCCCGCGGCCGTGAGCAAATGCCCGAGGTTGGACTTGACCGAACCGATGGGCGGCGCCTCGCCCTCAAACACCTGGGACATGGAGTCCAGCTCCACCACGTCGCCCACCGGCGTGCCCGTGGCGTGGCACTCCACATAGTCCACCTCAGCCGGCGTGAGTCCGGCCGCGGCGTAGGCTCGCTGCATGGCCAGCACCTGGCCCTTGCTGTTGGGTGTGAGCAAGTGCTTGCCGCGGCCGTCGTTCGAGAGCCCCACGCCTCGCACCACGGCGTACACGCGATCGCCGTCGCGCATGGCATCCGCTTCACGCTTGAGCACAAACAGGCCAGCCCCTTCGCCCGCGAGCAGCCCGCCCGACGTCCCATCCAGCGGCCGGCTGCCGCCATCCGCGTCAGGATAGGCCTGGAAGATGGAGAAGCCCATGTTGATGAACAGGGGGTCGGCGCAACTGAGTGCCCCGGCGAGCATCACATCGGCTTGCCCGGCCAGTAAGTAGTCGCTCGCCAGCTTGACGGCGTAGAGCGAGGACGCGCACGCGGCATCGATGCTGAAGCAGGGGCCGCCGGCGCCCAGCACCTGGCCCACGCGACCGGCGATAGAGCCCTCCAACAGCGTGTCCGCTGCTGTCTCGCCTGGCCGCCGCGGCACGCGCGGCAACTGCAGATCCGCCCGGCCCAACAGCTCCCGCAGCTCCGCCTCCAGATCGGCGGTGTACATGTCGCTGTAGGTCCGCCGCGACGCTCGCGTGGGGAACGAAAGATTGCCCAGCACCAACCCACACCGGTTCAGCGGCGCGCCCGGATCCCACAGACCGGCATCCGACAGCGCCTCACGCGCAAGGTGCAGGATCCATTGCGCCTGCTGGTCCAGGCTCGCGATCAGCTCCGGTGCCAGCCGAAAGCCCTCCGCCGTTAACTGGAAGCCGCGCACATAGCTGCCACGCAGCCAGTAGGTGGCATCCCGCGTACCTCGCGCAGCGCTGAAAATTGCCTGTGGGTCAAACCCCAGTTCGGCCGCGGTTATCTCCGAGCTCGAATCGCGGCCAGCCAGCAGGCTTTGCCAGAACTGGCGGGGCCCCTCAGCATCGGGGAACAAGCAGCTCAAGCCAACAATGGCGATGCCTTGTCCGCTCAAGAAAGCGCCACTGCCGCGGCGAACTTCTCGTTCAACTCGCGGCTGAGCGTCAGAGACGCGCCTTGGAATTCGGAGTAGGCCAACCCCTGGCTATCGTGGGCAGTCGTATTTGCCAGCACCTGGTAGTCGGTGACCGAGCTGATGTGCACCGTCACGTAGAACGTCGTATCGAAAGGCAGATGGCGATAGTGCAGCACCTGGTCGACGCTGAGCGGCAGCCCGGCGATGTCGTGGAAGAGGCGGCACCACACCACCAACCCCTGATAGTGCAAATCCAACGTAAAGGGGTTGAGCGTCCCGACCTGGAACTGCCCCTGCGTCTGGTCGTCGATGGCAGGTAGCCTGCAGCGGATGGTCAATCGCCGCTCATCCGCGTTCAGCAGCCGCTCGATGCCGCGAAAGACCCGCCCATGGAACAGCGTGCCGTTGCCGTACAGCACCTCGCCATTCACCGCGCGGCCATCCTCCGCCAGGCTCCAGTCGCTGGCCCAGGGCGCGGGCGGTTCATCATCGCTCAGCGCCAGCTTGGCTCGGTAGTGGTACGCGGCGGCTCCATCCTCGGATAGCTGGCTGCGTACCAGCGCGGTCAAGGCGATCTCGCTGTCCGCGGCCTCGGCCCGGGCCAGCTCGAGGGTATGCCGCTCCGCCAACGTCTGATCGAACACCAGGCCCCGTAACACCTGAAAGCCTTCGATCCGCGCCAGCCGGTACCGGGGGCACAGCTGCTCCGCGGCGCTGGCCAGCCAGCTCATGGCACACGTGGCCGGGAGCACCCTGTGCTCGCCCACCCGATGGTCCTCCAGGAAGGGATTGGCTGCAAGCGGTATCGCCCGGCTGCTGCGCTGGCTTGCTTCTCGCGGTGCTGCCGGCTCCTGCCCCAGGCCATCGCCGACCAGCACCAGCGCCGGAGCATCGTCGCGGTCCAGCATCGATAAAAAAGCGCGGGTGCCCGCTTCGACCGCGATGGGCTCGATGCCACGCGCCACGAACAGCCGCCGCAGCTCAGGCGTCACCATGCCCATGTCCCAGGGCCCCCAGTTGAAGCTCACCACCTTGCAGGCCGGGTTGTGGTGCTTCACCCGCTGCGCCACCCGGTTCAATATCTCGTTGCTCAACGCGTAGTCGGACTGCCCAGGGTTGCCGAAAAAGCCCGCGGCCGAGCTGAACAAGAACAGGAACCTCAACTGTTCCACTGGCAGGCAGCCCAGCAATCGCTGCAAGCTGCGCACCTTGCTGGCGTACACCGCATCGAAATCTCGAGCCGTCTTGCGCTCGATCGGCCGGTCAGACAGCGCTCCCGCCCCATGAATCAGTCCCTCGATGGCACCGAGCTCGGCCGCGGTCTCCCGCAAGATAGCACTCAGCCGGTCTGCTCCCTGTCCATCAGGGGCAGCGCCGGGGCCCGCGTATTCGGGCGCATCGGCGAGATCGAAGGACACGTACTCGGCGCGCCCGCCGGCCGCGGCGATGCCGACCAGCGTGGCTTCGATTTCGCGCGCGGCCATGATAGCCCCAAACTCCTGCTGAATGGCGCGCGGCGCCGGCTGGCTGCCGTTGCTGGCCAGCTCGCTGGCGATCCGCCGCTTCAGCTCAGCCTCATCACTGCAGCCGGCGGCCCAGGCGGGATCTGCCCGTTTGTCTGACCGCCCCAGCAGCACGAAGCGGCAGCGGTAGGCCTGGGCCATGGCGAGCACGCAACGCGCGGTGATGCCACGGGCTCCACCGCTGGCCACGAACACGGTCGCGGGCGTGATCTGCCCGGCCAAGCTCACGCTGTTATCGAGAAAGCGCCAGGACTTCGGCCGGCACCGCCGTCACCCGCCAATCGACGCTCAAGCCAACCTCGGCCAGCAGCGTGTTGGGATCCAGCAGCTCGTCCATGATCCGCCGCGCGCCCACGTCCGCCGGGCAGGCTGGGTCCAGGTCGATACCCCGGCAATAGACACTCGGCCACTCCAACCGCAGTGTCTTCACCAGTCCAAATAGCCCGCCAGCCACCGCGCTTTGCCCCTGCCCAGTGCCATCCAGCCCATGACGGTTGTGCCCGTCGCCCAGCCCCAGCGCCCCATCCAGCCGCGTCACGGTGAGGAAAAACGTTCGCCCCGGCTGGTCGCGAAGATAGCCGCCCACATGCTTAGCCAGAAAGAACGCCCCCTGGGCGCTGGCCACTTCATCGTCCGCGAACATCTGGCCACCGCCCATGGGCCAGTGCAGGTAGATGAGCCCGCCGATTGGCCCGCTCGCCTGCACTGCTTCCCGCAACCCTTGTGCGACGTCCGCATCATCCAGGC
>DATKQD010000220.1:0-2818 GCA_035532895.1 Chloroflexota bacterium
ACCTGGCGCTATCCCGCGGCTGCGCGCCGGCTGCGTTGGGCGGTGTTCTCGGCGCTCGAGGTCTGGCCTTGAAGGCGCTGGTCACCGGTGCCACCGGCTTCATTGGCCAGCACGTCGCTCGGGCGCTCCTGGCGGATGCCTTCGAGGTGCGCGCGCTCGTTCGACCCCCTGTTTCCGCTCGGTCCTCTGACGTGGTGGCCCTGAAGGGGGCGGAGATAGTGGCGGGCGATATGCGAGACGCGGCCTCGCTGGCACGCGCGGTGCGGGGCTGCCAGGTGGTGTTCCACGTGGCCGCGTTGTACGACTTGTGGACGCCCGATCTCGACACCCTGTACACCACGAATGTGACGGGCACGAGCCACCTGCTGGCGGCGGCACGGGCGGCTCATGTGGAGCGCGTGGTGTACACCAGCTCTGTAGCCACCATCACGCCAGGCAGGCTGGAGCCCGGGTCGGAACGCACCTGCAGGGGCGGCGACGAGGCGGGCTTTGCCGACCTGCGAGCAGTGCACAGCCACTACAAGCGCTCGAAGATTCTGGCCGAGCGTGTTGCGCTGCGCGAGGCGGCAGCAGGCTGCCCAGTGGTGATTGTCAACCCGGCGACGCCAATCGGAACAGGCGACCTGAAGCCCACCCCAACCGGCCGTATTGTCCTGGATTTTCTGCGTGGGCGCATGCCGGCCTACGTGGATACCGGCCTGAATGTCATCGACGTGGAGGATGTGGCCGCCGGCCACCTGCTCGCCTTGAAGCGGGGTCTGCCGGGCGAGCGGTACATCCTGGGCGCCCACAACCTCTCGCTGCGAGAGCTGCTGAATTGCCTGGCTGAGGAAGCGGGCCTGCCTGCACCGCGGGTCCGGCTGCCGCTGGGGATTGCCTTGGCCGCGGGCGCGGTGAGCGAAGTGCTGGAGGGCCGCCTGGCCAGGCGCCGGCCCAGCATCCCCTTCGAGGGGGTGCGCATGGCGGGCCGGCCTATGTACTACGATGCTGCAAAGGCTCATATCCAGCTCGGCCTGCCGCGAACGCCGGCACGGCAGGCTCTGCGCAAATCCGCCGGCTGGTTTCGAGAACATGGCTATTGCTGACGTCCAGGCAAAGAGTGACGGCCGCTTGAGACAGCGAGCCTCGCAGGGCCTGACGCGTGCCATTGAAGCGCTGCTGGCTCTGCAGGACGCGGACGGCTGGTGGTGCGGCGAGCTCGAAGCGAACGTCACCATCCAGGCTGAGTACATCCTGTTGATGCACTTCCTGGGCCTGCCGGACCAGCAGCGCTGGGCGGATGTGGCTCAGTACATCGAGCTCCGCCAGCAGGAGGATGGCGGCTGGCCAATTTTTTACGCTGGCCCCAGCGATCTCAGCACATCGATCGAGGCGTACATCGCACTCAAGCTGTGCGGGCGCGATCCGGATGGGCCGATCTTACGGGCCGCACGCGCCTTCATCGTGCGACACGGCAGCCTCCCCAAAGCGCGCGTCTTCACCAAGATCTGGCTCGCCCTGTTCGGCGAGTACCCCTGGCACGGCTTGCCGCTGATGCCGGCAGAGCTGATCTATCTGCCGCCGTGGGTACCACTGAACATCTACGACTTCTCCAGCTGGGCGCGCGGCACCATTGTGCCTCTGCTGATCGTCCTGGCCAAGCAGCCACTGCGGCCATTGCCCGAGTGGGCGCGGATCCCGGAACTTCGCGCGAATCTGAAATCCACCGACTTCGCACTGCCACGCCCACCCTCACTGCGCGGCTGGCGGGGCGCCTTCTACCTTGCCGACGCCCTGCTGCGGCGGGTCCCCGCACCCCGCCACCTGCGCCTGCGTGCCATCGCCGCGGCTGAGCGCTGGGTGCTCAATCACCAGGAGCCGGACGGCAGTTGGGGCGGCATCCAGCCGCCCTGGGTCTACTCGCTCATCGCACTCAGCGCGCTCGGGTACGCTACAGATCATCCGGTTATCGCACGCTCTCTGGCAGGCATGGAAGCCTTCGGCGTGCGCGATACCGAAGGCTGGCGGGTGCAGCCCTGCGTATCTCCCGTGTGGGACACCGCCCTGGCACTGCTGTCCCTGGCGGAATCGGGCCTTCCACCAGACCACCCAGCCATACAGAAAACGGTGGATTGGCTGCTGCATCAGGAGTTGAGCGACCCGGGCGACTGGCAGGTGCGAGCACGTCGCGGCACGCCGCCAGGCGGCTGGGCGTTTGAGTTCTTCAACCGCGGTTACCCCGATACGGACGATACGGCCATCGTGGCGCTGGCCTTACTGCGCGCATCTCCCCAGCACCCCCAACTGCGCGCGGTGCTCGAGCGATCCATCCGCTGGCTGGACGGCATGCGCAGCCGCAACGGCGCCTGGGGCAGCTTCGACGCGAATAACGACCGCACCATCGTGACCAAGATCCCTTTCGCCGACTTTGGCGAAACGACCGATCCGCCCACGGAGGACGTGACCGCGCACATCGTGGAATTTCTAGCGGCAGCGCATGGGCCGGCGCGACTGATCGATCCCGCGCTGGAGTACCTGCTGCGGCAGCAGGAGCCTGATGGTTCCTGGTGGGGCCGCTGGGGAGTGAACTCCGTCTATGGTCTGGGGGCCGTGCTGCCGGCGCTGCGAAGCGCTGGGCTGCCACTCACCCACCCGGCCATGCGGCGCGCCGTGGCCTGGCTAACCCACCACCAGCGCGAGGATGGCGGCTGGGGCGAGACCTGCGCCACCTACGATGATTCGGCCTTGCGCGGCGCCGGCCCCAGCAGCCCCTCGCAGACGGCCTGGGGCCTCATGGGGCTGATCGCGGCGGGCGAAGCGGCCAGCGCCGCCGCGCACC
>DATKQD010000221.1:0-5702 GCA_035532895.1 Chloroflexota bacterium
GTCGCGATAGTTTTCCGGCAAACGATCCAGCAATTGCTTCACCCGCTCCTCCCTGGCCGTCGCATCGAGCACCGGGAGGCCTTCGGGAGACGCCACGTCCCAGCTCTCGCTCAGCGGGACCGCCGGCATTCTGTAGCGTTCGCGCCAAAAGTCCGCCATGGCGTTGCGCGCAATCTGGAAGAGCCAGCTTTCAAGCGTCCCGCGGGCCGCGAATTTGTCCACACCCCTGTAGGCTTTGATGAACACTTGCGAGGTGATGTCTTCGGCGTCTTCATGGTTGCCGACATGGCTGAAGACGAAGCCATAGATGCGATCGACACAGGCTCGATACAGTGTCGTGAAGTGCGCCCGATCGAGAGCGACTTCCGCCGGGTGCTCGCCCGGGTCCGACGGGCCAGGTTGGATATCCGGGGCATTCTGGCCGCCGATTGGACGACGCGACCCGTCCAGTGGGTCCGATTCCGCCGATCTCTCCAAATGCATGTAGGCCACACGTCGTCCTAGGTGGTAGACGGCACCGTGTTACGCCTCACGCTCATGAACTTGGACCCGGATGCCGGGGCCACCGGCGGATTCAGTGCGACGAATCCGCGAATTTGATCGGTAGCGTGATCGTCGATTGGCTGTGCCAGCCAAAGCCGTAGCCGGCGAATAGGCGAAACGGCCAACCTTTCAAATTCTGCTTGCTCGATTGGGGGCGGTCCATTATTCTGCCCTCTATGACTGCTTGCCGAGCGCGACTTGGGGCCCTGGTGGGACGAGCAACGCGCCGCGGGCAGCTGGTGCTGGCGCTGCTGGTCCTGCTCGCGGCATTGTCGCCGGGCCAGGCAGCGGCGATGACGTATACGCTGACGGTGACACCCAGCAGCGCCACCGCGACGGCGACCGTCTTTTCGGTTACGCTGTCAGTCGACGCGGCGCTGAATGGTGAGCAGATCGTGTTTCGGTTGCCTTACGCGGCGAGCGGCAGCCAGGGCAGCTGGCCAGTCCCAACCACTGCCACAGGCAACGGCCAGATCGCTGCCTTCGCGTCTACCGGCGTCACCCATCCAGCCCCAACCGTGAGCAACAACGCTGGATCGCAGACGAGCTGCACCAGCGCGGGGCAGTGCGCGGTGACGTTCAGCTACGTGTATGCCACGCAAGGGGCAGGCACGTTGGGGTTTACCTACGCGGTGGATGCGCCGCCACCGAGCAGCAGCGGGACGTTCACCGCCAGCGACGGTAACTCCCTGTACGTCCAGGCGACCGTCAGCATCTCCGCCGCGGCGCCTACGGCTACCGACGTGCCAACAGCCCTACCAACAGACACGCCCAGCGCCACCCCGACCAATACCCCCATCCCGACCGCCACGAGCCTGCCCACGAACACGCCGACGAACACGCCCAGCCCCACGAATACGCCGACGGCGACGGCCACCAATACTCCTACCGCGACCGCGACCAGCACCGTCGTGCCCACACCAAGCGACACGTCGACCCCAGGCCCGGCGCAGTATGCCGATGCCTTCGCTGGGCCAAGCCTCAATCCATTCTGGACCGCCAACCTGGGCTCCGGCGGCAGCGCCTTTGGCGCGGCGGGGCTCACGTTGAGCACTCAAGGCAGCACCTACAGCACCACCACGCAAACTGACCCACGCATTTCCACCGTGCTGTGGGGCGATTGGGATGTGTCGGTCCAGGTGCTGGCTGCCCTCGGCCAGCCAGGCGACCAAATCGGCCTGCTGGTGACGGATGCCAGCAATTCCGCCAGCTTCTGCAAGTTCGGCTATGTCCTGAGCGACACGGCGGTCGTCCAGCTCCAGCAGGGGGCAGCCATAGTGAGCAGCCTTGGCTGGGGAAGCTCCTCGGACCCTGTGCTCCGCGTCATCAGGGCAGGCAGCACATACACCCTCTTTGTACGCGACCCGACAGCCACCAGCTGGAGCGAGGTCGCCGCCGGAACGTTGCCTGGGAACGACCCGGTGCAACTGAGCCTGTTCGTAGAGAGTACCGGCGCCTTCTCCGGCACTTTTGTGCAATTCGCCGTTAATACCGCCCTACCCGGTCCCAACGACCCAGCAGCCCTCACCCCCACCGCCACAGCCACGAACACCACGGTCCCCACCCCAACATCGACCGCGACTTCCACCTACACGCCCACCAGCACCCCCAGCCCCACCAACACCCCCACAGAGAGTCCCACGGCCTCCCCAACCGACACGCCAACGAATACCGTGGCGCCAACCAATACCCCCCTGCCAGCCACGCCAACACCAACACCCGGCCCGTTTGGCACTCCAACCTTCACGCCCAGCGCTTCGCCAACCACCGTGCCCGTTTCAACAACGGCACCGACCGACACTCCGATCCCCAGCCCAACGGCGACCGCCAGCGCTTCTCCGCTGGCCACACCATCGCCAGAGCCAACCGCGTCGCCACTGCCCACGCCAACGAGCACCGCCAGCGCCACCAGCACGGCAGCGCCGACCGCCAGTGCAACAGGTACTGCATCGCCGACAGCTACGGCAACCTTTACGGCTTCCTCGACAGCTACGGCAACCAGCACCGCATCAGCCACAGCCAGCGCAACCCCAACCACAACGCCGACGCTGACGCCCAGCCCCACCAGCCTGCCAGTCCCCTTGGGAGGCGGGGTGCTCCACTTTGCTCTCCCGAGCGGTCAGCCGGCGGCGGTGAGCTTCGGGGCAGACACCATGGCGCAGCTCCAGGCCGCGGGCATCCAGGTAGCCGTGGCGTTTGATGGCCAGCCGGCTGGCGCAACCGACACCGAGCGGGGCGCCCTGGGTGGCGGCACCGCGCAAGCGGTCGGCCCGCCATTGGACATCCGCGTCAGCTTGACCGATGCCAGCGGCAACAGCGCCACCGCGGCCGGACTGCCGGTGGCGACCGACATCACCTTGCCGGTCTTGGCCGCGCCGAGCGACGCGGGCACCTTTGCCTGGCTCGAGGCAGTGTATGCAGAGGATGGCCAGTTCGTTGGCTACGTACGTCCGAGCGCAGCGTTTGACCCCTCCACGGGCATGCTCACCCTGCACCTGTCGCTGGATGGGCTGCGGGGCACGCTCTTTCTCCCGGTGGTCGTGCATGTCGCTTACGTGCAGAACTTTGATCCGCTGGTGCATATCTACTCAGGCCCTACCGCGCAGGCCGAGGACTTTGGTATCGCGGCGCCGCAATTCACCACTTTCCCCGTGGTCAGCCCACAGGTGGCCCAACGGTTATACGTATTCAACCCGGCAAGCGGAAACTACGGCTGGATCGACGTGGCGGGTGTTGGACCAGCAGGCCCGCCACCACGCTGAAGTGTTTCCTATGGGCACGAGGCATCGGCGGTGAGATCGCGAGCTGACTCAGAGGCTTCGTGGACACCTTTTCGCCGAGCCATCTCCGAGAGACCATGCCAACCTCGAATCTGCGGTGGGCAAGAGACCGGCGATGCTTGAAAGAGCGCGACTTGCGCGTGGCAAAGCGGTAAGGGAGCCGAATAAGCAGGTGGATGCACGAGCAGGGCTGGGCCGCGCTGGCGAGGACCGAGCCGCGGCGTACCTGGCCAAGCAGGGCTACCGCATCATCGAAAGGAACTGGCGCACCTCATTTGGCGAGCTGGACATCGTCGCCAGCCAGGGCGCGACACTGGTGCTGGTGGAGGTGCGCACGCGAACATCCGGACGCGATGTCACGCCCGAGGCATCCGTTACCGCGAGCAAGCAACGGCGCCTTGCGCGCCTGGGTGAGGCCTATGTGGCCCGCAACAGCTACGAAGGCGACTGGCGCATCGACGTCATTGCCATCGATCAGGACGGCCTGCGCCATCTCGTGAGCGCCATCGAGCAGCAGTAGTTTCGACCTGAACCGCGCTGGATTGGTCGATCTACTCTTGCCTCATGCGACCCCTCCGCTATTCCATCAACGTCACCTTGGACGGATGCTGCGATCACCGTGCAATACCCGCTGACGAAGAATTGCATCGTCACGCGGCCGAGAGTCTCGACCAGGCCGATGCCCTCCTCTTTGGCCGCGTAACGTACCAAATGATGGAAGCGGCATGGCGGCCGCCCTCGCCGGCGGGAGCGAGGCCTGCTTGGATGGAACCCTTCGCCCGGACGATCGACGCGGCAAAGAAATACGTCGTGTCGAGCACGCTGGACCGCGTCGATTGGAACGCGGAGCTCGTGCGCGGGGACCTGGGGAAAGCTGTTCAGCAGCTCAAGCAGGAGTCGGGCAAGGGGCTCTTAGTGGGAGGCCTGAAACTTCCGCTGGCCTTGGCGGAGCTGGGATTGATCGATGAGTACGAGTTCGTTGTGCAGCCCAGGCTCGCGGGCCACGGGCCGAGTTTGTTCGCGGGGCTATCGAAGTATGTCGACCTGAGGCTCGTGAACCGGTTGGAGTACGCCTCTGGCGCGGTTGCACTGCGGTATGAGCGGACACGGTAGCCATGGGACTCGTTCGCTTGCGTCGCCCGCCTAATGGAGCAGCTCGAGCCAGGCCCTCCAAGCTTCTCGACCCATCTGTCCCATCCGTCAACGCCAGCTAGCTGAGGCTGGCCAGAAACTCCGCCACCACGCGGTTGAACTCGCCGGCAGCCTGGTAGTACTCGTTGTGCGCGTTGTCCGCCACCACGTGCAGCCTGGAATGTGGTACCAGCTGGTGCAAGTGCTCGGCCGCCGGCCGCAAGCTGTCCAGCGCCCCAACGATGACCAGCATGGGCGACGTGATGCCGCCGGCCAGCGCCGCCAGCTCCTTCGGCTCGCGCGACGGGTTGGCCGCGGACGCCTGTCGGGGGTGGCGCTGAGCCTCCAGCCGCGTACCAGTCGACCGCAGCCGCGCGTAGCGGTCGAGTTCCAGTGCATGACTGCGTCCCCAGTCTGCCGTGAAGGTACCCTCGGTGGGCGGCAAAAAGACGTCTTCTACCGGCAGGGGCGACGCAGCCCGGGGCGCGCCCGTCCCTTCCCGCTGCACGCCCATCCCGGACACAATCAGCGCCCGTGCCTGGTCCGGGTGCCGGCACGCCCAGCGAAGCACCGTACTCCCACCCATAGAGTGCCCGCACAGGATCGGCCGCTCCAAGCCTAGGGCCGCCAGCACGCCCTCCAGCTCGTCCGCTCGGTCCGGCTCCAACTCGCCCCGAGGCGAGTTGGAGGAATGCCCGTGGTTCACACTGTCGTAGGCAAGAATCCGGTACTTTCCATGGAACGCGTCCACCTGCTGATGCCAGTTCAGGGCACTAGAACCATTCCCATGCAGAAATACCATTGGCTCACCCGTGCCAACCTCGAGGTAATGGATGTCCGTTCCATGAACTGTCAGCCAGGCCACCTGCGCCCTCCCCAAGTCAGATGAGGGCCATCATACGCGGCTGGG
The DNA here is from genome assembly GCA_035532895.1 of Chloroflexota bacterium. GTDB lineage: Bacteria > Chloroflexota > JAJPGV01 > JAJPGV01 > JAJPGV01 > DATKQD01. The sequence continues at coordinate 5,365 of DATKQD010000221.1, forward strand.
AAGCTGGTACACTGCATGACTAGGGGCACGTGACTATGGCTGTACATTACGTTTCAAAATCGCGGTTCAAGGCGAAAGCGCTTGAGCTCTTTCGGCAGATTGAGTCGAGCGGCGAAGTCATTGTGGTCACCGACAATGGCCGGCCCAGTATTGAGGTCCGGCCCTACCAGCAGGCGGACGCGGATCCTTTGGAGGCACTCAGAGGGACGGTTCTGCATTATCAGGATCCGCTTGAACCCGTGGGTCTGGAGGACTGGAAGGCTCTGCGGTGATCGTGCTGGACACGCACGCGCTTGTCTGGTGGGTAGAAGGGGGCAAGCTCTCTCAGGCGGCGGCCA